>NZ_CP061835.1:318648-637296 GCF_014789145.1 Weissella viridescens | reverse complement strand
CGTCAAAATGAATCATTTGGATTTGTGGGACATCTTGTAAGATGGTTTGAGCTTGTACCAGACCTGATTTTACGCGTGGTGGTAAGTCAATCTGAGAAACATCCCCATTCACCACCATCTTTGAACCAAAGCCAAGCCGAGTTAGAAACATCTTCATCTGCGCGGTTGTCGTATTTTGCGCTTCATCCAAAATGATAAAGGCGTTATCTAAAGTTCTTCCTCGCATATAAGCCAACGGCGCAATTTCAATCACTTCTCGATCAATTAAACGCTCCGTATGCTCTTTACCGAGAATGGCGAACAGCGCATCATAGATCGGACGTAAATACGGATCAACCTTTTCTTTTAAGTCACCGGGTAAGAATCCAAGACTTTCACCAGCTTCAACTGCAGGTCGGGTAATAATCAAACGTTCCACATCACCCCGCTTTAAGGATGCAACGGCCATAGCAACAGCCAGATAAGTTTTACCCGTTCCCGCAGGGCCAACGCCAAAAGTCACATCTGCATGACGGATTGCGTTGACATACTCCCGTTGATTATAGTTTTTAACGCGAATTGCCCGACCCTTAGCATCCCGAATAATTGTTTCAGTATACATATCAGCAAAATACATCAACGTTCCGCGTTGAACCATGTTCATTGCTGAAACAATATCAGCAGGTCCAATTCGGATGCCTTTTTTAATTAACAGGCAGAGCTCTTCAACGACGGCAATCGTTTGTGCAACAGCGTCTTCTGAACCAATAATGGTTAGTTGAGCTCCCATACCCGTTATTTGAACGCCAAGGCCCTCTTCTAATAACTTGAGATGAGCATCTTGTGGTCCGACGAGACCGATTTCTTGTTCTGGATTTTCAAATTGAAAGTGTTGTTCTATGGTATTTGTCAATTATATAACCCTCTTTTGCTCAGATTACTTATATTATACCTTAATTAACTATGTATCGGGGATGGAATTCCCCGGGATAAATCATATTATGCGAGTTCGCTTTGGACTAATTGATTGATCAATTTTCCATCAGCCTTACCCTTGACCTTTGGCATAAGAGCACCCATAACTTTTCCCAAATCAGCCTTGCTCGTTGCGCCAACCGCAGCAATGGTTTCTTGTACAATTGCACGTACTTCATCTTCTGAAAGTTGTTCAGGCATGTACTTTGCAAGCACCGCGATTTGTGCGTTTAAGTCTTCTGCTAAGTCATCACGCCCAGCATCAACGTAGGCATCACGTTCTTCCACGTGTTGCTTCATTTCACGAGATACCACTGACAATTCTTCGTCAGGGGTTAAATCATGTCCCAGCTTAATTTGTTCATTTGATAAGTCAGACTTCAACATACGGATAACACTTAGTGCTTCCTTATCTTTGGCTTTCATCGCCGTCTTCATATCGGTACTTAATTGTTCTGATAATGTCATGATTGTGTTCCTCTTTATTTGATAATTTCTAAACAAAAGCCGGACCACCAAAAGGTAGCCCGGCCAGGACGTTTTAGCGTCCCTTCTTGTTCTTGCGCTTACGAGCAGCCTCAGCCTTCAACTTACGTTGTACTGATGGCTTGATGTAATATTCGCGCTTACGGTACTCTTGTAAAGTACCATCCTTTGATACACCACGCTTAAAGCGACGGAGAGCATCATCTAGAGACTCATTCTTACGAACAACAGTCTTTGCCATAATGTTTACCCTCCCTTCCCGTGTGAAGAATTCAACTTATAATGTCGCACACTTTTGTTCAAATTAAATTCTACCAGAATTCTGAAACAAGTCAAACATATTTTTAGAGTTTTGGCTCATAAAACCGACCCGTGGTATGTTCAATGCGCCAGGTCGATGACCAAGCTTTAGGATCGGCTTGTTCCAAAGCATCCCGGAAATCATAACGTTCATATGCCGAGATTACGGTAAAGAGAATCTCTTTCTCGTGATGGTTATACCCACCCTCAGCATCATGCACAATTGTAATTCCACGACGGATGTTCTGTTGCAACATTTCAATGACACGATCAGGCTGTTCAGTCACAATCATTACTTGGAGCTTTTGCTGACGCGTATAAAAATTGTCAATCATATAGGCATTCACAATTAATGAAATCCCCGTATAGAGCGCATATTGCGGTCCAAAAAGGTAACCCGCCGTTAACAAAATAAAGAAATTAAAGGTCAAATTAACCGCACCCATCCGCATACCAAACTTTTTGCGGGCAACGATCCCAATAATATCCAAACCACCTGTTGACAAACCGGTTCTAAGGGCAAAACCCGTTCCAAATCCATTAATACCACCACCGAATATCGCTAATACGAGTGGATCATGAACCCAAGTACCCGGTGACGGTACAATGCGAATGGCGATGGCAGCAAGTAAAAGCGCCAAGGCCGTAAACATGGTAAACCGATACCCCAGCTTTCGATAGCCCAAAATCAACACAGGGACATTCAATAGAATCAAGAGCAAACCAATTGAGATGTTCATGTGTAGGTATCGAAGACCCAGCGTATTTAAAATTTGTGCCAAGCCGGTAAATCCTGATGAATAGATATGACCAGGAGTCCAAAAAATATTAATGGCAATGGCTGAGGTTAAGGCATAAATGATGGCAGCCACAATTCGGGCCGCATATTCATGTCGATCAAAATATAGCATTATCTGCGTCATATTCGCTCACCTTCCTCACTTGAGGTGCCCTATTCTTCTGCCAAATTAGGTGTGTCGGTATCAGCATATTCTGGTGCCTGCAAACCTAGGTCACCTTCAACTTGTTGTTTTGAAACAGGAGTAGGTGCTTCAGTCATTGGTTCAGTCGCCTTTGAGTTCTTAGGGAAAGCAATCACATCACGAATGTTATCACGACCTGCCAAGAGCATAGCTAGACGATCAAGTCCCAAGGCGATTCCACCCATAGGTGGGAATCCATATTCCATTCCTTCTAACAAGAAACCAAAGGCTTCTTGTGCAGATTCTGGTGTAAAGCCAAGGGCTGATAACATCTGTTGCTGAATGTCCATACGGTGAATACGAATTGATCCAGATCCTAATTCGTATCCATTCAAAACAAGATCATAAGATTGTGCGTGAGCTTTGTGAGCCCCCTCAGTGGTCGCCATTAATGGCAAATCTGCCTCATTTGGCATTGTGAATGGATGGTGCGCTGCAATCCAACGATCTTCCTCAGGTTGATATTCAAAGAGTGGCCAATCAATAATCCAAGCAAATGCCCACTTTTGATTGTCGATGAGATTCATTTCTTTGGCCGTCATGCGACGCAACGCATCCAAAGTCGGATTCACAACGTTAGGCTTATCCGCAGCAAACAAAATCAAATCACCTGCATGCGCACCCGTTGCATCCAAAATTGCCTCACCTTGTTCAGTAAAGAACTTGGCAATTGGTCCAGCAATCCCTTCTTCAGTGACCTTCAACCAAGCTAAGCCCTTAGCTCCAAAACGTTCAACATACTTACCTAGCTTATCGATTTCTTTACGTGAGTAGTGTTCAGCTCCGCCAGGTACGACAATGGCCTTAACCATTCCACCGTTGGCAACTGCACCAGAGAACACGCCAAAGTCAGAATCTGCCATCATCTCTGAAAGATCCTGCAATTCCATGTCAAAACGCATATCAGGCTTGTCAGTTCCATAGCGACGCATTGATTCTTCCCACGTCAATACTGGAATATCAGTTGGATCTAGGTCATAGTCGACCGTCTTTTGCATAATTGAAGCAACCCATTGACCAACCAATTCACGAATTTCATCTTGATCCATGAATGAAGTTTCCAAGTCAAGTTGCGTAAATTCAGGTTGACGATCCCCACGAAGATCCTCATCTCGGAAAGCACGCGCAACTTGATAGTAACGATCAAAGCCTGCCCCCATCAAAAGCTGCTTAAATAGTTGTGGTGATTGTGGCAAGGCATAGAAAGCCCCTTGATAAATCCGTGAAGGTACTAAATAATCACGTGCCCCTTCCGGCGTTGACTTTGCCAAATAAGGTGTCTCAATATCAATGAACCCTGCTTGATCCAAGAATTCGTGCGTAGCAGCCGTAATCTTTGAACGAATTCGCAAATTTTCTTGCATTTCTGGACGACGCAAATCAAGGTAACGATACTTTAAACGTGTTTCATCAGAAGCATCTACCCCGTCTTCAATCAAAAATGGGGTGGTCTTTGATTCAGCTAAGACTTTAATATCAGTTACTTGAACTTCAATTTTTCCTGAATGAATATGTTCATTAATTGCGCCCTCAGCACGCTTCTTAACGACACCTGAGACTTCAAGGACGTATTCTGAACGAACTGATTCAGCTACTTCAAGGGCTTCTTTCGAAATCTCATCAGAGAAAGCCAGTTGGGCAATGCCTTCACGGTCACGTAAATCAATAAAAATTAATCCACCTAAATCACGTCGCTTTTGGACCCAGCCGTCTAATACAACCGTCTGTCCTTCATATTGTTCATCAATTAATCCCGCATAGTTCGTTCGTTTCATGTTATTCCTCTCCTGTCTCAACTTCAATTTCCAAGTAATCTGGTAGGGCGGTGTATAGGTCCGTCAACTTAATTTGTTGTTCAACCCCTGTCTGTAAATTCTTTAATTTTGCTGCATGGTCCGCTAATTCGCGATCACCAATCAAAATCATATAGTGGGCATTTTCACGATCAGCAGCCTTAAACTGACCCTTTAACTTACGTTCTTCATAATCGCGATCGGCACTATATCCAAATGAGCGTACTGCTTGGAGCATTTGCATAGCCACCACGTCAGTTCCCTCACCTTGATTAGCCACATAAACGTCCAAGGCAGGCGCATCTGGCAAAACGGCATTGGCATCATCAAGCAATAACATTAGTCGTTCTAACCCAATTCCAAATCCAACCCCTGGCAACTGTGGTCCACCAAACTCTTCTACAAGTCCGTTATAGCGTCCACCACCAGCAATCGTCGTCCATCCCTCTCCAAGTGTTGAACTTTGGGTCATAATTTCAAAAATAGTGTGATTATAGTAATCAAGACCACGTACAGTACTTGCATCAACTTCGTAATCAATCCCTAAGGCATCCAAATAACGTTTTACCTTATCCCAGTGTGCTTGTGCTGTTTCACTGAGGTAATCCAAAATTGATGGTGCATTTTCAACAATGGTTTGATCTTTGGCATCCTTCGAGTCAAGCACACGCAATGGATTCTTTTCCAAACGGGTCTGTGAATCATATGATAGCTCTTCCTTAAATGGGGTCAAATAATCAATTAAGGCCTGACGGTATGCATCACGTGATGCTTGATCGCCAAGTGAATTTATTGTGACTTTCAACTCAGTCACACCCAGAGTTTGGAAAAAGTCTACTGCCATTGCAATCGTTTCAGCATCAAGCGCTGGTGATTCAGAACCAATCGCCTCAACTCCAATCTGATGGAATTGACGCATTCGACCAGCTTGAGGTCGCTCATAACGGAACATTGGTCCAATATAGAATGCCTTATAGGGCTTCGCAAATTCTGGGCCGTATAACTTATTCTCGACAAATGACCGCACGACACCAGCAGTTCCTTCAGGACGCAATGCAATGTGACGCTCCCCTTTATCATAGAAATCGTACATTTCCTTAGTCACAACGTCTGACGTGTCACCGGCTGAACGAGCAAACACATCAAAATTTTCAAAAATGGGTGTTCGAATTTCTTGGTATTGATAATCTGAAAAAAGGAGTCGCGCCGTTTCTTCGACGTAATGCCACTTGTGCGACTCACCTGGTAGTAAGTCTGCGGTTCCTTTTGGTTTTTGGAATGTTTGTTTTGCCATTTTAAAGCCCTCTCAATTTCTAATTTCACCGACAAAAAAAGCCCCTGACAACAGTTCATCACTGTCATCAAGGGCGCATCTTTTTTTGCGCGGTACCACCTTGTTTGGTTCTCATACATACCGTAACGGGGTATTTGCGCGCACAATGCGACCTAAAAAGTGTCCCTCTATGGCTAAAACGTGGAACTTACACCAACTTCCACTCGCTGTCGAATTAGATCACAGATTTACTTTCTCATCGGTTCAATATATCTGTACATCATTATCCCCTAGCTGACGGAGCACGTCAAGAGCTAGCTGGCCGGACGACGCTTATTTTTTATGTTCTTCCAGGTACCGTTCAAGTCCATATGGTATTGCATTTGCAATTTTTTGTTGGAAACGAGCGGTTTTGAAGTGATTAAAATCACGATCAGAGTTGATATACCCATTTTCCATCAAAATCGCCGGCACCTTATTGTCACGAAGGACTAAGTAATCACCGAAAGCGACCCCTTTATTTGGCATATTTTTAGGCATTTCAGGGGAAATCGCTGTATTTACTGCGCTAGCCAAGTCCTTTGAACCATTCTTCGTATGATAATAGTAAGTTGTATAGCCACTGGCTGAATTTGATTCAGGAGCTGAATCAAAATGGAATGAAATAAACATATCTGAGTGGCGCATTTCTGCTATTTTTGGAATATCTGGTAATGCCACTAGTTTATCTGTATCACGAGTCATAATCACGCGCGTACCATGTGATTTCAACTCAGTTTCTACCTTTTTGGCCAACTCTAATGTGTACTTCTTTTCATATTGATCATGATTTGAAAGGGCCCCTGAATCAGAACCACCGTGGCCGGGATCCAAGACAACGGTTGCCTCAGATAGTGGTGATAATTTTGATAGCGGCTGCGTCCGTTCAACTAACCAGCCCGCTACCCACGCTTTAGATTCATCTTCCCGACGAACCTCATACCAGCCACTTTCCCGTTTCAAAATTTGGAGATGTTCACCCTTTTTTAAAACACCGGCTCCTGGTGCTAACACACCACGTTCTGTGTGAATGGGCACATTACTAATTTTAACAGTTACTTGTTGGCGGTGTAGCAAAAAAGTCGTTGTCATTACTGCAGTTGTTAAAAGTGTTAAAACAACCACAAGCGGGACCCAAAAGCGCATCAGCCACCGCCGAATAAGTTGCCAAATCGTTTGCAAGGTCATCGTCATCATCCTTCTTTATTTATAATAATTCTATCTTACATGAATTTATCAAAAATGATACTAAAAACCCCGAAAGTTTCCACTTTCAGGGTTTCATCGCATTTAAAATGTTTAAAACATATCGCCAGACCATTCGGACGTAGGCATTTCGTCAAAGTCATATTGTGCAACATCTGAAACGTGAAGTAAGACCGCATGAGCTGGAATGGCCATCATCAAATTGACACTCCCATTTGGCTTTTCTTTAAGCAAAATAACTGGCTTTTGATTGGCATTGGCATAGCCAATTTCCCAAGCAGTTCCTGGATCAACAAAATCATCAACATAGTCAATCACGGCCACGACAACATCCGCCTGATCAATATGATCGCGATCAACCTTGAATGTCGCAGCTGCCCATTCGCGCGTACCCATCTCAAATTCGGCACATGTTTCTGAACGAGGACTGAAGAAACTAGCCACAGTTGGGTTATTCGTCAATGCTTGTTCCATCCGTTCAATGCGTTCAATTTGTTCGGCATCAAAAAAAGGCCCTGCTAAATATACATTTTTCATTTGTTCACTTGCTCCTAAGTTTATTTCAATATCATTTTATCAAAATAAACCGAACGTAACAAGTCATTAAATTGAATAAGCTGTCAAATCACGAACTAAAGCGCACTTATAATCAAAATTGTTCCACGTATTGTCTTTTCTGATCCTTAACACCACCCAAGACAAACTTAGCATGGTCATGTGTGATGTCGAGTTCACGGTCAGCAGAACCAAGTACCACTGAGTCAAACATTTTTTCGTATTCAGCAATTGACAGTTGGGTTCTTTGCGCCAATAAGTTAGGCAACTGTTCTTTGATCAAGCCCTGATTATATTCAGATTGCAACGTTAGCGAATACATCTCACCTTCAGCACCTGAACCATATGAAAATAGTCCTAATTCATCCCCTGCTGCTAACGTATCATCATTTAACAATAACGACATTAAACTCAAGTAAGCTGATCCAGTATAGAGATTACCAATTTGTTTATTGTAGCGACGACTCGCCTCAAATGAATCCATCAATGCATGTTGTTTTTGCTCATCAACTTCAGGTAAGACATCGCGTAATGCCTTGAGTCCCATCTTCGTAAACGGTAAATGGAAGACCAAAGCTTTAAAGCTATTCAAGTCACGGCCAGTTTGTGATTGATAACGTTCCCAGACTTCCTTAAAGAAATCACGATAGATATTAGCTGAAAACTTTCCATCAACCACAGCAGTTGATGAATCATTTGGGCGCCAGAAATCCATAATTTCATCAGACATAAAGACATTATCTTGATTTAACGTCGCAATCGTTGGATTAGGCGTCACCAGCATTGCAACAGCTCCAGCTCCTTGGGTCACTTCACCACCAGTATTAATACCGTAGCGGGCAATGTCACTTGCGATCACCAAAACTTTTGCTTTCGGGTGTAGGGTCACATAGTCACGGGCTTGCATTAAACCATAGGTACCTGAGTAGCAGGCTTGCTTAAGTTCAATTGTTCGAGCATAACGGTTAATCCCCAATAATTTTTGAACATACACTGCCGCGGATTTTGATTGATCAACACCGGATTCGGTTGCAAAAATAACCTCCTCAATTTCCGCCCGATCAGCTTGCGTTAACATTTGATCAGCTGCATTCGCCCCCATTGTCACCACGTCCTGTGTCGCAGGTGCAACGGCTTGTTGTGTTTGTCCAATCCCAATTAAATATTTGTCAGGTTCTTCACCACGGGCATGAGCCAAATCAACCATATCGATATAATATTGTGTTGAAAAGAAACTCATTTTATCGATTCCAACTTCCATTTTATGCTTCCTCCATTCTTAATTGAATCATTTGTAAGACCTGACGTGCCACCTCAATTTTACGCATCTTTGGTAAGGCAACAGGCGCTTCATTTTTGAACAATAATGTAACAGCGTTATCTGCTGAACCGAACCCAATATCAGTTTGTGATACATCATTTGCGATTAGCAAATCAGCCTGTTTCTTTTCAAGTTTAACTTGTGCATGCTGTAATAACTGTTGTGTTTCCGCCGCAAAGCCGACTAAGTATTGATGCGTTTTTTGTGCACCCAACTCGGCCAGAATATCAGGATTTTCAACTAACTTTAAATGCAACGCTGTTGAGTCTTGTTGCTTTTTCATTTTTTGCGTAGCTGGCTCGGCAATGCGATAATCTGCCACTGCAGCAGCCATAATCACTAGGTCAGCCGCTTCATAATAGCACTGCAACGCATTTTGCATTTCTTGCGCAGTTTTAACGTGTACAACGGTCGTAAATGGTGGGGGCGTTAAATCAACGGTAGTAATCAAGGTCACTTGCGCGCCTTGTTCAACAGCTGCCTGTGCGAACGCATATCCCATCTTACCTGATGAATGATTAGCGATATAACGAACTGGATCAATCGGTTCTTGCGTACCGCCAGCTGTCACAACGACATGTTTTCCGGATAACGTCTGTTCATCAGCATTTGCTAATACATTGATTTGAGCGCACAACGTTTCTGGTTCAGCTAAACGACCAACTCCCGCATAGCCTTCTGCCAACATCCCCTGCTCAGGGGCCATGATCGAAACACCATCGCTTTGTAACTGTGCAAGATTACGTTGCACTGCCGCATTTTGGTACATATTCGAATTCATGGCTGGAGCCACAGCAATCCCAGTATGGCGAGCAATCACCACACTTGATGCTGCGTCATCTGCAACACCAAGCGCCATCTTAGCGATAAAATTGGCACTGGCTGGTGCGACAACCATATAATCCGCCCAATCCGCAAGCTCAATGTGGGCAATGGCTGGGTCGGTTGTTTCAGTGAACAAATCAGTTAACACTGGATGTGTTGTCAAAACACTAAATGTTTTAGGTGTTACAAATTCACAAGCGGACTTCGTCATGACAACCCGAACATCAGCTTGGGCTTTCACAAGTAATCGCACCAAAGTCACAGCTTTATATGCAGCAATGCCGCCCGTGACGACTAACACTATTTTTTTACCCACTAACATGGCTCCACAATCCTTTTTATCTATTTTAGAAGTCTATTTTACCACTATCTACGTAAATTCGGTTGTTTTAACGCAAAATAAAAGGAGTCAGCAAGCTGACTCCTTTTATTTAACCCCCCAAGGTTATACTGCTGACACCTTTGAAAAAGTGTTCCTCTTGATTCATTTGCAAAACTACGATATCCGTAGCCCCCTCTTGCAAGCCCTCAAGACTATGTTATTAGAATAAACAATATTCAAACATTCCGCCATGCTGAATTTTTTTAATTCGTAAAAAAATACGCAGAATCATATCGAGATTGATTAAATAGCCTATCTTTTCCGATTTTGATAGTACTTAATTGATAATTGCATCGCATCTTGCACAAAATGATCAATTGTATGATTATCTGGAAATACATTCCAAATGTATCCTGGAACCGTATACTCACTCTCAATGGCAATATCTGAAATATAAAAGTCTGCCGGTTCCCCCACTGAAACAAACTCAAAATTAATATTACGCCGATTAGCAAGCTGCTGCCGGATTAGCTCATCCATTCCCGGATGGTAGACAAAACCAATCGCCACGCGAATAGGTGGCAAAATCATGGCTGGTGTCAAATGAACAATAATTGCATTGAAATAGTCCTCAAACATGACCCGTCTAAACTTCGGAACATCTTCAATTTGCCAAACATCAGCTAATGTTACGAGTAAATCGCTCGTAAACTTCGCATGAATTGGAAAATTACGCTCTAATACACCAATGTCCACTGAGCTCTGCACCAAATCTTTTAAGAAGTATAATGTCCGTAAATTGCTGCTTAATGTAGCCTGTAGTAATTGCGCTTCAACCGCTGACGGAAGTTGACTTTGAAAAGCGGTTTCGTAGTTATTACGCAACGTTAATGTCAATCGTTTTAGACGTGTCTGAACTTCACTTCGTAACATTTCTTCAGGAACATCAGTCACTAACCCGCTCGTAAACATCGTTAAAATTGCAAATTGTGCTTCAATTCTTAAGACATGCTCTGGTAAATCGACAAATTCCCGCATCATATCAATTAAATGCGCATTTAATTGTTGATAGGCCTCAGGCCAGTCGGCTGCATCAACCAAAATATGTGGTAAATCTTGATCATGTAAATAATGACCATTCTGAACTCGAATCAACCAAATCAAGACTTGAAGGGAAATGACTCGCTCATTCGTCATATCCTGGGTTAAGCCATAAATATCCAATAATTTATCCACGAGCTGATCTGTTACCAAATGATCTTGTGGTGTTGATTGAATGATTGTCGTTTCGATTTGTGCATGATAATACCGCATTAATTGCATAAAAAAGGCTCGGACAACAACTTCATTACCAACGATTCGGTTATTCTTGCTTACTTCAATATCTTGATTCAAAAATGCTTCTTGTATTTTTTGTTTAGCAGATCGCACTGCAGCGACCGAAATATTGTGCCGGTCTGCAAAATTTTCATACGAATCGACCTGTTCGGTTAACATTTCCAATAAAAGCACCCATGCTATTGAGCGCTTTCGATACTGGTACTCTAAAGCCAAGGTGTTAATTTGTACACTATGGTTAATTTTAATTACTTTCCCCTGCATATCGTACTTGTCATCATCACGCCCCCCCGTTTGTTGCGTTTCAAGATCACGTACGAGTGTTTCTAACGTTGACAAAACACGATATCGTGACCAGTCCAAATCATGCATCACGGTTGTTACCGGAACAACATCATCCAATCTTGATAATAAATAATCATTTAAGCGCACGATATCCTGTTCATGTCGATCTAAAACCCATCTTAACTTGTCCACATCTCTCTCCCCATTTTTTGTAAAGAATGTGATTATTTTATAGTATATGAAGATACATTGACAAGTCATAAAAAAAATTTCCGAATTCGTAATTTTTTTGTTGCATGACCTTTCATATTCTGGTATATTATCTCTTGTTGTTAATACGTGATTTATTTTCGGCCCATTGGTCAAGCGGTTAAGACTCCGGTTTTTCACACCGGCATCCAGGGTTCAACTCCCTGATGGGCTATTGCTTCATTTTTATTTTTTTGGCTCATTGGTCAAGCGGTTAAGACTCCGGTTTTTCACACCGGCATCCAGGGTTCAACTCCCTGATGAGCTATTGTTTCATTTTTATTTTTTCGGCCCATTGGTCAAGCGGTTAAGACTCCGGTTTTTCACACCGGCATCCAGGGTTCAACTCCCTGATGGGCTATTGCTTCATCTTTTATTTTTTGGCTCATTGGTCAAGCGGTTAAGACTCCGGTTTTTCACACCGGCATCCAGGGTTCAACTCCCTGATGAGCTATTGTTTCATTTTATTTTCTGGCCCATTGGTCAAGCGGTTAAGACTCCGGTTTTTCACACCGGCATCCAGGGTTCAACTCCCTGATGGGCTATCATCGAAAACCACCAATATTCTTATTGGTGGTTTTCTTGAATTTATAGGCAATTATCGCTATAATTGTTGTTTGTACATGGAGATATGGCAGAGTGGTAATGCAGCGGACTCGAAATCCGCCGAACCGGTGTAGAGCCGGCGCACGGGTTCAAATCCCGTTGTCTCCTTAAAAAAACACCATTTCAATTGAAATGGTGTTTTTATTTTGCTGTTGAGTCACGTGTTGTAAAACCATGCATCAATTCGATTTGCGTATCGTCTAACTCCTCATGCCCCATTAACTTTGTTAACATACGCATTGAAATGGCACCCATATCATAGATAGGTTGTGTGATTGATGACATTGCTGGTCGCGTCATACGCGTTAACTGCGAATTATTACTAGCAATTAATTCAAAATCTTGAGGTAAGTGCAACCCTAAATCAGTCAACCCATTCAACACACCAGCAGCCATTTCATCTGTCGTGATAACCGCTGCAGTAGCGCCAGACGTTTTAACAGCTTGGGCTAATTGATAACCTGCTTCATACGTATATCCGGCTTGGAAAATCAGTTTATCGTCGTGGTTGATACCGTGTTGCGCAATAGCATCTTCATAGCCTTGGAATTTGTAATCCTGTTTTGTATATTTCGATAATGGACCCGAAATAAACGCAATGCGACGATGGTCATTTTCAATTAAATGCAGTGTTGCATCACGAAAGGCATTGAAATAGTCAATATTGACACTAGGTAATTTCTTTTGTGTATCAAGTGCCCCAGTTAACACGACGGGCAAGTCAATCGACAATAAACGTTCTTCAATTTCAGATGAGACTTGGTTTCCCATGAAAATAATACCGTCTACTTGCTTGCCTAGGAGGTTATCAATGAGATCATTTTTAATCTCACTCCCGTTAGAGCTTGATAAAATAATTTGGTAATTATACATATTTGCCACGTCTTCAATTCCACGTGCCAGTTCAGCAAAATACTGATCCGTTAAATCGGGGATGATCAATCCCACCGTAGTCGTTTTACGTGAGGCTAGCCCACGAGCAACTGCATTAGGTCGATAACCTAAGTCAGCAATGACTTTCTCAACTTTTTCTTTAGTTGCAGGTTTAACATTGGCGTTTCCATTCACAACACGCGAAACAGTAGCCATTGACACCCCGGCTTCACGGGCGACATCATAAATGGTGATTGTTGGTTTATCCATGCGCCTCACTCCTCTTCTTTTTCATTGTAAACGTTACCACTATTATCATAGCATGTTTTCATAATTTTTTCATTTCGTAAAAAGTTATTTTAGCATAATTATCTTGAAAATAACACAAGGTTTCTGAAAACGTGTACAATAAGAGTCATCAAATAAAAAAGGAGTTTTCATCTATGTATCAAAATATTAAGGAACTGCAAAACTGGCTCAATGTACAACAACTTGATGTCGCTTATATTTCAGATTTCCACTCAATTTCGTACTTAACTGGATTCGAATCTGATCCGATTGAACGTATTTTAGCCCTCGTGCTATTCCCACAAAACGATCCCTTTATTTTCGCTCCAGCCCTTGAAGTTGAAACGGTTAAAGCAACTGGTTGGCCCTACCCGGTTTATGGTTACCAAGACTCAGAAGATGCTTTCGCCATGATTGCTGGTCATATTAAAGATGAAACCACTCATTTTGAAAATTGGGCTGTCGAAAAAGGTACCCTAACGCTTGAACGTGCCCAACAAATTCAACGTGTCGTCCCCAATGTGAAGTTCAAGGATGATTTAACGCCTCTAATTGAGCGCATGCGTTTAATTAAAACACCTGCTGAAATTAAAAAAATGCATCAAGCTGGAGCTGATGCCGACCGCGCCTTTCAATTTGGTTTTGATGCTTTAGCAACCGGTAAAACTGAACTGGAAGTCATGGCTGAATTAGAATATCATATCAAAGCACGTGGTGTGCCTGCTATGTCATTTGAAACGCTCGTTCAATTTGGCGCTCACGCGGCTAATCCACATGGTTCTACCGGTCAAACGAAGCTACAACCTGGAGAACTCGCCTTATTTGATTTAGGAACAGTCTACGACGGCTATGTCTCTGATAGCACGCGTACGGTCGCTTATCAGTCCGTGACTGATCATCAACGCGATGTATACAATGTCGTCCTTGAAGCGCAGTTAACGGCTCAGGATGCCGTTAAACCCGGAATGACGACCGGTGAATTAGATCAAATTGCACGTGATGTTATCACCAAGGCTGGTTATGGTGAGTACTTTGTTCACCGCCTCGGTCATGGACTAGGTAGTTCAGTGCACGAGTCGATTCAAGTTGCTCCCAACAATGACCTTGTTCTAGAGCCTGGAATGGCTTTCTCAATTGAGCCAGGTATTTATATTCCAGGAGACCTGGGTATTCGTATTGAGGATTCAGTCGTTCTAACCGAAGCTGGTGCTGACTCATTTACGCATACAACAAAAGACTTACAAATTATTGATTAAAAAGAGAGTTAGAATACCTCCAAATGGAGGTGTTCTAACTCTTTTTAGTTTTTAAAACTTTCGAAAACGTTGTTGGCGTCTAGAAACTAACTCATTTGGGTCTAGTTTCATCAATCGTTCGATTGAACGTTCAAGTCGAACCTGAACCAAACGCATTAATCGACGCTTTGTCCATCCTTCAGGAATAACATAATCAATAACGCCTTCATCAGCTAATTCAGCCGCTGTTAAGCCCATAAGCCGTGCCGCCTCATCCGATCGTTTACCATCTTTCCATAGGATTGAGGCAAACCCTTCTGGAGAAAGCACAGAGTATGTGGCATTCTCGAACATCCACACCTCATCAGCCGTCGCCAAAGCCAACGCACCGCCTGATCCTCCTTCACCATAAATAATGGCGATAATTGGAACAGTAATCTTCATACTCATCAGAATCGATTGTGCAATCGCTTCACCTTGCCCATTTTCCTCAGCTTCTTTACCAGGATATGCACCAGGCGTATTAATAAAAGTAATAATAGGTTGGCGAAATTTCTCAGCATGTTGCATCATACGTTGCGCTTTACGGTAACCACTTGGCGTCGGCGAACCGTTACGCTTGGCAATCTTTTCATCTAACGTTAAGCCTTTATCAATGGCAATAACTGTGACCGGTTGCTCGTTCAACATCGCTACTCCACTGACGATACTTGGATCATCACCTTGTAGGCGATCTCCATGCATCTCAAAAAAGTCCGAAAATAATGATTGAATAATATAATTTGCGGAATAGCGGTCCTCACGTGACTTAGCAACGACTTCAGCCGGATCCAAATCGTGTTTAAACAAACTCATGTTATGCCTCATTTCTGCGATGTAATCGAACCAACTTAGCAATTGTGTCTGCTAAATTCTCTCGTGTTACAATTTCATCCACAAAGCCTTGCTGCTTCAATGACTCAGCTCGTTGAAAATCATCAGGTAATTTTTCATGTAAGGTCTGCTCAATGACACGACGTCCCGCAAAACCAATTAACGCATGCGGCTCAGCTAATGTCACATCTCCGTCCATCGCGAACGATGCCGTAACACCACCCGTGGTTGGATCGGTTAAGACCACCAAATAGAAGAGACCCGCTTGTTGAAAACGTGCAAGCACCCCTGAAATTTTAGCCATTTGCATAAGCGATTGTATTCCTTCTTGCATTCTGGCACCACCTGAAGCGGTAAATAAAATAACGGGTAACTTTTCTTGTAAAGCTAATTCAAATAAACGCGTAATCTTTTCACCGACAATTGTTCCAAGTGATCCCATTACAAAATGACTATCCATAATGCCTACTGCGACTGCTTGTCCTTTAACCGTACCAGTTCCTGTCATTACCGCATCTCGCAACTTGGTTGTGCGCTGTGCTCTATGCAGTTTATCTGCATATCCCGGAAAATCAGGATTTTGTAACGAAAGTTCTGCATTCGTTTCAACGAAAGAATGATCATCTAAGACTTGTGCAACACGCTCATGTGCGGTTAGACGGAATCCATAGCCACAATTTGGACACACTTTATATTTTCCAAGTTGCTTCTCATAGAAATGCGTGTGGCAATATGGGCAATCAACAAAAAGACCGTCTGGTACTCTTTTAGCTGCATCTGAAGGTTCATTTTTAAATTGATGTGCTGCTCCCATCGTCACCCTCCTCAAGCTGCTTTTGCCAATTTGGCAAAAAGACATCTTCAATATAAGTCGTATTAAAATCGCCCGCAACAAAGTTAGCATCATGTAACAAATCGAGTTGGAAACCTCGGTTTGTTTGAACACCATCAATTTGCGTTTCTGCTAATAACCGACGTAATTTTTGAATGGCCAAAGTGCGATTGTCATCTTGGGCAATCACTTTACCAATCATGGCATCATAGTATGGCTTAATTTGGTCATGTTCATAAATACCTGTATCAATACGACTACCCAAACCACCGTTAGGCCAGAAAAGGTGATCAATCGTGCCTGTACTTGGCAAAAAGCCAGTTTCAGGAACTTCAGCGTTTAAACGCGCCTCAATCACATGACCTTGCATCCGTAAATCAGACTGCTTAATTTGCAAAGATTCACCCGCGGCAATTAAAATCTGCATGCGTACTAAATCAATATTTACCAACATTTCAGTTACTGGATGTTCTACTTGGATTCGCGTATTCATTTCCATAAAATAGAAATGACCCGATTCATCTTGTAAGAACTCAATCGTTCCAGTATTCTCATAGCCAATCGCATCAACCGCACGCTTTGAAATTGCACCTAATTCAGCACGTTGTTGTTCAGAAACACCTACTGCAGGCGTTTCTTCAATCAACTTCTGATTTTTACGCTGCAAAGAACAATTACGCTCAGGTAAATAAACCATATTACCTTGCTGATCCCGTAGAATCTGCATTTCAATATGGCGCACATTTGTCATCACCTTTTCAACATAAAGATGATCATCACCAAAAGCAGCCTGTGCTTCATGTTGTGCATCAGCAAACTGACTCGCCAATTCGTCTTGGTGGTAAACAAAGCGCATTCCTTTACCACCACCACCAGCGGCGGCTTTAAGCAGAATGGGGTACCCAATTTTATTAGCAACTGACTCCACCGCTTCGATATCACGTACAAAACCTTCTGAACCTGGAATTACAGGAACATCGGCCTTACGCATCGCTTCACGCGCCTGGGCTTTGTTTCCCATCAAAGCGATAACCTCAGAGCTTGGACCAATCCATTTGATGCCAACCGCTGTCACCATTTCAGCAAACATATCATTTTCAGAAAGAAAACCATACCCTGGATGAATGGCTTCTGCGCCTGTTAACAAGGCCGCACTCAAAATATTATTCATATCTAAATAACTATCTTGCGCCCGTGGTCCACCAATGGCGACCGCTTCATCAGCTAATTGCACGTGCAAACTATCTTTATCTGCAGTTGAATAAACTGCAACAGATTGAATGCCCATTTCACGCAATGTACGGATAATTCTAACCGCAATTTCACCACGATTAGCAACTAGAACTTTTTTAAACATACTTAGTCTCCAATCGCAAATGTTAGTTCAGCGGTTGTGACGCGCTTACCATTTACATAAGCTGTGCCTTTACCCATTCCAACATTGCCACGGAACTTTTCCAATTCGACCGTTAATTTAATTTGGTCACCTGGCTCAACCTTCTTACGGAAACGTGCCTTGGGGATGCTTGCCAAGTAAACTGTTTTCCCCTTGAACTCGGGTAATGTCAAAATCGCAATTGCACCAGTTTGGGCCAAAGCTTCAATCATCATGACCCCAGGAAAAGTTGGATTTCCAGGGAAATGCCCTTGGAAAACTTCCTCGTTCATCGTTACATTTTTGATACCAGTTGCTGACTGACCAGGTGTAATTTCCTCAACACGATCAACAAGTAACATTGGATAACGATGTGGTAAGATTTCTTGAATTTCTTGTGTATTTAATTCCATGATACTGCCCCCTCCCTACTATTTAGTCGGGTATAATTTCAAATAGGTTCATTTCATAATCAACCATATCTTCATCTGCAACTAACACTTGTTTAATCGTTCCGCTCACGTCACTTTTAATCGGTGTCATCAATTTCATCGCTTCAATTAAAGCAACTTGATCACCCGCATTAACATGGCCTCCGACTTGCACAAATGGTTCTGCATCAGGATTTGGACGTAGGTAAACTGTTCCAACCAACGGCGCAGTAATATATGTTCCAGTGGGTTCCACAACAGGCGCATCCGTTACAGGTGCTGATTCTGGAGCTGCGACTGGAGCTGGTCCCGCCGGCGTTTGCGTTTGCGTAACGACCGTTGGTGCCTCATTTTTACTTAAATGAAGTGTATATTCCCCTTCATTAACTGAAAATTCACGTAATGAACTTGCATCAAGCGTTTGAATTAAGTCCTTTAGTTCATCTAATGTTAATTCCAAAACTATTCACCCCACTCTTTAAAGACTAGCGCAGCATTGTGACCACCGAAACCGTAATTTGCAGACATCGTGTAATGCACTGGCTTCTTTTGTTCACCTTGCTTAACTAACTTTACGCTCGCTGTATCTTCACCTTGGTGGGTCATACCGATATTGGCAGGCATCTCATCACGAAGTAACGCACCAACGGCAGCAATTGCTTCAACCGCACCTGCAGCACCTAACAAGTGTCCTGTCATCCCCTTAGTTGAAGATACATCGACACCTTTTTCACCAAAGACACTTGTAATCGCATTTGCTTCAGCCGAATCGTTCGTTGGCGTAGCAGTTCCATGTGCGTTCAAGTAATCGATTTGTTCAGGGGTCACATCAGCATCGGCCAAGGCTAGCTTCATTGATCCAGCAGGCCCTGATCCATCAGGCGTTGGCGCAGTCAAATGGTAAGCATCTGAATTTGCACCATAACCAACTACTTCACCCAAGATTTTAGCACCCCGGGCTTGGGCATGTTCTAATGATTCCAAAATCAAAATTCCAGAACCTTCACCCATAACGAAACCATTACGGTCTTCATCAAAAGGCAATGAGGCATGCATCGGATCCTTGGTTGTTGACAGTGCTGTTAGTGCTGCGAAACCTGAAATCCCCATCTTTTCAACGGTCGCTTCAGAGCCACCCGTAATCATAACGTCAGCCATACCATGTTTAATGCGCAAGTAAGACTCACCAATCGCATTGGTTGCAGAGGCACAGGCAGTTGAAAGCACGTAATTTACGTTCTTTGCACCGTACCGCATCGACACATTTCCAGACAACATGTTTGGAATAGCCATTGGCACGAACATTGGGCTAACACGACGTGGTCCCTTATCATGCATTTTAATAACTTGTTCTTGAATGGTAATCAAACCACCAATTCCGTTACCTAAAATGACCCCCATCTTATTGGGATCAGTATTTTCTTCATTGATACCAGCCTGTTCAAGTGCTTCACCAGCAGCATGAACACCATATTGTGAAAACAAATCCATTTTACGGGCTTCGCGCTTACCAATACGTTCAGCTGGATCAAAATCTTTGACTTGTCCAGCAACTGAAATACCAGTATCTGAGGCATCAAACTTCGTAATCTCTCCGATTCCGACTTGCCCATCCATCAAATTATCCAAGTACGTTTCAGCTGTATTCCCAATCGGTGTGATTGCACCTAATCCAGTTATTACAACTCTTGTCATTTTCTATACCTCAATTGTTTCAGACTAAAGTGATAAACCACCATCAACAGTGATTGTTTCACCTGTAACATAGTCGTTTTCGATCAAAAATTGTGCCGTTTGTGCAATTTCATCAGCATTACCCAGACGTTTCAACGGAATCGCATCTTTAATGTTCGCTTGAACCTTTTCGCTTAATTGACTCGTCATATCTGAATCAATCATCCCTGGAGCAATTGCGTTCACACGAATACCACGTGAAGCGCCCTCCTTAGCCAATGACTTCGTTAAACCAATAAGTCCAGCCTTAGAGGCAGCATAATTTGCTTGTCCCATGTTTCCATGTAAGCCAACAATGGAAGATAGGTTAATAATTGCCCCCGTACGCTTTTTTAGCATGTGCTTAAAAACAGGTTGCGTAACATTGAACGTTCCCGTTAAATTGGTATCAACTACCTGAGCAAAATCCGCTGAAGACATCCGAATAGCAAGTGTATCCTTCACAATCCCAGCATTGTTAACGAGCACATCAATTTGACCAACTTCTTCAATGAGTGCTTGAATAACAGGTTGAATCGTATCCGCGTCAGCAATGTCTCCTAAAATTACGGGTGTTCCCTCAGGAAAATCCGCTAACACAGTTTCACTAGGTTGTGAGCGCCCATGTAAAATCACGTTCGCACCTAGTTGACTGAATCGTTTGGCAATTGCTAAACCAATACCACGCGTTGAACCTGTCACTAAAACATTTTTATTCTTTAAATCCATTATTTTTCCTCACCTACAATTTCATCTGTAACCGTTTGGAATGATGCTAAATCATTAATTGTGTAGCGGTCCACATGCTTATCTAAAATTTGCTTGGCAAACTTCGTCAAAGTTTTATCTGGGCCTAATTCTAATGTTGCATCCAGCCCTTGCGCTTGCATGGCCAAAAGTGCATCAGAAAAATGTGTTGGACTGACAATCTGTGTCGTCAATATTGCTTTAACGTCATCAAAAATCGCACCTGTTGTATTCGAGTAAACCGGTACGTTCATTGGCGCCATCGCCTCATTGGCTAACCGTGGTGTCAATTCAGCTGCTGCACTGTCCATAAATGGTGTATGAAAAGCACCACTTACAGCTAGCGGCACAACCTTAATATCTGCTTGTTGTAAGTTTTCAGCGAATTGATCAATATCTTCAGCTAAACCAGCAATGACCAATTGCTTTGGTGTATTAAAGTTAGCTGGATAAATCGTAGCGCCAGCCAACTGAGCTTGATGAATCAAACTTAAAATACGATCCTGATCATTATCTAAAATAACTAACATTTTACTATCAGTCGCATCACTTGCAACTTGCATAAAGCGACCACGATCCTGCAAAATTTTGAAGCCTTGTTCAAAGGTCAAGACACCAGCGATTGCTAATGCCGTATATTCACCCAAACTCAACCCCACTGCACCGACAACTTGTTCTTTAATCTGGTCATCTAATGCAGCATAAATTCCCATTGACATCGTGTAAATCGCCATCTGGGCATACTGTGTTTGAGCTAGTTTCTCATCATTTTCCAGGATTTCCTGTTGAAAATCGTATCCAATTAAATCACTGGCTTGATCAACCACAGCACGATAAGCCGCATTTTGCTCGTAGAGATCGCGTCCCATACCAGCTTTTTGTGCGCCCTGCCCACTTAGCAATAAACCAATTCGCATTACTTGGTCCTCCAAGTTTGATTCAATAACTCAGATGCTTGCGTCCACGTGTCTGACAAAATGTCCGCAACTGGCTTAACATCCTTCACCATTCCAGCTGCTTCACCAGCCATGAAGGCCCCTGTGCTCTTGTCTCCATCGATTACAGCTCGCTTTAATGAACCGTTCTCAAGTTCCTCAATCGCATCAGCATCTGGCTTTGGCTTAGTCACTTCGACACGTTCATTTTTAATGTATTGCTTAGCCATCGGTGTTTTAAGCACACGGGCACGATTACCCATTAATTCACCCGTAACGACCGTTCCAATATCACGTGCTTTAACAACAGCATCCTTAAAGTTTTGGTGAATTTCAGATTCATCAGAAGCTAAGAAACGCGTTCCCATCTGAATACCACTAGCCCCAAGCATAATTGCCGCAGCAGCACCGCGACCATCGGCGATTCCACCAGCCGCAATGACTGGAATATCAACAGCGTCAACCACCTGAGGCACCAAAGTCATCGTTGAAAGTGAGCCAATATGACCCCCAGACTCCGCACCTTCAGCAACAACAGCGTCAACACCCTTTTTCTCCATCATCTTGGCTAATCCAACTGAAGGTACCACGGGAATCACAATGATACCGTGTTCGTGCAATTCATCAAGAAAAGGTGCTGGATCACCCGCACCAGTTGCGACGACCTTCACACCTTCTTCGATAATGACATCAAAAACTTCACGAATATGACGTGACATAAGCATCACGTTCACACCAAAAGGCTTATCCGTAATTTCACGTGCACGTTGAATTTCCGTTCGGACTTGATCTGCGTGCCAATAACCAGTCCCGATAATACCAAGGCCACCAGCTTCCGAAACGGAACCAGCTAATTGACCAGTCCCTGCCCAAGCCATACCACCTTGAATAATCGGATAGGTCATCCCCAACTTTTCAAAAATTGGGTTATCTAACTGTACGTTCATGTGAGCTCCTTATTTACGTTCTTACTTTGCGTCAATTTGTGCTTGAATCTTGTTTACAAGGTCTTGCACTGTCTTGATATCTTCAGCAACTTCCAATTCGATATCGAATTCTTCTTCAACATTGTTCAAAACTTCAAACAAATCCAATGAATCAGCTTCGATATCGTCCTCAAAGTTTGTAGTCAACTTAACATCATCTTGGTCCAAATCGAATTGGTCCATCAAAATAGCTTGTACCTTGTTAAAAATTTCTTCGTTAGTCATGATAAATAATCTCCTATGGTTTGTGTTTTAGTCGCTGAACGACTTAGATTTTTTTGCATAAATGCATACAATAATTATAACTTAAATTTGGATTAATGTGGTACCAGTTGTTAAACCTGCCCCGAATCCAGCCAACATTATTTTTTGACCAGGATGAAGTTGACCTTGAGCCTGTAACTCTGCTAGTAGAATAGGTACACTAGCTGCACTGGTATTCCCATATTCTTCTACATTAATCGGAAACTTATCCAGCGGCTGATCTAGATGGTGCGCAATGCTCTGAATAATACGTGCATTGGCTTGATGCAAAATAAATAAATCTACATCATCTACACTAAGGCCATTTTCCGCTAAGACTCGTAATATGAGTTCTGGAACACGGCGAGTCGCAAATTGATAAACGGCGCGTCCATCCATATGAAAGGATAGATCAGTCGGCACATTAGTCGCATTAAAGACCGTATGTTGATTTAATTGCCCCGCAGTTAGCGCAGCTCCTTGATCACCATATGACTTAAATCCTTCACCAATCAAGCCAACTTCGGCGTCAGTCTTACCAACTAAGACCCCTGCTGCCCCATCTCCAAAAAGAACGGCAGTAGAACGATCATGCCAATCAACTAAACGACTTAACGTCTCAGCACCAATGACTAGACCATGTTGATAGCGCGTCTCAATTAGCTTTGCAGCTAAACTTAAAGCACTAACAAAACCCGTACAGGCAACATTGATATCAATCCCAAAGGCATTGTTTGCACGCAATAATCCCTGGACTTGTGTCGAAACCGTTGGGGCCAACGCATCTGGTGACATTGTTGCGACGATAATAAAATCGAGCTCTGATGCTGCCAAATGCGCCTTATCTAGTAACTTTTGGGCGACTGCATAGGCTAAGTCTGTTGTCGTTTGTCCTTGCGTAATGTGACGTTGCCGAATTCCAGTTCGACTTTTAATCCATTCATCTGACGTATCCATCATTTGTGATAGATCGTTATTTGTAACGCGATTCGCTGGTACGGCTAATGCCGTTGATAAAATCGAAAATTTTTCCATTACACCATCTTTACTTAATAGATTGATTTAGATTATCCAAATATTCTTGGAGATGTAAAATTGCATCTTCAACTACCTGCATATCCGACACATTTAAAGAATCAACTAAATAATGCGTTAAATGACGATGAAACGATTGATGCGCACGGTAGACAACGCGTCCGCGATGCGTTAACCCCAAACGCACAATCCGGCGGTCAGTTTGAGAACGGCGACGTTCAACATACCCCTTCTTAACCAACTTATCGATGGCTGTCGTCATTGAACTGGGTGTCAGATGGACTTCTTTTGCCACCTCAGATGCACTCGGTTCATCATACATTGAAATAGCCGCGATGATATGCATTTCTTTTAAAGAGATATCTTTAAAAATTGATTCATGCAACGAAGCTTCTTCAATCCAGCCAACCTTATTGAAAACATCAACAAGGGCATCGTTAATTTCTTCAAAAGTGTCATCACTCGCAACCATCACTATTTCTCCATCTTTTAATTTGCTTGCTCATCATTTGAGACAACAAACATGAGTTCAGCTTTTGTTGCTAATTGATCATCAACATATGTCTGAACTTTTACGGTTCCCATATTTTCACGTAAATTACCAAACTGGACATGCATCTTCATCACATCCCCTGGGGTAATCATGCGCTTGAATCGCGCTTTATCAACTCCAGTCATGTAGGCCGTTTTACCGACAAACTTAGGGGAAGACAAAATCAAAATTGAAGCGGCTTGCGCCATTGCTTCAATAATGTATACACCGGGAACCACTGGGTTACCTGGAAAATGACCTTGAAAATAAGGTTCATTAATTGTTACATTCTTTGTCGCAACTAAGCTTTCATCAGGCACCATCTCGTCGACATAATCCACATAAAGAATGGGATAACGATTTGGAATTAGTGCCATAACTTCTGTCGTATTTAAGGCAACCATTGTGTCACTCCTTTTTCTTTTTATTTCGAACGTCGAAACATTCGATAATCAAATCATATAAATATTTTACAAAAAAGTCAATTGAATTTTAGATATTTAAGAAAAAAATCGCACAAAAAAAGCCCCAATTGCTTGGGGCTTCGCATTTTATTTATTTAGAAACACTGCCAGCTAAACCTGACTTACCTGAATCGGCTAGTCCTGTTTTCTTAGCGGCAGACAAGGCCTGCTTACCAGATTCAGCCAAACCGACTTCGTCATCTGTAATCGCCTTAACTTGCGCTTCGATCGTTGCTAAGTCGTCGGCAACATTTTCGCTGGTTGCATGATCCAATTCATTTAAAATCGTCTCATTTTCAGTCGCATCTGCTTGAATTGCATCCAAATTGTCTAAATTTAGCACAATCGTTTCTTCTGCATCATCTTTTTTTGCCTGTGCGGCTTCACGTGCATCAGAAACCTTGTTTTGCGTCTTTTGCCACAACTCGTTTGAACTCTTCTTCACTTGTTCAGAAGTAGCAGCAGCTTTTTGCTTCAACGCATTGGCTTGTTCATCAAGACCAGCCTTGGCGATCAAGTCATTGACTGCGTATTGCGCATCAACCAAGCGCACCTTAGCTTCATCACTCAACTTACCCACTTCATTTTGAATTTCGGCTTGTTGCTTTTGATCAAGTCGCTTGTAAACAGCATAACCACTTGCAGCAATGGCACTACCAACAGCGATTGTTTTAATGAATTTATTTCCCATGTATTTTCCCTCACTTAAGCTTCTGTCTTTTTGCTTGACTTACGCCCTTTACGTAAGCCATTCACAGTTGAAAAGGCTGTTGCACCCTTGGCCATATTCTTTGAACGGGCCTTACCAGTTAGGTTCTTGGTTGCTGAATTCAAATCAGACACTGAGACACCCAAATCGGCTACAGCTTGTACAGCAGGATCTAGAGTTCCGACCTTACCATTTACATCATCAATCAATGCATTGGCATTAGCAAGCAACTCATCAGCTTCACGCGCAATAATATCAACATCAACTAGCACGTTTTTTAAGGGACGTGTAATCCGATATACCAACAAACTGATTGAACCAAGTAATAATAAAATGGCGATAGCTACGATTAGCCACGCTAAACCACCTAATGACATAAAAACCTCCACTGCTTCTGTTTTTGTATTTCCTTCATTGTACCTGTTTCTCAAGCACCTTTCAAATAAAAAGCCAAACGTCTTCAATTGAAATCGTTTGGCTTTTTATTATTTTTGTTCTAGCTCTTGCACAAGTTCTTCGAATTCATTCAAACGTTGTTCAAAAGTTGCAAAGGCTTCTTGAAGATAATCTGGTTTTGTCATATCAACACCAGCTTGCTTCATCACATCAATTGGGTAGGCAGACGATCCCGCCTTAAGATAAGTCTTGTAACGATCAACCGCTGGTTGCCCTTCTTGGATAATCTGATCAGAAAGCGCCGTGGCTGCCGCAAAGCCAGTACTATATTGGAATACATAGAAATTGTAATAGAAGTGTGGGATACGTTCCCACTCATGGGCAATTTCTGGATCTGGCGTCAGTGCATCACCATAGTAATGCTGATTTAGATCAGCATAGGCTTGGTCTAGGACTTCAGCCGTCAACGGAACCCCGGCCGCATCTTGTTGATGCATCCATTGCTCAAATTCAGCAAATTGTGTTTGACGGAAGACGGTTCCCTTAAAGCCATCCAAATACTGATTCAAAATATACGCACGTAACGCCTTATCATCAATGGTCTTTAATAAGTAATCTGTTAATAGGTTTTCATTGGTCGTTGACGCAATTTCAGCCAAGAAAATTGGATAGTCACCATATTGATAGGGTTGATTATGACGGGTTAGATAACTGTGTGCACTGTGACCCATTTCGTGAACCAATGTATACAAGTTATTCAAGTTATCGACCCAATTCAACAACATGAACGGATTTGTATCATACGCCCCACCAGAGTAAGCACCTGATCGCTTCCCTTGATTTTCAACAACATCAATCCAACGTGAGTCAAACGCCTGATTCACAATATCTAAATAGTCTTCCCCTAATGGTGCCAAAGCTTCTAACGCTTCGGCTTTAGCAGACTCAAAATCAATTGCATAATCCGGCTCACCTAAAATAGGCGTATATAAATCATAGGAATGAAGTTCTTGCAAACCTAGTAGGCGCTTCCGCAATGCAACATACCGGTGCAATAATGGCAACGCTTGGTTAACTTGTTCAACCAAGGTGTCGTAAACCACTTCGGGCACCTGATTGGCAGCCAAAGACGCTTGACGTGCGCTGTCATAATGATGCGCTTGCGCCATAAAATTATGCCCCTTAATGTGGCTTGATAGCGTTGATGCAAAAGTATTTTCCAACGCAATATAAGACTTATAGAAAGTTTGGAAAGTTTCTTTACGTACAGATGGATTTGTTGATTCCAATAAACGCGCATAAACGCCGTTTGATAGTTGTTCCGTCTCACCAGCATCATTTTTCACAGTACCAAATTTGATGTCGGCATTATCCAGGATACTAAATGTCTTTTCTGAGGCACCAAAAACGTCACCAGCTGCCGCCAAAAGTGATTCTTGATCTGCCGAAAGCACATGTCCCTTCTGCGTTAAAATGGCATCAAAATAGTGTTGGTAATCGGCCAATTCTGGCGTAGTTGCCTTAAATTCGTGCCATTGTGCATCCGTTAATGACAATACCGCTGGATCAAAGAAGGCAATCGCGCTTGAAACACGTGCGGCTAGTCCCTGTACTTGGTCAAACATCCCTTGATACTGACTATTAGTCGTATCTTGATCATTTTTCATTGATGCGTAAACGTAGAGCGTTTCCAAATCACGCATCAACCCTAGTCCATATTGAAGCGCTTGTAACAGCGCAGCCCCTGAATCAGTGACGTGCTCAGCAAAATAGGTTGCCCCATCCAAGCGGTCACTTAAATCTGCAAAGGCCGCTTCCCAGGCTGCATCAGTTGGATAAATCGTACTAAGATCCCACGTCTGACTGGTTGGAACCTCATCTCTGGTTGGTAATGTATTGGCCATTTTAACACGCTCCTTTTTTAATCGTTCAAATCTCAAACTATCGTTTGAATTGCTTAAAAATCAATTGTTTAAGTCATTTTATTATACTTTTCTCATTTAAGCAAATCAGGTTCTTGTGCCAAGTGATGACCTGTTGCGCTGTCCACCATTGCAAAACATCCATTAAACATCGCCTGCGCCAATCTGTATCAGTAATAAAAGCACTTTTATGCCAAGGCATTTGGGTGACAACATGCTCCAACACCTCTAAAGATTGTGGTCCACGCGATAAGGTAAGCCACAACTGCAATAAGACATACCAATACGGTATCTTGGGACCAGGGGTTAAGTACACTGTGGGTAAGCAGCAGTCAGGGATTGCGTTTAGATTGAACCCAGCTTGATAAAGGTCACTTTGGATTTGGCGATATGGCGGCTTACCGTATCTTAGCCCGCGAATAATTTGACGCCGTAAATGTCTTGGACAAATATTTTGATGGCGCCGCACATATTTATTTTCCGCATCATAAGTCATTTTTTCAACCTTCTCTTCGTGAAAAAAATAGGCATATAGTCCGTTTTTTGAGAGCTTTAAGAAAGCATACGGTAACTGTCTCAAATAATTGCCACCCAAAATCCAATGAACGTGTAGATTAGCTTGCTGATAGCATTGTGTTCTGCGGACCACAGCTGCATACGAGATCCGTGCACATTGATACTCAATCACTGTCAACTGCCCCTGCTTTGACATCAACACCATATCGGCTCGTTGCTTTAACTGCGGCAAATATTGTTCAATTTCCACATGATAGTGCTTTTGTTTAAAATAGTTGGCCAGCATTTGTTTACCTTGCTGATGTTCGACTGATTCCGTCGCATGCTTATTTGTCTGCGCTTTATGATAGTTCACCATTTTGCCATTCAGTCCACGTCGCTGCAAGACAACCCTGTGGCACCAGAAGCATTCATCTGGTTGCTTCGTGTCAATCCTAATTCGATGTCTTCGCATCTGTTTCCCCTCCCATAACAGAGACACAACGTAACAACATTTTGACAAAAAAAACTCAAATGTGGATTACCCACATCTGAGTTTTTATTTTAAACATTAAAATATTGGTTAAGGTGATCTACTGCATGATCATTTAAGATTGTGCGCCCATGTTCAGCAACGACTGCTTGATCTAGGGGACTCACCTTCCCGTATTCCAAAGCAACACTCAACAAATTTTGTCGATCAGCGAGCTTCAAATCGTTCGCAAATTCAAGTGAAAGGTAGTACTTACCTTTATCCTCGTATAAGCGCGTATTTTCGAGTCCACTACCAACAATTTGCGCCAATCCTAAGACATCTTCAAAATCGTTAAAGCGCATGAAAGCGACATTAGGGACATCTTCAGCCACAATCGCTGCATTTTTTGGTGCAGCACTTGTATTCGGTTCAAAAACCTTTTCGACGCTATCCCCACTTTCATCTTCATCCGTTCCTAATAACTTTTTTAGTAAATCACTCGAAACATCATCATTTGGGTGAGCATCATCTTCATCTTGATTGCCAACCACTGACTGCATGATGCCTTCCATCATGGCTTGGTCAGGTGCACGAGTTGAGATAAAGACCTCAAGCCCATCGCGCTTTGGTAATACCTGAAACGACACAGCACCATCACTCTTATTTAAAAAATCATAATCTTCGTCCGCTTCTTCCAATAATCCGCGGAAAAAACTCTCAATTTCATCTTGGTTTCCCATTAGTTCTGTAATGGAAACACCCCGCTCCGCTAAATCATGATTTGTTAAATCAACGCGAATCGTATCTTCATTAATACGTTCAAATTCCATAATATCTCACCCCCCTTTCGCATCGTTTATAACGATACATTATACCAAGCCTCATGATAAAAAAATACCCAAGTCGCTTGATTATAGCTTTTGCTTTGTGAAGGCCGCCGGTGAATAGCTACTAGTCCGCATGTTATAACGATTTTCAAAGTCTGCATATTTCTTAAGTGGTCCACGACCATCAGCTTGCCAAATTGTATAATAATCGCGGAGAGTCCAGGTCGACATAACCGCAAATTGACGATTATCATCCATCCGTTGTAATAATTGACTGCCAATCAATCCAGTAACATTCACCATCGTATCAGTTTGATAATTGTTCCATTGCTTTTGAAAAGCACCCATTTCTTCTTCCGGAATTGTTAAGAAAGTAAAATGAATCCACCCACGAATGTCATCAGTTTCTCCAACAGCACTGAGCACATCATAACTAACTGGATTGGCAAAAACTGACGTTGCCGTGTTAGTAGCCTCCAGTAGTTGAAAATTATTCTGATCGCGATCATCAATCGTTAACAACATATGCCGCTCTGGGTTTTCTGTTTGTAATGCTTGGAGCACTTTTTGGCTACCAAAAGTTGTATGTAAATATTGTTTCATTATTTAGCCTCATTTCAAGAATCTATACATCTAGTATAACGCTTTTCATTATTTTCGGTACCACATTAGTGTAAGACCATCGTCAACACCAAAACTAGCATTGAAAAGCTATTATTAACAAAATGCAAGGCCATTGCATATTGAATTTGGCGCGTTTTTTTATACACAATTGCTAGAATGAGTCCCATCAAACTATACTGTAAAAAATCAAATAAATTGAATCCCGTATAAACGTGATACAAACCAAATAGGCCTGCCGAAAGGAACACATTCGTCCACCACCACCCATTTTTAAAAAAATAGTTTAGGATTATGCCACGAAAAATCAATTCTTCAACAAGCGGTGCAACGATTACGGCTAGCACCAAGATGAAAATCAATCCATAGCCCCCTTGCTGGGCCATTTGTTCTAACATGCGCTGATTTTCAGGTTCAGACACTTGACCCGTCACCAACACGCGAACGGCATTAATCACCATGCTCCCCACAATGATTGAGGCAAAGCCGTACCCAACCCACTTTAATTTTTGCACCTGAAAGGGATGCAAGCCGACGTTCGGACTAACTCTGCGGATAGCCCATAACATGATGGATACGGTCATAGCCATAAAGATTATGGTAATGCCCACCATAAGTACCGTTGCTAAACGTCCTTTTGCCGGAAAACCAAATGACAACGCTAAACCTTGACTGCCAGCCGTCGCAAAAAGTTGAATAGCTGTATTCAAAATAATCCCCACAACTAACCAAACAATGCCTTTGAATAAGTTATCAACTGTTTTTAGGGTCTTATTGTTCATCCTTTGGCGCCTCCTTTTTATTGTGCTTAGTCTGTTGTAATTTAAAAACCAATAAACTCATCAAATAGGTAAAGCCGATAACTGCTACGACAAAAACGATTGCCGCTACCCAGATAGGCCAGTGATAGTAGCCACTCAACATCGACAGACCCACGAAGCTCAACAAGGTTATCATGCAAAACCCTGCAAAAATCAATCCACGCATGTCTTCCCTCTTTTCTTTTTTCAAATATCTCTTCTATTTTACATGAACCATTCTTAAAACCATAATGATTAGTCACCCTATTTTTTCTTTTAACAGAATATTAAAATCTAATAAATCCACTAGACTTGCTGTTTGTCCATGCTAAAATAAAACGGTTCATTAAATTTATTTTGAAGGAGTTTATTATGAAATCATTTATTAAAGAGTTCCGTGAATTTATCACAGATGGTAACATTATTGACATGGCCATTGCCTTTATTATGGGAGGTGCTTTACAAGTACTTCTTAAAGCCTTAGTTGATGATATTTTCATGCCTATCATTGGTATTTTTACCGGTGCTGTGTCGTTTGCCGATATTGTCTGGCAGGTCGGGCCTGCCCAAATCAAAATTGGTAGTTTCATCTCAGCTGCCATCACATTCGTATTAACTGGTTTGATTATCTTTATCATGGTTAAAGCGATGAACAAAGCCCGTGCGTTAACTGGTAAGACTGATGATGATGATGATGAAGCAGATGACGAAACTGAGTTAGCTGTACTACAAGCAATTCGTGATGAATTAGCCGAACAAAACAAAATCAATACTCACGCAAAGTCGAACCAATCATAAAATTTAAAAAAGCGGATCCAGATTCTGGGTCCGCTTTTTTATCCTCCTTTCATTAGAAATTGTCAAGAATTGCATTCCATGATTTTATTAGCTAAGATAGTTATCGGCAAGTTAGTTCGACAACTAACCAAATCCTAAAGGAAGAAGGACAATCATGGTGATTATCACAGCTGGAATGATTGGCGTTGGTAAAACAACATTAACAGATTTAATCGCAAAGCATTTGGGAACGGAGGCCTTCTTTGAACCAGTTGGAGACAACCCGGTCCTCCCACTCTATTATGCAGATCCAAAGCAATATGGTTTCTTGCTTCAAATTTACTTTTTAAATAAGCGTTTCGCAATGATTAAACGCGCATTGGCCGATGATAATAACGTCTTAGATCGTTCAATTTACGAAGATGCATTATTTACACAAGAAAATCATCGCGAAGGCAATATTTCCGACGCTGAATTAGATGTCTACATGCAACTTCTTGATAATATGATGGCAGAACTACAAACCATGCGTAAGAGTCGTCCAGATTTAATGGTCTTTGCCAACGCTGATTTCGACACTATTTTGTATCGTATTAAAAAGCGTGGACGTGACTATGAACAATTCGAAGATAATGCTGAACTACGTGATTACTACTATAAAATGTGGTCAGCATATCAGGATTGGTATGAAGCTTATGATGCTTCACCAAAAATGATGGTTGATTTGCAGAAATATAATTTGGAAGACCCAGAGAATCAGGCAATTGTGTTGCAACAAATTGATGATCGTTTAGCAGAATTAGATGCGCAAAATCAATAAAAAAAGTCTCTCAATTGAGAGACTTTTTTTATTTTAGTCAATTGAACCGACAAAACTAGGTGCGGCATCTGTATTAGCTTGCGTCCCAGTAATCACTTGATCTTGACCAACATAAACGCCGGCTTGATAAGAAGTCCCATGATCACCCCAGAAAACGACATCCCCCTGTTTAGCAACATCCTGCAATGGTGCACCATTTAAATCTTGAAGGTTAAAATAGGCTTCTTGTTGCGTTGTATTTTCAGGAATGTTTTGTCCAGTCGCTTGTTGGTATGCTTGTGCCACTAATTGACCGGAAGTTTGTACGTTTCCGGCTGCCTGTGTCTCGACTGCTGCTTGGGCCATCGCTGCGCCTGTCTCAGTCGTCACTTCTGGTGTTATTACTGGCGTCGCATCTATGGTACTTTCTAGACTGGTTGGCGCTGCTTCGGCAACAGCTGCACTGTCTTGATCAATTTGAGGCGTTACCACACTCGTTGACTCCGAAACAGCTGGTGCTTGTGACCCAAGCTCAGTTGCGTTTGGCGTCACATTGACAGATGCTTCTGCCTCAGGTGTTGCAACAATACTATCCGTATCCACGGCAGATTCCGAAACTGCATTAGCTGTCGCTTGTGAAGCGTCAGTTGCTTGTTCAGAAGCAGCAGTTTTCGTAGCTGAAATAGTTTCATTAGAAGCAACTTGCTCAGTGTGCACATTTTCAGATTGAACCAAATCGGCTTGCGCCTCGACACTGGCCGCCTTTGCTGCGTCTTGAGCATGCTGCTTAATTGCAACATCAGATGCTTGCGCTGACTTATCCTTACGGACCTCTGTTCGACTTGCTTGCACTTGTTTAGTATCCGAAGCCTTAGCTTGCTTTTGGCTTGGTTGCTTGACATCCCCAACCAAAGCTTGCAGAGCTTGATGCACGGGATCGCTTGATACAGCTTGCTTCGCTGCTGGACGTTCGTTTTGTTCTAGGCGACTCATGGCTGCTTGAACTGATGGCACTTGGGTAACCCCAACCACACCAAACGCTCCAATGACACCACTTACAAGTAATTTATTTGTCTTTTGTCCCATTTGTCCTACTCCTTAATCTGTTATGTATCTGGAACTATCATACCGCAAAACAAACGTTATTTTTCACTGAATTTTAAGCCTTAATCCCCATCATTAAGTAAGACTTAACGTGATTTCAGTAACATTTTCAGCCTTGGATTTGTAACAGGCTTATAAAAGTGTCTATCAAAAAGAAAAGCGACCCGAACATAATCTGTCACAGGCTATGTCAGGTCGCTTATTAAATTAAAGGCAGAGTTTAAACTAACTTTATGATTTTTGTAACAAAAACTTAATATTAAGAGAAATCATCTTGCAATGGAAAAGTTTGCGCAGCGGCAACAGCCTTCTGCCATCGTCGATAAGTTTGCGCCATCTCATCACGTTTGCTTGCATCTGGCAGTTTAATATCTACAGCAGTTAACACAGGTAAGTCATCTACATCCTGCCAAAAACCAACGCCTAATCCAGCTAGGAAAGCTGCGCCAAGCGCCGTTGTTTCTAATTGTTCCGGTCGTTGCACCGGCAATTGAAGTAAATCGGATTGGAATTGTTGGAGATAATCATTGACCGCGGCTCCACCATCCGTCACTAAGTGATCCATCTTCAAGTCAGTATCATTCTCCATAGCCAAAATGACATCATTAGTTTGATATGCTAATGATTCTACGGTTGCGCGAACAATATCCGCTTTGGTCGTCGAACGCATAATACCAAACATGGCGCCGCGGGTTTGTTGATCCCAATAAGGGGCCCCTAATCCCGTAAACGCCGGAACCACATAAATAAACGCGGGATGTTGAATCCGTGACAATTGCGCTAACTCAGAAGTTTCACGGGCGCTTTTAATTAACTCAAGGCCATCCCGTAACCATTGGATAGCGGCCCCCGCAATAAAAACAGACCCTTCCAAAGCATATGTCACTTCACCATTTAAGCTATAGGCAATGGTTGATAAAAGGCCATTTTTTGAGGTTGCAATTTTGTCACCGGTATTCATGACAATAAATGATCCCGTCCCATAGGTGTTCTTAACATCACCGACATCAAAGGCCCGATGTCCGACTAACGCTGCTTGCTGATCACCTGCAATACCTGAAATTGGTATCTGGAGACCAAAGAAAACATAATTGGCCGTGTATCCATAAACATGGGCTGAATCTTCCACTCTTGGCAAGATGGCTTTAGGGATATTGAAAGCTTCTAGGAGCTCTTCATCCCAGCTTAATGTATGAATATTAAATAACATCGTTCGCGAGGCATTCGTGTAGTCAGTGGCATGTACGGCACCATTCGTTAACTTGTACAATAACCATGTATCAATGGTACCAAACAAGATATCGCCTCGTTCAGCCTTCTCACGAGCCCCAGGAACATGGTCTAACAACCACATAATTTTTGTCGCAGAAAAATAGGCATCTACCCATAACCCTGTCTTGTCATAAATCCATTGACTCTGACCCTGAGCCTTTAATTGTTCCGCAATTTCATCACTTTGTTTTGATTGCCAAACAACCGCCGGGGCAATTGGTTCTCCCGTCACACGGTCCCACATAACGGTTGTTTCGCGTTGATTCGTAATCCCAATTCCCGCAACCTTATAAGGTTCAATATTGGCCTCAAGCACCACGGCATTCAATAACTGCTTGGTATCATCCCAAATGACGTTGGCATCATGCTCAACCCAACCGGGTTCTCGAAAAATTTGGGGCAATTCGCGTTGCACCTTCGCCACCGCTTGGCCGGATTGATCAAACAAGATTGCCCGTGTACTGGTTGTCCCTTGATCAATTGATAAAATATATTGTTCTGACATACGTGAAACTCCTCAGTCATGTCGATAAAAAAAGATGGTTATCACACCACCTTTTACTACGGTCGATTTACTTTTCTGAACGAAGTGTTCCGCCGTCCATGAAACGGTCAGCACGCATTTCATCAACAATTACCTTAATTGCTGCACGTGGTGCACCAGTATTTTTTTCAACAGCGTCTGTAATATCAGACATCATTGCCTTCAATTGTTCTGGCGTGCGCCCCTCAACAAGTTCTACGTGTACAAATGGCATGATTCACCCTCATTCTTTCTTATTGTGTTCTTGCATTAAATTTATCACTTGTTTGTCTGAAATTCAAGTTGGACCCTTTGTTTTTAAACAAAAAAAAGACTAACCATTGCTGGTTAGTCTTTTTTAATTGGCACTTGCCAAGATAATTAACGACGTGCTTCAGGAATACGAGCAGCCTTACCTTGCAATGCACGCAAGTAGTACAACTTGGCACGACGAACGCGACCATGACGAACTACTTCAATCTTATCAACACGTGGTGAGTGCAATGGGAATGTACGTTCCACACCAACACCACTTGAGATCTTACGAACAGTGTAAGTTGCTTGGATACCAGCGCCACGACGCTTGATAACAACACCTTCAAACAATTGTACACGTTCACGTGAACCTTCGACGATTCGTGCGTAAACACGAACAGTATCACCAGCACGGAATTCAGGAATGTCCGTACGTAGTTGATCAGCAGTAAGCTTTTCTAGCAATGCATTTTGACGCATAATTAATCTCCTCATCAACAATCATTCACCATTCGGCCAGCGGATTATCGGGTTTTATTTTTTGGTGAAAACACCAATAAGTAATATAGCATACTCTATCGTAGTTGACAAGTTACCGTATTACTTTTCGGCTGATTCAGCTTCTTCTTGCTTCACTTCACGCAATAGGCGTTTCGTTTCAGGCGTAAATTGGTAGTGCTCCAAAAGATCAGGACGACGCAAATAAGTCCGACGTAAGGCTTCCTTTTGCTTCCATTCTGCAATTTTGGCATGATTACCTGATGTTAGGACCGCAGGTACTTGCATACCGCGGAAATCAGCCGGACGCGTATACTGTGGATATTCAAGAAGTCCCGTTGAGAAAGAATCATCAACCGCTGACATATCATCACCAAGCGCGTCTTCGAGTAAACGAACCGTCGCATCAATGACCGTCATTGCACCCAATTCTCCACCAGTCAACACAAAGTCTCCAATTGAAATTTCATCAGTAACCAATTCACGAATGCGTTCATCATAACCTTCATAGTGACCGGCAATGAACGTCAAATGGTCTTCTTTGGCGAGTTCTTCGGCTTTAGCTTGCGTGAACGTTTCGCCAGCTGGATCCATTAGAATCACACGCCCCCGATTACCCGCTTGCGCTTCAACGGCATCCATCGCGTCGAAAATGGGTTGTGGCATCAATAGCATACCTTGCCCACCACCATAAATCTCATCATCAACTTTATTATGTTTGTTGGTCGTATAATCACGGAAATCAACGACATTAAAGTCAACGAGTCCTTTATCGATGGTTTTACCGATAATTGATTCACGCATCGGCGCAAACATATTTGGGAATAAACTTAGTACATCAATCCGCATTTTAAATTTCCTCAAGTTGGTTCACAAAGACTTTACCAGCATCTAAATCAACCGCTAATACGACCTGTTTAATGTTTGGCAAAAGTAAGTCATCGGCACCCTTCTTTTTAACAACCCACACGTCATTTGCAGGTAGTTCCATAATTTCGCTGACTTTACCCAGTGAGGCTTGTGTCGCTTGATCAATAACCTCAAGACCAACAATATCGTGATAGTAATATTCATCTTCTGAATCTAGTTCAGCAACTTCAGTTTCATCAACTAACAAATCATGACCTTTAAATTGTTCAACTAAATTAATATCTTGCATATCTTCAAATGACAATAGAATGAATTGCTTGTGTGGACGAACCGTTTTAATCGTCACTGTCGTTGGCGTCTTACCATCAACAACAAGTTGTTCACCAACCTGGAAACGTTCTTCAGGAAAGTCTGTAATGGGAATTACGCGGACTTCACCTCGAATGCCATGGGTATTCACAATTTTTCCGACTTTAAATAAGCTCATATCAACCTCTTTTCAACTGTTATAGCGTGTTCTAAGTATACCATGCTTTATTTTCTAAATTAAAAAAAAAAAGGAGCGACCACAAGTGGTCACTCCTTTATCACAAACTAATTACTTTGAGTACTTAGCTTCGTGATACTTTTGCATGATGCCAGCATCTGACAACATGTTCTTAACAGTATCTGATGGTTGAGCACCCTTGTTCAACCATTCCATGATAGTCTCTTCTTCCAAGTGAACAGCATCTTCTTCAACCAATGGGTTGTAAGTTCCAACTGTTTCAATAAAGCGACCATCACGTGGTGCACGTGAGTCAGCAACAACAATACGATAGAATGGGCGCTTCTTTGATCCCATACGCTTCATGCGAATTTTAGTAGCCATGTATAATGTCCTCCAGTAATTTTTCTACAGGTAATAATATACCAGTTCTCAAGTATCCTGTAAAGTGTTTTTCCTTTACAGTTTTAAATTTGTCTTTTTTACTTGCTACGCTTTTTCTTGTTCTTCTTAACGCGACGGGCCATTTGCTTCATCGCAACGTTAGCCATCTTGCCTTGAAGACCGCCACCGGCACCGTTTCCGCCACCCATACCCATGGCACCCATCATTTGCTCCATGCCATTGACATTACCATTCAGTACTTGACCCATCATCTTTTTCATTTCATTGAATTGTTTAATCATACGATTCACTTCAACAATTGGACGACCAGATCCTGCGGCAATTCGGCGGCGACGTGATGGACTCAATAAATCAGGATTCTCACGTTCAGCCTTCGTCATTGAGTACACAATGGCCTTTAGATGTTCCATATCTTTAGGATCGATTTGCACGTTCTTTAAGGCTGGATTATTTGCCATTCCTGGAATCATTTTAATCAAATCTTCCATCGGTCCCATATTTTGAACTTGTTGCATTTGATCCAAGAAATCATTGAAATCAAAGGTACTTGACTTCATTTTTTCCATGGTTTCTTCAGCTTGCTTTTCGTCGTAATCCTTTTGGGCTTTTTCGATTAGGGTCATCATGTCACCCATACCCAAAATACGACTAGCCATACGATCAGGATAGAAGACATCTAAGTCATCCATCTTTTCACCTTGACCGACAAACTTAATTGGCTTACCTGTTACAGCACGGATTGAAAGTGCCGCTCCACCACGGGTATCACCATCTAACTTCGTAAGTGTAACCCCAGTAATGCCCAAGCGATCATTAAATCCTTCAGCCGTTTCAGTTGCATTCTGACCAGTCATCGCATCAACAACCAACATGATTTCATCTGGTTGCGCGATTTCTTTAATATCTTCCAGCTCTTGCATCAATGGCTCATCGATTTGCAAACGACCAGCAGCATCAATGAAGACATAGTCAGCCTTTTCTTCGTGGGCTTTGTCTAATCCTTGGCGCACGATTTCACGCGGATCAACATCTGTTCCCATTTCGAAAACAGGGACGTCAATTTGTTCACCAATCGTTTGCAACTGTTGAATGGCCGCTGGACGATAAACGTCAGCAGCAATCATGAAGGGACGCGCATTTTGTTCCTTCTTCAACTTGTTAGCCAATTTACCAGCAGTGGTCGTCTTACCAGCCCCTTGTAGACCAACCATCATAATAACTGTTGGAATCTTAGGTGACTTGTTCAGTGGCACCGCTTCTTCACCCATCATTTCAACCAATTCATCATTTACGATTGAAACAATTTGTTGCGCTGGGTTTAAGCCTTCTAAGACTTTAGCTCCAGCAGCCTTTTCACGGACATTTCGCACAAATTCCTTAACAACGGAATAGTTAACGTCAGCATCCAGTAAGGCCATGCGAATTTCACGCATTGTATCGCGCAAATCCGCATCCGTTACCTTACCTTTACGACGAAGACCTGAAATGGCACCCTGTAATCTTTCTGTTAATCCTTCAAAAGCCATGGTTCTACTCCTCTTCTAATGTTACTAATTGATTTGCCAATGCTTGTAAATCAGCATCGGCTGGATAATTTTCTGCAATATAGCTTTGCATATTTTCAGCAGCCGCTTGCCTTTTTTGAAAATCAGCATACAAATGTAATTTTGCTTCATAATTTTCAAGCAACTGTGTACTCCGTTTTAAATTATCATAAACGGCTTGGCGTGATACCTGGAATTCATCAGCTACTTCCCCCAATGAAAGGTCGTCCGCATAATAGAGTTCCAAATAATCATTTTGCTTTTTGGTCAGCAACGGTTGATAAAAATCAAATAACGCATTCAAGCGAGTGGTTTTGGCAACTTCCATGTTACTTAGAACCCTCAAGCAAACGACCGAAAAGCCCCTTTACAAAGGCATCTGCATCAAATGGTTGTAAGTCAGTAACCTTCTCACCAACACCAATCCATTTAACTGGCAAATGTAATTCATTTCGGATTGGTAAAATAATACCACCTTTGGCGGTACCATCAAGTTTCGTTAGCACAATTCCTGTGACGTCCGTTGAATCTTTGAACAAACGCGCTTGTTGCAAAGCATTTTGCCCTGTTGTTGCATCAAGGACCAGCAATACTTCTTGAGGTGCTTCTGGAATTTCACGCTGAATAATTCGCTTCATTTTCGCCAACTCTTGCATCAAGTTCACATTATTTTGCAAACGTCCCGCCGTATCCACAAACAAAATGTCTGCTTCTTGCGCCTGGGCTTGCTTAACGCCATCGTACACAACTGATGCTGGATCGGAATTTGCCGCTCCAGTCACAACCGGAATATCGTTACGCTTTCCCCATTCAACGAGTTGTTCAGTCGCACCCGCACGGAACGTATCCGCTGCGGCCAAGACGACCTGCTTACCTTCTTGCTTATAGCGTGCTGACATCTTACCGATTGTGGTTGTCTTACCAACCCCATTCACTCCAACAAATAAAATCACCGTTAACCCATTGGCATTAAGGTGCATACTGGTATCTTCATCAACCCCTTGACGTTCGTAGAGATCAATTAATTTTTGAATAATAACTTTTGAGACTTCATCTTGACTCTTGGCATTCTTCAATTTCACTTCATCACGTAACTCGTCCGTCAATGTAACGGCCGTTTGTGCCCCAACATCCGCACTAATCAATGTTTCTTCTAAATCATCAAAGAAGTCTTCATCAACTGAACGGAAGTTTGACATGAACTGATTCCAGCGATCAGACCATGTCCGGCGGGTTTTGCTAAGACCTTGATCCAAATCTTGCTCGGCTGTCTGTTCAACTTCAGTTTCATTAATCGCATTGGCCGCGTCTGCTGAAGCTGACTCTGACAATGATTGGCTTATTTCGAGTGACGTGTCGTGATTTTGCTCAGTTTGCGCTAAATCGCGTTTAATCTCAGGTTCTAAATCGTGTTCAGCTGTTTCTTCCAGTTCCACTTCATTAACCGCGCTGGCAGCATCCTGCGAGGCAGAGACTGATAAAGATTGACTGGTTGAAACTGATGTCGCATGTGCTTGTGACGCTGAAACCATGACTGAGGTTGAAAATGAGGCAGATTCAGCGAGCATATCTGCTTCGACTTGGCTAGTTGAGGTGACTAATGATAGCTCATCTGACAGTGAGTCAGCATGAACTTGTGCCATTGCGTCTGATACAGATGTCACATGTGCTTGTTCCGCTGATTGTGCGTCAATAACAGATGCAGCCTCGGATTCTGACAATGAAGCTGAGGCAGTTTCACGATCAGCTTTAGCTTGTGCAATTGATGCATGGGCTGCCGATTCAGCAACCGTCGATGTCAGTGTTTCATTTTCTGCCTCACGCTCAGCTTCGACGGGTGTCGTTGAAGCTGAAACAACTAATTCATGTGAGTCAGCGATTGCCTCTTGTTCAGCAATTTCATCCGTCACATATTTAATATCCACAGCCATACCTGGCTTTGGCTGTAAGACCTCAACTTTAACTTTTGGCTTATGTTTCAAAAAATCAAATAATCCCATTATCCCTATCCTCTCTTAATTCATGCGTCATTTAGGTTGACTGAGACCATGGTTGAAACACCTGGTTCTTGCATTGTTACCCCATACAAGACATCACAGGCGGCCATAGTTCCTTGTCGATGTGTAATCACAATAAATTGCGTGGCTTGTTCAACCGATTGTAAATAATTGGCGAAGCGATCAACATTTGCTTCGTCTAGTGCGGCTTCAGTTTCATCCAAAACAACAAATGGCACCGGGCGCACCGCCAAAATGGCAAAGAGCAAACTAATCGCCGTCAACGCTTTTTCACCACCAGAAAGCAGGCTCATTTGTTGAAATTTCTTACCGGGTGGCTGAGCCTTAATATCAATACCTGTTTCTAATAAATTGTCTGGCTGTTCCAAATAAAGCTTTGCTTGACCGCCTCCAAACATTTTAACAAATATTTGCTCAAAATGCCCATTGACCGCATCGAACGTTGTTTTAAAACGGGTCTTGACTTCTTCATCCATCTCAGACATCGTTTCGGCCAAATCATCGTGGGCATCTAATAAATCTTGCTTCTGTTGATTTAAGAATGCATAACGCTCCTTCACTTCAGCGTATTCCGTAATGGCGTTCATATTAACATCACCAATATCGTCTAAGCCTCGCTTTAAGAGTTTCAACTGATTTTTGATTGCCGGCAGGTCCGCACATGTTGCTTCAGCCTGTGGTTGATACTGAACTGCATATGTTTCTTCAAGTTGAGCTTGTGCTTGTTCAATGCGTGTTTGTAACCCGGTTTGACGTGCCGTTAATTGATTCAAAGCTGCCAAGTCATGTTGTTGCTTGCCTTGCAACTGCTCAATCGCACGTTCTTTTTGGTCTATGGCGTTTTGCTGATTTTGCAGGGTTTTGTCAATTTCAGTCAGACGCTGCACTAATTGCTCACGTTCGCCTTGTTTGGCTTGTAACTCCGTCGCAATCCGCTGATTAACGTCGTCACGATCCATGTTCAAATCTCGTAATTGGGCTGTCAATTGTGCTTGTGCATCGGTGTTGGCCTTCAACTGAGCCGTTAAATTGGTCACCTGTTCTTGGGCGTGTTGTTGATCTGCCTCTGCTGTTTTTTGCGCCAATTGCACTTCCACCAAGGCTTGATTTGATTCCTCTAAACTTTTCTGCAACGTCGTCATTTCTGTTTGCGTTGCTTCCAATTGTTGATTAACGTCATCATATTGCGTTTGAGCTGATTGTAATTGTTCTTGCAATACTTTATCGTCCTGGTTTTCGCCAACTCCGGCTAACTGCATATCATACTGCAAACTTTGTTGTTGTTTTTCAAGATGCGTTAAATCTTGTTGTGCTTTTTGGAGTGAAGCAGTCTGCTGTTGCTGAACTTCCGTTAACTGCAAAACTTGTGCTTGTTGTGCTTTAAACGTTTCGGTTAATTCATTCAAAGCCGCTTTGTCGGATTTGACAGCTGCTTCTAAAGTCGTCACATCTTGGTTTAATACCGTTAATTGTTGGGTGAGATCGGCTAATTCATTTTTTTGCGTCAGTAAACCTTGTTGCTGATTACGGCTCGCACCACCAGTCATGGAACCGCCCGCATTAATCACTTGCCCGTCTAACGTCACAAGTCGAACGCGTTGCCCTAAGGCATGGGCCATTTGATTGGCATGGTCAAGGTCATCTACAATCACGGTTGTGCCTAACAATTGTTGTTTAATCTGCTTAAACTCAGCGTGCATATTCACCAAATCAGCCGCAGTCCCCAGGAAACCAGGTTGTGTCTCCGCTGTTTGGAGCAGGTTCGGTGCCAATTGGCGACCTTTAATTGTCGACATCGGCAAAAAGGTAACGCGACCTAGGCGATGTTTGCTTAGGTATTGAATCGCTTGCTTAGCCGTATTAGGTGTATCGACAATCACCTGTTGTAAGGCTGCGCCGAGCGCTGTTTCGATTGCTAACTGATACTTGGGGTCAACATCTATCAACTCAGCCACGACCCCTTGAATACCGGGAAACGCATTGCGCTGCTTCATTAATTGTTTCACGCCTTGATAATACCCATCATACTGCTCATTCAGCCGTTGTAACGATTCAACGCGAGCTTGTACATGTTGTTGCGCTTGAAGACGCTCATACCATTTTTCGCGATTCGCTTGATATTGGCGTTCTGCTGCCTGACCTTGTGTTTGCTGTTCAGCCAATGCTTGTTGCGCTAATTTTAGCTCAGCTTGGGCCTGATCAGCCTGCGCTTGAACTGCTTCTAGGCTAGCTTTAGCCGTTTTGATTTGATCCATCAAGCTCTGGTAGCGCTGTTGGTAACGATCTGTTTGAGCATCGGCACGTTGATGTTCTTGTTGTGCAAAATGTTGATTATTCTTGGCCGTCGTCAATTGTTCCAAAGCGGTCACTAACTCCGGACGCAAATCCGCCAATTGCTTTTCCAACGCCATTAAATGGGCTTGATCAGTCGAACGACTTAACTGTTGCGCCTGTTCATTCAATGCTTTTAGTGTGCTATCGGCTTGGGTCGCTGCTTCCTTAGCTTGTTCCAGTTGTTGGACCAAATTAGCTGCGGCCGCTTGGCGCTCGGTCAACGTTTGTCTTGTTGCAGCAACTAACTGCTTTTGATTCTGTTCTCGTTCAGCCTGTAACCTTTTTTCACCTGCCAATGCTTCAACTCGCTGGGTTACCTCTAACAAAGCTTGTTGCGCCTGTTGTTGCCGTTCACGTTGATCAATTAGCTCTAATTTTTGCTTTTGTAAATCTGTTTGTGCTTGAGTGACGGTTTCAGATATCGTCTGTTGTTGGACAGACTGTGCGTCACGTTCCGCAATTGTTGTTTCTAACGTCTGGTGCCATTCCGTGAGTTCAATTTGAAGTCGACTTTGGTCTAATTGCTCAAAAGCCTGCTTCTGATCCTTATAGTCCTGTGCTTTGGCACTTTGTTGTGCTAAAGGCTCAATCCGTTGTTCCAACTCATAAAGAATATCCGTTACACGTGCAAGGTTATCTTGAACATCAGCTAATTTCTTACCAGCTTGTTGTTTATTTTGCTTATATTTATAAACACCAGCCACATCTTCAATAATGGCACGTCGGTCTTCAGCTTTGGCACTGAAGATGTGCTCCACACGTCCTTGGGAAATAATCGAAAAACTTTCATGACCAAGCCCTGAATCCATAAATAACTCTTGGATATCTTTCAAACGAACTTGTTTCCCATTCATCAGATATTTGGAATCGCCATTCCGATACAGCAAGCGTTTAATCTCAATTTCTGAAAAGTCAGAGTTCAAATAGTGATCTTGGTTATCAAAGACAATCCCAACTTCCGCGCGATTTAAAGGCGCTCGCGTTTTTGTACCGCCAAAAATCACGTCGGCCATCTTATCACCACGCAGACCTTTGGCTGATTGTTCACCCATTACCCAACGGATAGCTTCAATAATATTAGACTTACCTGATCCATTTGGCCCAACAATCCCTGTTATCCCAGGCATGAAATCAATTTGCGTCCGGTCGGCAAATGATTTAAACCCCTGCATTGATAAAGTTTTTAGTTTCATAGTTGCATCCCTAATTTACTTTTTTTCAGCAGATGTCGTTAATTGCTGGTAAGCATTCCGTGCGGCATCTTTTTCCGCCGCTTTGGTTGACTTACCTTGTCCTGTTGCAAGTACTTGTTGGTTAACCATTACTTCGACTTCAAAAATTTGATCATTATTCGCCAAGGGCTTTTCTGATAGTTTTTGATATTTAATTGCAACGGGTCCATCTTTTTGTAGATATTCTTGTAACTTTGACTTATAGTCCACAAATTGCTCAAAGAAGCCTTCGTCAATTTTTGCAAATAAAATTTGTTCCAAGAAACGCATCACGACAGCTTGTCCTTGATCAAGGTATAGGGCCCCAATAAAGGCCTCCCAAATATCTTCCAGTAATGAATCACGTTGGCGGGCACCAGATAATTCTTCTCCCCGGCCTAATCGAATATAACGATCTAGATGTAACTCGCGTGACAAAGCTGCAAATGAACGGGTCTGTACCATTGCAATACGCAACTCTGTCAATCGACCTTCATCCCAATCTGGAAAACGTTTAAATAAATACACTGCCGTTGATTGTTGCATGACAGCATCGCCCAAAAACTCTAACCGTTGATAATCATTTCCTTCTACTTCAGGATGTTCATTCAAATAATTTGCTTGCGTCAGTGCTTCCTGAAGCAATTGTTCATTATCAAAATGTAGGTCATACTGACTTGCTAATTCTTGCTCTAATTCTTCCATGCGCTTTTGCCCCCTTTTAATTTTCACATAGTCCTTATTATACCAGATTTTAGCGCGTTAAGCTGAAACAAAAGGCACCAACAGCATTCGCTGTTGGTGCCTTTATCACTTATTTTGAATGTGCGATCACGAAATCCGCAACGTCATCGATTGTCTGTAATTGCTCGGCATCTTCATCAGAAATGGCGGTATGAAATACATCTTCCATTTCTAAGATTAATTCAAGAAAATCAATCGAATCAGCATCGGTCACTTGCATCAAATCACTCGAACCAGTGAGGTTGCGTGGATCAACTTTAAAATGCTTCGCGACAAATTGAATCACACCATCAACTGTCTGTTGGCGCTCCATGCTGACCCCTGTTTACTTCTTTTCTGACTTTGATGACAGTTCATCTTTGTGTGTCTTGACGTACGCTTCAACTTTATTCGTCAAATCCGCATCCGAAATCTTCTGAATTTGCTTCAAAGTTTGGGCAACTTCGTAAGCACTTGATGAACCATGGGTCTTCACAACTGGTGCCTTCACACCAATAACAACTGCACCACCATATTCAGAGTAGTCTAAACGTTCAGCCGCTTTAGTCAAACTTGGCTTCAGCAATAGGCCACCTAACTTGGCTTGCAAGTTTCCATCAACAATTGTGTTCTTCACAACAGAAAGCACACTCTTGGCCGTTCCTTCAATGGCCTTTAGGGTGGCATTTCCTGAGAAACCGTCTGAAACGACGACATCTGCTGGTCCTTGCAACAAATCACGTGATTCCACGTTACCCACGAAATTCAAATTACCGGCATCACTCCCATGTTGCAAGAGTTGGTGCGCCTCTTTATGTAATGGATCACCCTTATCTGGCTCACCACCATTATTAAGCAGCCCAACACGTGGTGTCTCAAACCCCAACACTTCACTTGCATAGAATGAACCTAGGATACCATATTGGTAAAGATGGGCCGGCTTGTTTTCAGCATTGGCACCCACATCCATCATAACGAAAACAGGATGTGGTCCATTTAAGGCCGGCATAACCGACATTAAGGCTGGACGATCAACACCTTTAATACGTCCCACAATAAAAATTGCTGTCGCTAACACTGCCCCAGTGTTTCCGGCTGAAAAGAATGCGTCGGCATCGCCCGCCTTAACCGCTTCAGCTGCCATTACAAGTGAGCTATTTTTCTTGGTCCGCATGGCCTTAACCGGTTCTTCGGCCATTTCAATCACTTCATCAGCTTCAATAAATTTAATTTGCTGATCATTTTTAATCAAAGCCTTCAATTGATCAACTGGACCATACAATTGAAATTCAACATCGGGCATTTCATCCCGAGCTTGTTCAACACCATTTACAATCGCTTCTGGGGCGTTATCGCCACCCATTGCATCAATCGCAATCTTTAACATGTCATGCTTCCTCGTTCATTTTATATATTTGTATTCAATCTCTAAAAACAGTACCTACCATTATAAAATCTTTTAGGTCCATTAGTCAAAGTTTCGATATCGTGCCATAGTCTCATCTAATAATTCAACCAGGGTCTTAATTTCAGGATCTTGGTCCCAATCCGGTTTGGCGACCATGTCGATTGCTTCTTCTTGAGCAATGGTCATCATTTTCAAATCATGGACTGGATCGCCAACTTTAAACTCCGGTACACCAGACTGACGCTTGCCCAAGATATCACCTGACCCACGTAACTCAAGATCCTTCTGTGCAAGCACAAAACCATCTGTCGTCTGCGTCATAACTTCCATCCGTTCAATGCCGTATTGTGTCTTTGGATCACTTACCAAGAAATTATAGGATTGCCGCTCACCTCGACCAACGCGGCCTCGTAATTGATGTAATTGCGACAAACCAAAACGATCTGCATCTAGAATCAGCATCACACTGGCATTTGGCACATCCACACCAACTTCAATCACGGTTGTGGACACAAGCACTTGAAACTGGTTGGCTTTAAATTCTGCCATGACCTGTTCTTTCTCTTGGTTTGCCATACGTCCATGCAACAAACCAACCTGATATGTCGGCCCAAAGACATCGGCTAGTTCTTGATACACCGCTTCCGCATTTTGAACATCTAACGTTTCTGATTCCTCGATTAATGGCGTCACAACGTAGGCTTGTGCACCCTGTGCTAATTCAGACTTGATAAAGTCTAACACCTTTTCATATCCATTGTGGCGCACCCACTCCGTTTTGATTACTTTTCGACCAGCCGGTAGCTGATCGATGATTGAAACATCCATTTCACCATAAGCGGTAATTGCTAATGTTCTGGGAATTGGCGTTGCCGTCATAGCCAAAACATCTGGATTCATGCCAATTTCACGTAATTTAGCCCGTTGTTTCACCCCAAAGCGATGTTGCTCATCAATGACCGCAAGTCCTAAATTATGGAAAAGGACATCCGGTTGAATTAGAGCATGCGTACCGACCAAAATGTCAATATCACCAGCAACTAAATCTTCCAAGATTTGTCGACGAGCTGCAGCCTTAGTCGAACCGGTTAGGAGTTCCACACGGACATCAGTTTCAGCAAAAAAATTACCTAACGTTCGGGCGTGCTGCTGTGCCAAGATTTCAGTAGGTGCCATTAAAGTTGCCTGCATGCCCGCAGTAATTGCACCATACATCGCTAATGCAGCCACAACTGTCTTTCCAGACCCGACATCCCCCTGCAGTAAACGATTCATATGCTGAGGTCGACGCATATCTCTGAGTATTTCATTTACGACACGCTTTTGTGCTTCGGTTAACTCAAACGGCAAGGTCGTGATGAATTGTTTCAATTCATCGTTATCAAAATTAACCGGACGACCCTGATTTTGCCGATCCATTTGTTTAATGAGCTGTAGCCGCATTTGAAAGATAAAGAATTCTTCAAAAGATGCTGTACGTCGTGCAGCTTGTGCCGTGACGGCATCAGTTGGTTGATGCATATTTTTGATTACCTCGCCGTGAGACATCAGTTGATAGCGCCGGCGAATTGACTCGGGAATTAACTCTTGATCAATCAAATCTGCATACGTGTGCAATGCTTGGAAAACTAACTCTTTAATAGTTGATTGGCGAATCTCTTTAGAAGCTGGGTAGACCGCCTGCATGTCATTTTCTTCTTCATTCAAAATAATTTTCATACCAGTCATACGCTGTTTTTTCTGTTCATACGTTCCATAAACGGCAATTTCATTTTGAATGTCAATTTTTTGAGCAATCCATGGCTGGTTGAAAAAACTGACTTGAATCGTCTCGTGTTCAATTGATAAGCGAAACGTCACCATAACTTTTTTATAACCAAAGCGTCGCACCACCGGAGCTGATGCCACAACCCCTTTAAACGTTACTTTTTCACCATCAGCTGTTTGTGAGGGTAATTTTTCCGCTAAATCATCATAACGCGTCGGATAGTAAGTCACTAAATCAGCAATGGTGTAGATGTCTAAATGATTGAGCGCCTGTTCACGCTTGGGACCCACACCAGTTAATTGGCCGACTGAATCCATTAAACTTTTTGTCATTGGTCCCTCCTTTCAAAAAAAAGAGCTAGCATGTGCTAACTCTACTTTAATGTTTATACCCATTAATCATTATTCAACTGATAACAAAATTGGGTACAGTGGCTGACCCCCATCATGAATTTCAAATTCTAATTCATCATCGAGACTCTCACCATAACTCACAATTGCATCTGCCAAGTCAGAATTGCCTTCAAGACCGAAATAGATTGTAACGAGTTCTGAATCGTCATCAAGCATCTTCTCAAGCAAAGCTTTCGCGGCAGCTTCAATATCAGCATTTGGTTTTGCGACAACAATTTCACCATCCAAAATACCAATACTGTCACCATCATGAATTTCTAAGCCTTTAATATTCGTATCACGAACTGACGTTGTCACAGAACCAGACTTAATATCACTAATGGTACCCGACATGGCATCCACTGTTTGATCTAATTGACCTTCAGGATTATATCCCAAAACCATCGCTGTCAAACCTTGTTGTTGTGTCTTAGTCCGTACAACCGCCGTTGGCATATCAGTCAAATCAACTGCTTGATCCGCTGCCATAAAGATATTGCTATCATTAGGCAAAATAATGACTTGCTTGGCGCCAGTTCCGTTTACGGCAGCAACTAAGTCTGCTGTTGAAGGCGCTTGCTCCCCATCAAGAACAGTCGTGACACCTGCGTCCTTGAAGAGCTTCTGCATTCCTGAACCCGTGGCAATTGTCACAACTGCCAAGTCTTTAGCAGCAGCTTGTTCAGCTTCCGCTTCTCGTTGCTTATCTGCCTTTTCAGCAGCTTCAGCTTGTTGGTTACGCATGTTATCAACTTTGACCTTACGCAATGAACCGAAATGAGTTCCCCATTCAATCACCGCACCTGGGTTCTCTGTGTGGACGTGCACCTTAACAACTTCGTCATCATTGATAACAAGCAATGAATCACCTAATCCGGCAAGATAGTTGTAGAAAGTATCATAATCAAAGTCCTTGTCATAGGTCGTTCCTTGAGCGATATCGACCATAATCTCAGTACAGTAACCATACTTAATGTCTTGTGGATCAAGATCACCCTGAACACCCGCATTGTGCATTGATTGAATCATCGCTTCTAGGCCTGCATTGTCAACATTTCCAGATGTGATTTCTTCACCTGACAAAGCACCGTAAAAAGCTTGGAAAACAATCACAAGCCCTTGACCACCTGAATCAACAACCCCTACTTCTTTCAAAGCAGGCAATAAGTCTGGTGTCTTCGCCAAAGCTTTTTCCGCAGCATCCAATGTTTCATGCATCACTTCAACCACATCTTCGGTCTGCTTAGCAGCACGATTAGCTGCCGCTGCTGCCTCACGAATGACAGTCAAAATTGTCCCTTCTGTGGGTTTCATAACTGCCTTATACGCAGTTTCTGCACCACCCATCAAGGCATCAGCAAAATCACGTGCTGAAAGGGTTTGTTTACCATCAACAGAATTTGCAAACCCCCGGAAAATTTGTGATAGGATGACACCTGAATTACCACGTGCTCCCATTAAAAGCCCTTTTGAAGTGGCCTTTGCTAAACTCCCTAGGCTTGTATCATCTTCAGCGCGTTCGTACTCTGCACCGCTCGCCATTGATAAGGTCATATTTGTACCCGTATCACCATCAGGTACAGGGAAAACATTTAATTTATTGATTTTTTCTGCATTATCCTGCAAAGCGCTTGCTGCAGAATTAATCATCTTACCAAATTCGACATTGGTAATTTCTGTTAGTACTTCCACAATCTTAACTCCTTATCGTTACCGTTCTAATCTTCAAGCATACGGACGCCTTGTACCGTCACATTCACTTCTTGTGCCACAATACCTAACATCACATTTAAATCATTTTTAACGCGTGCTTGGACGCTCTTGGAAATTTCAGAGATTTTCATGCCGTAACCAACAATAATGTAAACATCAACAATCACACCATTATCCGCTTGACGAACAACAACACCCTTTGCGAAGTTATCTCCATTCAAAATCTGATTGACACCATCACGAACTGGGGTTTGGCTAGCCATACCCACGACACCATAATTATCCGTCGCAGCACCACCAACGATTGTTGCAATTACATCATTTTCGATTTCAATAGTTCCTTGATTGATTTGAATCTTAACTGCCATGTTGTTTGACCTCCGTTTGAAACTGTCACCATGCATTGCTTGGCAACCTGTCGATTATGTCTCGTTCTTAACTCATTCTATTCTAACAGGTTTCTGGTGATAAAAGAAAAAAGCCACCATAATCGGTAGCTTTTTTAATTAAACACGCTCAATTGTACCGTTCTTCAAACCAGCCTTCAAAGTACGAGCTGATAGGTACACCTTCTTAGGTGCTGAACCGTTAATCTTAACCGTCACTTTTTGCAAGTTTGGCTTCCAGCTACGACGACTTGAGTTAAGGGCGTGTGAACGTTGGTTACCAAAGCGAGTACGCTTTCCGTTGACTGCATCAACTGCCATATGTTTACCCTCCAATCTTAAGCTCTCTAAATTTTTTTAGTGCTTTTATTTACTTGAATAATAATACCAAACCACTCGCACTTGTGCAAGGGTTTTGTGTAAAGTATTTTTACTTTACACAATTTACATCAGATACAGACGGCTTAAATTTCTGCATCTCGGCTTTGAATCACTGCTACAATGCCTGATTCAAAGCTAAAATGATTTGTATCACCCACAAATTCATTTGATGACCACGAGTAAGGATTTCCACTCCATTGCTGTAAAGGATACTTTTCATCAATAAGTGTTAAATGCGTTACCGGAGTTAATGGCATAAATCCAAGGTACTTCATCTGTGGACTTTTGTTAATTGTATGCTGACCTGCTTCATAAAAAGTAATTTCATTATAACGATCAACAACACGTACCTTAGACAACAATGATTGAAATTTGGGGTTGGTAAAAATCCAAATATTTGAAAAAAATTGATCAATTCGGCCACCAGTTGCACCATAAATATCAATCTGTTCTATGTCGTACATCTGTTCTAAGGTCGTTAACAAAAGTTCGGTATCGGTCTGGTTTTGATCTGTCTTTGTCACCACATGGGCAACTTGTTGAAAAACATCAGCTTGTTCCGCCTTTGACATCGAATCAAAATCACCAACAACCAATTCTGGTTGATACCCCAAAGCTAGTAGCCGTAAGGCACCGCGATCAGCCGCTGCCCACCGTCCAGACAATTGGCCTTGTTTAAGTTGGGCAGGCCAATCCGCTTCGGGTCCGCCTACTAAAACTTGAAAGGTATCACCCATTAGTCAGCCGTCACTTCCTTAAGACGGGCAATCTTGGCAGCTGGATCAACTTTGTCATAGACATATGAACCAGCAACTGCAACAGTTGCACCGGCTTCATAGGCTAACTTAGTCGTTTCATCATTAGCCCCACCGTCAATTTGAATATCAAAAGTATAGCCGTTATCACGCTTAATTTGGGCTAACTTTTCAATCTTCTTAAGCATTGATGGTAAGAACTTTTGACCACCAAAACCAGGGTTAACTGTCATAATCAATACTTGGTCAACCATGTCCAAGACTGGTTCAATCAGTTCAACTGCAGTTCCGGGGTTAATGACAACCTCAGCTTTAACACCGTTATTCTTAATCATTTGAAGGGCACGGTGGATATGTTGTGTTGCTTCATATTGCACCCCAATAATATCAGAACCAGCTTGTGCAAATTCATCCACGTAACGTTCTGGTTCTTCAACCATCAAATGAACATCCAATGGTAGATTAGTAACTTGCTTCAATGCCTTGACCCAACCTGGCCCATATGAAATAGATGGGACAAACATGCCATCCATAACATCAACGTGTAACATATCTGCGCCTGCCGCTTCGACTAGCGCAACGTCATCTTGAAGATTCAAATAATCAGCTGACAAAATTGATGGTGCAACTTTAATTGACATATCCATAACCTCTTTTTCTATTTTTAATGTTTCTTATCATGTTTATTATAAACCGGACGACGGCCTTCAATCAAATCATAAAACATTTTATAGTTCTCATAACGTGACGTCATAATCTCGCCCATTTCGACAGCTGGCTTCACCGCACAGCCTGGTTCCTTCAAATGGACACAGCCCCGATACTTACATTCTGGACTATATCCATTAAATTCGCGGAAATAATGGGTCAATTGATTTGCTTCCATGTCAAACACTTCAAAGGCAGAGAAACCTGGTGTATCAGCCACTAAACCACCATACATCTCAATCAGTCCCACTTGACGTGTTGTGTGTTTACCACGCATAAGTGTTTCTGACACCACGCCTGTTGCTAGGTCCAAATCAGGTACCAGATGATTCAACAAGGTGCTCTTTCCGGCTCCTGTTTGTCCCATAAAGACTGTCAGCTTATCAGGTAATAGTGCTCGAATTTCATCTAAACTAGCGTCATCAAATGAAACTTCTGGAAAAATCACCTGATAACCAGCTTGTTGATAACCTTTTGCAACTTGCAGTAAGTATTCTCGCGATTCACTAGAAATCAAGTCAGTCTTTGAAAAATAAATAACGGGTTCGATTTGCCGTTCCTCAAGCGCTACCAATTGCCGATCAAGTAAATTACTAGAGTATTCTGGAATTTCCACTGAAGTCACCACGATGGCTTGATCAACATTGGATACAGGTGGCCGCACAAGCGAATTACGGCGGTCATCAATACTTAAAATATAGCCATCATCAGCTTGGGTCGCTGAGAATACAACGAAATCACCCACTAATGGTTTCACATCTTTCTTTCGAAAATTACCTCGAGCGCGTGCTCGAAACATTTCACCAGCGTCGGTTTTAATATCGTAGAAACCGGCTAAAGATAACTGGATTTGTCCATGGTATTCTGCCATACCTACCTCTTTCTCTCTTTAATCATTTGGCCCTGATACGGTTGTACTTGAACTAGAACTTACTTGAGGCGTTGAAGGCGAAACTTCAGAGTTACTAGAGGTGTCAGGCTTTTCTGAATCTGTACTTGATGTACTCTGTGAAGTTTCAGATGTTGAAGACTCCTCACGTCGTTCCGACTTAGAAGATGCGACTGATGGGTTTGTAGCGCGCGAGACAGCCTCAGAATCCTCAACACTTTTTTGCGAGGCTTGTGGTAAATCGATTTTTTCTGGGACCATCGACACGACAAAATTAACGGTTGTCTTATTAGGAATCACTTTCTTGTCCGGCTTGATACTCTGTTTAATAATATACCCAACCGGCACAGAATCGCTGTGTTCGTGACTGTTAGTAACTGTATAACCCTTAGCCTTTAAACGATCAGCCACTGTCTCATAAGCTTCGTTTCGATAATCGCCAAAACGAATCTTATGTGGTCCCTTAGAAACCGTGAGCTTAATTTTGGCATCACGAGCCACATGGGCACCAGCCTTGGGTTGCGATGCCAACACATCCCCTGATTTTGTTGTTTCAGAATATTTATAGGTAATCGTTCCAGGCTTTAAATTAGCCGCAGCTAATTCATCCTTGGCTGATTGCAATGACATATCTTGCACATCTGGAACAGTCGCTTGCTTAGGCGTCTGCATGCCGTAGATTGTCAAACCTATAATAAAGGCAGCAAGCACAGCCAAAATACCGACAAGCCACACGCGTTTCTTCTTATAAAACGGTTTTGGTTGTTGGTCTGCCTGTCCGGCAGTTGTCGCAGTCGCCTCATCATTATCTCGATTAACTGCCATAACCGTGGCTGTCTTTTCAGACAGCTTAGCTTCATTCGCCGTCGTCTGCCTTTTGATTGTTGTCATAACTTTGGTTGGTTCAGTCTCATCATTTGCTGAAGGGCTGATCCAACGTGCTTCATTGACGCGATCAGGTGACAATGCTGTAGCTAAATCCATACGCATGGCATTCGCTGAATCATAACGTTCCAGTGGATTTTTAGCTGTTGCTTTCAAAATAACATTTTCTACGGCTTGTGGAATCCGTGGGTCACTTTCGCGCACCAAAGGCATAGGATCCGTTGTATGCTTAATGGCCACCGCGACGGACGTTTCCCCATCAAAAGGAACCTTGCCGGCCAACAACTCATATAACATAATACCCAGAGAATAAATGTCACTTTGCGGTGTTGCTGGTTCACCACGTACTTGTTCTGGTGCCATATAATGCACAGAACCAATCGCCATATTGGTTTGCGTCATACCAAACGAAGATTGCGCACGTGCAATCCCAAAATCCGTAATTTTCGCAGTCCCATCCACTGTCATTAAGACATTTTGTGGCTTTAAATCACGATGAATAATACCGTGATTATGGGCCTCCTGGACACCACTCAAGACTTGCCCCATGATATCCACGACCTTTGTTAAGGGGAGTGGAAAATTATCCGTCTCGTAACGCTTCAAGTCTGGACCGGAAATATACTCAGTCACTAAATACTGATTTCCGTCATCATCCCCATAATCATAAACCTGTGTGATATTTGGATGAACAAGTTCAGTTGAAGCCCGAATTTCATTTTCAAAGCGTTTCTTAGCAATGGGATCATCTCGCATATCTAAGCGCATGATTTTCAAGGCAACTTCCCGATCCAAAATCATGTCATAGGCACGATAAACATTGGCCATGCCACCCTCACCCAGTGGGCCAATTATTTTATAACGTCCGCCAATTACTTGATCTGGTTGCATTAGGCATCCTCACTTTCTTGGTACCCTAACAAAACCGTCACATTATCGCTTCCACCAGCTTCATTTGTTTGTTGGATTAGTTGTGACACCGCCTCAGTCATTGATGAGACTTGTGTCAATGTGTCATAGATGACTTGATCACTCAAATGTTTCACTAAGCCATCCGTTGTTAGTAAAATTTCATCACCTGGTTGTAGGGCAAAATCAAACAAATCGATTTCAGTTTCTTCATTAACGCCCAACTGACGTGTTAAAACATTTCGACCACCATTAGCGCTTGCTTCATCAGGCGTCATTGATCCGGCTCGAACCAGTTCTTGTGCTAAATTATGATCTTCTGTAATTTGAAACAATTGTGCATTCCGTAGCATGTAGGCTCGTGAATCACCAAGATTTCCAAAACAAATTTGATCTGGAAAAATGACGGCCAATACAATTGTTGTGGCCATACCTTCCAGTGTTCGGTACCGTCCAGCTGTTTCTAAAATTGTTGCATTTTCTTGTTGAATGGCTTGGACAATCCAAGTCTTTGCTTCAGCGATTGTTTGCACCGTTGCTTGTCGCCAAGCATTACCTAAATGTGACACCGCCATATTCGAAGCGACATCTCCGGCCTGCTCACCGCCGACCCCATCTGCCACTATTGCTAATTGAACACCCAACTGATTTTTAAAAGCACCAACATAATCTTGGTTATCGGCGCGGACTCTCCCAGTATCAGTTGCATATGCTATTTTCATAGCGACCTCCATCTTTTATCCGATCTATTTCTCAGTACGTTCTAGTGTTGCAATAAAGAATCCATCAGTGCCATATTGATCCGGCATAATGTGAATTAATTGTTGTTCATCAACAATTGATAAGTCTAATTCTACCATGCTTTTAGCAATTCTAAAATTAGAATGTGTTGCCAAGAATTTTTGAATTACATCATCATTCTCAAGGTTTACAAAAGTACATGTACCGTAAACTAGACGCCCACCAACCTTTAATTTATCAGCAACAGCATTTAAAATTTCAAGCTGAATTTTTTGTAAATTACGACTATCATCAAGTGTTTTTTCGTAACGAATTTCAGGTTTACGTCGTAACAATCCCAAACCGGAACATGGTGCATCGACTAGAATGCGATCAAACGTCTCATTTTCAAAAGCATCATCCACTTTTCGTGCATCAAGCGAATGCGCCTTCACCCGGTCAGCCACACCCAGCCGATACGCATTTTCCGCAATTAGTTTAACTTTATGGTCATGAATATCTAGTGCATCCACACTTCCACCCTGCGTAGCATCCAAATAAGTTGCAATTTGGGTGGTTTTACCACCTGGCGCAGCAGCAGCATCCAACACGCGCATGTCAGGTGCAATTTCAAGACTTGGCACCATCAACATGGCAGCCTCGTCTTGCAGTGTAATTAAGCCAGCTTCAAAAGCATGTGAGCTAGCTGCATGGCCATTTTCCAAGCGAAGTCCGACTGGGGAAACTTCCGAGCGCGTTACCTTGAACCCTTCAAATTCCAAATCACTAATGGCTTCATCAACGCTGGCTAAGGCTATGTTCACACGAGCTGATTGGGCCGGTGCGTGGTTGATGCTTGCCGCAATTTTTTCAGTCCGTTCAACCCCATATTGTTCGACAAGTAAGTCAATAATCCAAATGGGTAACGATTCTTGGACTGAAAGACGTTCTGTTGGATTCGTAATCTTATCCGTATCCGGTAACCCTTGTCGATCCATGGCGTGTAATGTTCCTGTCACCATACGTCGGATACCGTCATGTCCACGCTTTTTAGCAATATTGATAGCCTCATCAAAGACTGCACGTTTGGGTACTTTATCCAAATATTGCCACTGGAACAACGAAATCATAAAGAGTTCTCGAACCCATGGATCAAGGCGGTTCGGGTTCTTAATAAAAGGCTTCAACCAATATTCTAATGTTAAGCGATGTTGAATAACCCCATAGACCATTGTTGTCATAAAGTGGATGTCACGTTCTGACAAATCGGCTTGTTTAATCATGGCATTCAACTCTAGGTTGGAATATGATCCTGTTCGTACCTTTTCAAGTGTTCTTACGGCCATGGCCCGTGGATTTGTCTTTTCCCACTTACTAATTGCTGTTTGTTGTTTACTCATCATCGATTACCTGATCACCTTCGTTGAATTTTGCGTGGCCGTTCAGATAATCTGAAACAGTCATTTTGGGTTTTCCTGCTGGTTGAATCTCATCAATGGCCACCACAGTGTGTTGACCAGCTGCTAGCCAAAGTTCTTTTTTCGTTTTCTTAACGACTGACCCAGCGGGTAATTCAGTCGTTGCGTCAACAAGATGCGTTCGTTGAATCTTTGTCCGAACCCCATTAATTGTCGTGTGGGCCGTTGGAAAAGGATTTAAACCTCGAACATGGTTGTGCACTGCTTGTGCTGAAGCCTTAAAATCTAAAACTTCTTGTTCGGGTGTTATGTTTGGTGAAAAAGTCACTTGAGCAGGATCTTGCGGGGTACGCGAGCTTGTTCCCTCAATCAAATGCGGTAACGTTTCCATTAACAAATCACGACCAAGCTGACTTAATTTATCGAACATCTCACCTGTCGTATCATTGGCGCCAATTGTCAAATCTGCTTGACTAATAATATCACCCGCATCCATGGCCTTGACCATATACATAATTGTTACACCAGTCTTAGCATCCCCGTTCATCACTGCATAATGAATGGGTGCACCACCTCGATACTTAGGTAACAAAGATGCATGTACATTAATTGCTGCAATTTTAGCTGCATTTAATAGTTTAGTCGGTAAAAATTGACCGTAAGCCGCCGTAATAATTAAATCCGGTTCGCTATTGATAAGGGTTGCGAGTTCCTCTGAACCACTCAATTTTTCAGGTTGTAGGATTGGTAAATTCAACGCCACAGCTGCCTTTTTTACAGGGGTTGGGGTTAGGACGCGCTTGCGACCGACGGGACGATCAGGTTGTGTCACCACCGCAACCACATTGTACGCATCATCTTGCGCAATTGCTTCTAAAATTGGGACTGAAAAATCTGGTGTTCCCATAAAAATAATATTCTTTGACATCATTACTCCTTTTTAAAGTGCATTATGTATGTTAACCGCCAACAACTTGACGATTAAACAAAGTTGACCGGATCACGGTCAATCAATAGTGTGACCTTTTGTCGCTGTAATCGTTGTCCAGCTTGCATTAACTCGTCTAGTGCTTCAAATAATTTAGCACTTTGCCGATATTTAATGACAATACGGTAAACATATTTGTTATTCAGCCGTGCTACCGACCCAGCCGATGGCCCGAGCATAACCGTTTTTAAATCAAGATACGGTTTCAACCAATCCGCAATCTCATAGGCGACGCGAGCTGATTCAGTTTGCGATTCATGTAAAACTTTGAGTTGAATGGTGTAATAATACGGCGAGTACTGCCATTCTTTACGAATTGCCATTTCATACTGGTAAAAGCCTTCATAATCATGCGTTTGTGCAAACCGTAACGCATAATGTTCTGGATTATACGTTTGCACAATCACTTCTCCTGGTTTCTCCGCTCGTCCTGCTCGCCCCGAAACCTGTGTTAATAGCTGAAAAGTGCGTTCAGCGGCACGATAGTCGGGTAAAGCCAACGTTGTATCAGCATTAAGCACGCCAACTAGCGTGATATCGGGAAAATCAAGCCCTTTAGCAATCATTTGCGTGCCAAGTAAAATGTCAGCTTCGTGGTTACCAAAAGCTTCCAGCATGCCGTCAGTCGCCCCTTTTTTTCGGGTTGTATCCTGATCCATTCGTAACACACGTGCAGTCGGTAAGTACTCTTTAAGCATCGCTTCAACTTTTTGCGTGCCCGCGCCAAAGGGCCGAATACGCTGTGAACCACAGTTAGGACATGTTTTCGGAATTGGTTCTTGATAGCCACAATAATGGCAAATTAGACTATTGGTTACTTTATGCATGGTTAAAGCCAAATCACAGTTAACACATGTTGGCGTAAAGCCACAATCACGACAGCTAACATAATTAGCGTAACCGCGGCGATTAAGCATTAAGACACTTTGTTCGCCACGTGCCAATCGTTGACGTAAAGCTTCCAATAGTTCATTTGAAAATAAATCATCGGAGCCCGATTTAATGGACTCACGCATATCGACTAAACTTACTGGTGGCAATGGTTGAGTTTGGACTCGTTGGGTCAAACGCAATAGCGTGTACTGACCTTGTTGGGCATGAGCACGACTTTCTAAAGAAGGCGTTGCCGATCCTAAGACCACTGTGGCTCGATGGTAAGACGCCCGCCAAAGTGCAACATCACGCGCATGATATCGCGGATTTTCTTCCTGCTTATACGAAGCATCGTGTTCTTCATCCAAAATGATAAGTCCGATATCCTGTAAGGGAGCAAAAATAGCTGACCGGGCTCCAACGACTACCCTTGCTTCGCCACGCTCTATCCGGCGCCACTCATCATAACGTTCACCGTCGGAAAGCGCACTATGTAGAACAGCTACAGCTTCACCAAAGCGACTTTTCACGCGGCGTACCATCTGAGGGGTTAGCGTGATTTCTGGAACCAACATCAAGGCTGTTTTCCCTTGCGCTAGAACTGTTGCCATTGCTTGTAAGTACACTTCGGTTTTCCCAGAACCAGTCACACCTTCCAATAAGTACGTCTGACTGTTCGCATCATCCGTCAGATTCTCTGACAGTATTGTAAAAACATGCGCTTGTTGCTCCGTTAGCGGTAACGGCTCAGTCGCCGTGATAGCTGAGGTTAACTTTGGTAAGCGATATTGTTCAATTTCACCTTTTTGTATCCACCCATTTGTTTCGGCTTTCTTCAATGTCGTGTAGTCGACCGCAGTCGCATCAATAATTTCTTTTTGTGCAATCCAATTTGGAGAAGCCGTCATCAAATACGTCAATAATCGTGCCTGTTTCTTGGCCGTAGGACGTAGCCCTTGCCGAATTTCATCATATTTTTCAGCCGACAAGATTGGTTTAACAGCCGTAACCAATTTAATTTTCGCACGATTACCCACTTGATAATTGATGGCCACTTGACCTAAGCGGGCATATTTATGTAACGCCGTTAACACTTCAGGTGTCACATGATTGTCGTCCAACGGTACCTCAAAACGATCGGTGAAAAAATCACGCAGCATTGCATCTGTTTCTAAAAGCGCAGGGTCACGTAACTGAACGGTTTTCACATACTTGGCCCGCATAACATTAGGTAACATCACCTGTAAGACACTAATTTTAAAGGCAAAATTCTCACGAGCAACCCAATCGGCTAATTCAAGCATCTCTGCATTTAGAACAGGTGCCACATCAACGACATCAGTAATTTCTTTTAAATCCACCTCACCATGATAGTCATCTTGCAGACCAACCACAAATCCTTGTACTTGTCGGCTACCCTTACCGAAAGGAACGACAACCCGCATCCCAGCCTCAACAACCGCCACAAATTTGTCTGGAATGGCATAAGTATAGGGTTGGTTCGTTTGCATCGTTGGTACATCAACAATTATTTGAGCAAACATCCTCATCCCCCCTTTCCAGCTTGGTTTAATACTTTATTGTAACAAATTTACGCGGTATCCCCTAATTTACAAAAAAAAACAGCTTAACATGACTTACTCTGTCAAACTGTCTTTTCAAATTTAGTGGCTGAGATGATTATCTGAAAGCCATGTCTGCATTTGGTTCACAAAGTTCAAATTCTCTTCTTTTTGTCCCACGTCTGGGGCTTTGGCTAACATTACTGGTTCAGCCTGAACCGCGTCTGCCCCCGGCTTTTGTACTAGCAACAATGCCTTGCTTGCTTGTTTATCCAAAAACAATTTGTCTGAGAATTGGATAAATCCTTGGAAATAGATACCATCGTTTTGGAAATACTTCAGTAGTTGGGGTGCCTGTTCTGATTCAAATAAGTGTGCTGGCACAATTAACAAACCAAGGCCCCCAGGTCGTAGTGTTTCCATAACCTTCTCGATGAGTAGATGATGCACATACGTCAAACCATCTTCAACAACAGTTTGGTAGCCCGCATCCAACTCCTTTGGATAATATCCCACGGGCAAATGTGCAACAACAACGTCCATCTTGTCACTTAAATCAGGTGTATCCGCAAGGGCATCTTGATGATCTAATTGCCAATCTAAACCTAAAAGCGCAGCAACGCCACTGGCAATGGTAATAAGCGTATCATCATTTTCAACACCATAATATGTCGTCGTGTCCCCACGTTGCTGTAAGGCTAGGTTAACGGTTGCAAGTAGATTTCCTGATCCAACTGTAATATCTAAGACTTGGCTAGTCTGTTGAGGGTTCAAAAAGGCTTCAACAAAGAATGTTACCCACATACCAATCGCATCTGGCGTAACCTGGTAATTACCTTGCAACTTATCTTCTTGCATAGTTGCAACTAGAACAAGCTGCAACACTTGCCGCTTTTGTTCTGGTGTTAACGTGTTAAAGTCACTTTCCTTAAGTGTTTGCCGAATAAACTTACGATCCGCTTGCTCTAATTCGTTAAAGGCATCATCGTTTTGTCGATTAAGCGCCTCTAACACAATAATCAGGGCTTCAATGGCGGGGATATCCAATTTTTCGGCAAGTTGCGCTTGGGCAGCTTGCATTTTTTTTATAGCTTTTTCAATCGCTTCATACATGGGCATTTATCCCTCCAATTATTTATCTTTTTAGATATTCAATTATACGCCGTTTCAGCGTAAATTGATAGTCATCTCCCATTGTATGGCCGATATATTGAAACTTGTGTTTGATCTGGAGCAACGACATCATAGGCATGATATGCCTTATGATAACAAATTCGATAGCCCTCCTTTTCGACAAATTTTGGAAACGGTTGTGTTAATTTTTGGATGAGGTCAAGAGCCTTCGTTTTATGACGCCAATACTGTTGTTCAATGATTGTCAGTCGTTTTATTTGCACCAAGTTATTTTGTAATTGGTAGCCCAAAAAACTTAATCCGAAAAGCGAAAATAAAACAAGTTCGAAACAAAATGCGCGTCTCGTCCAACTAAATATGCACTTCTTGGACATCCTTTTGCCCCTTTTGATGAATGAAAAACATTTGAAAACATGCATGCGACAAACGTCTAAACGTTACTTGTTGTACTTGATTCATTAAAACAAAATGCCCCCCATTTTGCGTCACACTAACCAAGGACTGTTTCTTTTGTTCGATTGTATAGACGACACCACGTGGATGTTTAATTTTAATTCGTCGTTCCCCGACATCTAGAATACGACCACCTCCTAAGTGATGTTGCAAATGTTGGGTTACGATAAAATCCCCAATTTGCTGTTGATGCTGTCGTTGCTCAATTCGCCACTGTGCTAATGACTGCTGTGCATGACTCACACAAACAAACACCCCCTGTAAAATGATTAAGCTACACAGTAATTCAATCAACAAACTACCTTTTCTGTATTTGTACATACCAATCCATCTCATTTTTTAGATAGGCTTGTTTAATTTTTTCACAAATTGCCCGCTCCTGTCGCATCACCTGTACTTCATGACGTAGCATCCGGCCTATGGGCATCACAGTACCTACAACGAGTAGTAAACATAATAAACATTCACTTAAGATAAAAGCAGTTCGTTTAACGCCAGGTATAGGTACCACCCCCCACTTGAAAAACAAGTCGTTTACGATCCTTTGTTTTCGGATTAAAAGAAGATAACGTTCCACCTGTGATGGCATGTGCGTGTACCTCAATTCGCGGTGACCAATCATTTTTCCACTCTGAAGGTAGTGGGATTTTTATGCGATTCACATAAATCGCCTCATTTTTTGTATAAACATCAAATTGACGACCAGTAAGGCTGGATTGGAATCAGGCTGATGTAAAACACCGATCAAATTCATTTTCTACCGTGGACCAAGAACGGCTGTAACGCCCATGAAAGGTAAACATCAACAGTGTACACATAATCACACACCCTACGAGAATCTCAATTAGTAAAAATCCAGAACGTTTAACGTCCATTATTCAGGTCGTTTAACTTGGTCACCACGTAAAATGAGTTTCTCACGTTCAAACTGTTCAACTTGAGCTTTAGACATAAATCCGTGTTCCGCCAAGCTTGGTAATGAAACATCATATCCTGGATATTGTCCTTTAAAAAGATCCACTTGATTTTGAACATGGTGACAAAATGCTTCACTCTGCTTTTTTTCTGCAAACTGCCGGATACGGTTAACATTGGGCAGAACAAGCATCATCAATAAACTCATAATAAAAATCGTTGTAATGACCTCAATTAAGGTGAAGCCTGTTCGTTTTTTAATTTGCTCTAAACCGTTCATTAAAAGCGCTCCTCAAAATTTTGGTAGGTCGGTAAAATAAATTCACCATACAGCGCGATGATGCATCCACCTAAAATGACAAATAACAACGGCTGTAACAACTGTAAATAAACTTCAATCTTGCGCTCAACGAGCTTATTCAAATCCTCCGCCAATATCTGTAGTTCTATTCCGACTTGCTTGGCTGGGTGCCCTGATTCAAACAGCGTTTGCACTGTTTCTGGTAATATTGGCATACACTTTAAAACACCTATTAATGGTAAGCCTTGTTTTAAGGCATCTGTGACAGCCTGATGAATTAGTTTGCCAGATTTGGATTGTAGTAATTGGTGATGCGTTCGTAAGTATTCAAAAACATCGGTTAGTTGAACCCCACCTTGTAACAAACAGCCAATCTGGAAACACAGTTGTGCTTGTAATCTCAATCGCCAAATTTGGCCAACATACGGCAATCGCATTAAAACGTGTAAACCGTTCAAATATACGCACGCAGTTAAACTTAATCCTGCCGCCGTTAGCATTACGCCTACATGTATTAAAACAGTCCAAAGGCGGCTTGATTGCGTTAAAGTTACCGAAAAATAACCTGCCATCCCTAAAATCAGGATAAATAGACAGATGGGATAGGACGCCAATTGCCAAAACTTTTGGACATGTTGCGCATGCTGGCGTTCTCGATCCCCCAATATTTTTAAAAAACGTTGTTGTTGTCCATGTAGTTCAACAAGCGTCAATTCTGCAATGATGCTTGGATTAACGAATCGCGCTAAGCAAACCGATAACAGTTTCCCCTGTGCCAAATCTGCCACGATTACATCTATATCCGCTGACCATTTCGAACAGCTTCGCTGTATTAGTGCCAAAGCGGTTTGTAAATCAAACCCATTTTCTAGTAAGTGACTTAAACGGTTGAAAAATTCAGCTTGACGCTTACGTGACCAAAGTCGTCGAAATCTCATGTTTTTTCCTTTAAGAATTGATAGCTAAATTCAAAATTTTGTCGTTGTCGAACTTGAAATGCTAGCCCCGTTAAAACTTGATTTAAATCGCCAATGCCCACACCTAAATTCAAAAAGCGTTGCACAATTTCATTTAGACCTAGGGCGTGAATTGTTGTCAAAATCAAATGCCCACACAAAGCTGCCTCTACTACTTGCGCTGCCGTTTGTGCATCGCGAATCTCACCAATAACGATTACTTGGGGATGGTGCCTTAGCGCAAGTTTAAACAATTGTGCATACGTCATATCTGCTTGGTCATTAACCTGTAACTGTAAAACGGCTGGTTGTGTAATCTCAACAGGGTCCTCAATCGATAAAACGACTTAATCTGCTAAAAAATGTTGAATCAAATAAGCTAAAGAAGTTGATTTCCCAGCGCCCATAGCTCCCCCAATCACCCAGAGACCAGTACTATGGCGCATACGTTTACCAAAGATTTGGACTGCCGTATTATGCTGTAAGGGTCCTTCAATTTGAACGAGCGGATAAATGATTCGAATCACCATTGTTTCAGCTAACATAAAGTCCCCAACTGTTGAGATACGTAAATGTAGGTGATGCTCTTGATACTTGTAAGTCCACTGACCTGCCTGTGGTCGCCGATTTTCAGCTAAGTCGAGGTGCGCTTCATATTTCAAAAAACGTATCAGCGCTTGTCCAATCTCTAATCGTAAAGATGGTTGTGTTACATATCCGTTTGGCGTTAGAAATCCGACCATGATTTCTTGAGCTTGTGGTCTAAAATAAATATCTGAAGCAACTTGTTTGACTGCTTTTGTTATCAATTTTGAAAATAGTTCAAGCATGATTGATACCTCCTTTCTAGGAATTTCAAGAATATAGACGCACCTCACCAAATTTTTTCCAAAAAAAAAGCGCCCAAAGGCACTGATTTTATTTAATTTAATGCAATTGAAACAAAATTTAAAACGAATAGCAGTGTGATAATCCACAAAATCGGACTAATTTGCTTGAACTTCCCCTTAATCGTTTTAATCAATACATAGAAGATGAACCCTGCTGCAATTCCATACGAAATTGAATATGAAAAGGCCATAAACGCTGCCGTGAAGAAGGCCGGAATGGCAACTTCCAAATCATCCCAATCAATTTGTGTGAATTCATTCATCATTGAGATTCCAACAATAATCAAAATGGGTGCCGTAGCTTGACCCGGAATAACACCTACTAATGGTGCAGCAATAATTGAGAAAATGAAGCCGATGGCAACTACGACTGACGTTAAACCAGTGCGACCGCCGGCTTTAATTCCAGCAGTTGATTCAATAAAAGTTGTCGTATTTGAAGTACCAAAAATACCCGCAAACATCGTTGCAAAAGTATCCGCAACCAAACCACGGTCCATCTTAGACTTGAAGCCTTTGCCGTCGTAGAATTCCTTTTGATCTTCCTTCGTGAAGATTCCAGATGAAATTCCCGTTCCGATAAAGGTTCCGATGGCATCAAACAAACCAGACAATCCCATTGTGAAGACAGTTAGAATCACAACAAGAATATTCTTAGGTGTGGTAAACATTGACCAAAGTCCATCCTTACCCAGCGCCTGTCCAAAGATATCTCCAAAGTCTTTGAAAGTTGAGCCAAATGAGCCTAAAGCATCAATGTGGGTGTTCGTTACACCCATTGGGATTCCGATTAAGGTCGTCACAATGACCGAAATCAAGAATGCCCCAGGTACGTTTAAAATCACCATGATAACCAAAATAATAAACCCAATCAAAGCTAACAAAACAGGTGCTGAATTGAACGTCGTAATTTCTGGCGTCACACCACCGTTGGCTAGCATGCTGTTAATTGAATTAACCGCCATCCCTGGTGTATATGGCTTATTATTAACTGAAGTAATATTAGAAGGATCAATAATAAAGTTTAAGAATCCCGCATTTTTCAAACCAATATAGGCAATAAATAATCCAATACCGGCAGCAATCGCATGCTTAATTTGATCTGGAATTGCCTTAACAATTGCTGATCGAACCTTTGTTAAGGTAATAATCACATCAACCAAACCGACCAAAAAAACCATTCCTAAGGCTTGTTTCCAAGTGAAACCAAGTCCAAAGACAATTGTGTAGGTAAACATGGCCTGCATCCCGATTGATGGTGCAATCGCATATGGTAAATTAGCAAACAGCCCAATAATCAAAGTTCCCGTAACTGCAGTTAAGATGGTGGCCAAGAAAACACCTTGGCTTGGCATCCCTGTCAGAGATAGGACGGCTGGATTCAAAAAGATAATATAAGCCATCGCAACGAATGTCGTTAACCCAGCAATTACCTCAGTCTTTACATCGGTATGGTTTTCCGATAATTTAAAAAAACGTTCTAACATAATATCCCTTCTCCTACGACTCAAAGCCACTAAGGTCTCTGTTGTGACTAGATTCATGGAAAAGAAAAACGACACAAGAAAACTCTCATGTCGTCTGTAGTACCTTTTTCACGGATGAAGTCTGTGGCAGAACACGTTAACGACTTATCAAACTATTTAATAAACTATACATCTAGAATAGTGCTTTTTTTAAGAAAGGTCAATAAAAAAAGATGCAATTCTAATGAATTGCATCTCTAAAAATTATTCAGCAGTTGTGTAGACAGCTGAAACATCATCGTTGTCTTCTAATTCGTCAACCAAATTAGCCAATGTTTCTTGCTTGTCTTCTGGAACGGCCACTGGGTTTTGGGCAATCATGGTTACTTCAGCAGTATCGAAGTCGTAACCCTTCTCTTCCAAAGCAGCACGAACATCCTTAAAGACCTTAGGGTCAGTATAGATTTCGAATTGATCATCGAATGTCTTCAAATCATCAGCACCGGCTTCAATAATGTCTTCAAACAATTGATCTTCATCAATGTCTGTATCTTCGGTACGTTCGATTTCTAGGTAACCCTTACGGTCAAATTGGAAGGCAACAGAACCAGAAGTTCCGAGTTCACCACCGAAGTGCTTGAAACTAGCACGAACAGATGAGGCAGTACGGTTTGTGTTATCCGTTAAGGCATCCACAACGACTCCAACACCAGCCGGTCCATATCCTTCATAACGCAATTCTTGGTAATTGGCACCATCAGCACCTGAGGCCTTATCCAACGCACGTTGAATATTGTCCTTAGGCATGTTGGCAGCCTTAGCTTTATCCATTACCAAACGTAAAGCGGCGTTTGAATCTGGATCAGCACCACCTTCTTTAGCAACTGTATACAAGTCACGTGATAACTTTTGGAAAATCTTACCACGCTTGGCATCTTGGGCGTTCTTACGTCCTTGAATATTGTGCCATTTACTGTGTCCTGACATATCAAAAACCCCTTTTCACTTAGCTATTTATTCAATTCATTACGCTGCCACTTTCATCGCGCTTGCAATGAAGCGTGCAGAGTGACAAATTGTCACAATTGTAGATTAATTTTAACGCTTAAAATCAGCTGGTGTCAAGCCATCCATGCCAATGTTTGGGTCAATTTCTTGATTTGCAATTAATTTAGCAGTTAAAACCGTTGTTTTCGGTGCTTGAGCTTCTTTGGTCGTCGCACTTTGTGAATTTGCTTCATTTGGGTTAACTGCTTCCACTACCGATACAGTTTGGCTTGGTTTATCAACTGATTTTTGATCAGTTGCCACTTTATTAGGTGCACCGTGACTTAGTTGTGCCAACCGTTCCTGTAACGTGGTATGCCGCATAATACCTTCGGTCTGCGCCGCCTGTGCAAAAGCTGACTGCTCACCAAGCAAGACCAGTGATTCACTCGCTCGGGTAATCCCTGTATATAACAGATTCCGTTGCAGCATGCGTGCAAATGGACGTACCATGGGCATAATGACTAGTTTATACTCTGACCCCTGAGCTTTATGAATCGTGGTCGCATAGGCTAAGGTTAATTGATTCAAGTCTTGCCGCGTATAATCGACATCACCTGTATCGAAAGCAACGCTGACCAAATCCTTCTTTTCCGTATTTGCCTTATCTTTCGCTAAAAGAATTGTTTGAATGTAACCAATATCACCATTAAACACATTGTTTTCAGGGTCATTCGTGGTTTGCATGACTTTATCACCCACGCGTAACACGTAGGCATTATCGCCCATATTCATCGCAATTTCCCGCTTTTTTGGACTTGCTGGATTAAAGATGTTCTGGGCGATTTTATTTAAGTGATGCACCCCCGCCGGGGTTTTATACATAGGTGAAAGAATCTGCATATCCGCTACAGAAAAACCCTTATCCCGCCATGAACTTGCCACTTTTTCAATGAGTTGTGGCACTTGTTGGGCGCTAGCATTAAAATACGATCGATCAGCTTTTTGCATCGTAAAATCAGCTGGAAGTTGTCCTTGCTTCACCGACTGAGCCAACTCAATAATTGTCGAGCCTTTACCTTGCCGGTAAATCACCTCTAATTCGCGATAATTTAAGAGCCCACTGGCTAAAATGTCATAAAAAACACGCCCTGGTCCAACGGAAGGTAATTGATCTTTATCACCCACTAAAATAACCTGCATCCCCATCGGTACAGCTTTCAAAAGTAGGGCAAATAACTCAGTATCGACCATAGACATCTCATCGATAATCAATAGTTGTCCTTCAAGTTCTTCAACGTCCAGATCACGTGCAGACTCTCGACCTGTAATGCCAAGTAAACGATGAATTGTTGATGCGGGCATTTGTGTGGCTTCTGAGAGGCGCTTTGCGGCCCGTCCAGTTGGCGCCGCTAACATAATACTATCTGTTATTTTATCAGCTGGCATACCTTCACTTTGCGCGAGTAAACGGAACGTCTTGACAATCCCATTTAAGATAGTTGTCTTTCCAGTTCCCGGCCCTCCTGTCAAGATAAACAAATGACTGGTTAGTGCTGATATAATCGCATCTGTTTGATTTTCATCGTAAGCAAAATCATTTTGCTTCGCGACTGCTGCCACTTTTTTAACAACCGTTGCCCGCTCGAATTTCGCAGTTTTCATACGCGTCAAGCGAATCAATTTATCCGCAATATCCTTTTCAGCTTGATAAACTGACTGTAAATACAGATGGTCAGCTTCAGCCACCACATCACCTTGCTCCGTTAATTTTAGTAGTGCCGTTTGAATTGCCGCGACCGGAACTGGTTCACTCTGGCCTTGTTCAAGCATTCGCTGTGCTTCTTGCAACAATTGGTTCAACAAAATATACGTATCGCCTGATTCAAATGTCGCTCGATTAATGGTGGTTAAAACCGCCGCCTCTATGCGTCGTTGATCATCAGGTTCAATCCCTTGTTCAGCGGCAATTTGGTCCACACGTTTGAAACTAACGCCGTTAATGTCTGCTACTAGCTGGTATGGGTTTTCTTTCAATACCTGCAGCGTTTTGGCTTGATACTTTTCATAAATGTCGTTTGCCAAATTAGAGCCAAACCCAAAGTTATTGAGCGCAATAATCGTTCGCTCAACCCCATCAGCCTCTTCCAATCGTTTTACAAGGGTCGCTTGGACCTTTTCTGAAAGTCCCAACTGATCAAGAACATGTGCATCATCCAAAATTTTATCAATGGCATCTGAACCTAAGGTGTCAACAATTTTTGTCGCACTTGCTTTACCTACCCCAGGAAACCGATCCCCTGATAAGTAATCAATCACACCCTTCGCTGAAGTAATGGCTTCGCGTTGATAATTTTCTGCTAGAAACTGTTCACCATATCGTGCATGGGTTGTAATACGACCAGTAAACGTATAATCGCCACCAATTTGAATATCTCCAAAACTACCTGTTACCGTCATTTCCTCATCATCAAACTCAAAATTAGCTGATTCAACGCGGACGGCTAATACTTTATAAAAAGAATCTTGTGCAGCAAAAACGATATTCTCAACTGATCCAACAAGTTGCGGTTTTTCATTTGTTGCATCATTCAGTTGGTTTGCCATCAACAGTTTGTTCTCCTTGTTGCTTGTTAACAATCACCTGACTTAAATCATTTAATTGTTGTGTTTTTTGTTTGAACTTTGTAGCATCGAGTGTTTCCGCATAACTAAACCATTGGTTTTCGTCATCGATCGCCGCTACTTGTGCTAATAGGCCACGACCGAAGTTCGCCTCAAAGTCATCGCCATTAATGGCCAGAGCTCGTTCAAATGCCGCTTGCGCCTCATCGAATTGGTCCAAAGCCAGCCAAATATTACCTAACAAGTCGAAAGCATCCACATCTTGTGCATCTTGTTCAGTCCCCGTTAAGGCGAAGGCTAAGGCTTGTTTATAATTTTTCTGTGCAAACCAATCTTGCGCCTGCATCATCGTGACATCATGTGCCAGTTCTGGTAATTGAACAAGTTGAAAGAAATTTTGGGCTTGCGCATAACTTCCAGCTGCATAATAAACATTTCCAACACTATAAGCCAAATACGCTTTGGCTTGTGCATCGTCTTCAAAAAGTGACAAACTTTTGAGCCCCAATTCTTCGGCCTCTACAAAATTTCCGGTAGCCGTCAAAACATTGATTAAATCTGCATAAGCCTGCCAATTTTCAGGATGTGCTTCAATTTCTTTGACCAAACGTTGCATATCAGCTTGTTGCTGCTGACTGTCGGTTTCCTCTGATTCAGTTTGTGGATCTGTTTGTTCTTGCATGTTCATCAACCTCTTTTCGTTTTACACTGTATTTGTTTCGTCTTGTGTACCACCCAAATAGCTAACATCATTGCGTACGACTTCACGGTAATGTTCACCGTCATCAGTTTCTAAAATAGATGTACTTGTATTGCTCAAGCCACCTTCTTTACGGACATCAGATAGCGGAACTTGTAAGAGCGCCCCCATCCCTGCTGTTAATGCCATCCCATGACTAAAATAGATTAAGTTCACATCTGGACCACCATATTGCTGAACGGTTGCTTTAACATCATTAACAAATCGTTCTTGCACGTGTTCAAAGCTTTCTGCGCCTGGAACTTGATCAGCATCAAATAAATCAGGCTGATGCCGGTAAGCCTCATGCATATCGTGATATTGACGTTTCACATCTTCAAAGCGCATGCCTTCCCAGACACCCATTCCAAATTCTTTTAGACCTGGTAATAGCGTCAACGGAACATCTTGGTGCATCGCTGCCAATGTTGCTTCAGCAGTATCAACTGCACGCTTAATCGGACTACTAAACGCATGTTTAAATGGAATTGGTGCAAGATGGTGTGCTAATTGCTTAATTTGTTCATATGATTCAGGTAAGAGTGGGGAATCACCATTCGCCCCCTGGAATCGACCTTCTTGGTTCCATTCGGTTTTGCCGTGTCGGATAAAATATAATGTTGTCATTTGTTCGCTCCACTCCTGAATTTTTCTAATACCCCTATTATAAGCGTTCTCAGTGAAAACCTCAGCCTTTTTTTACGAAAATAAAAAAAACGTCTAACTAAAGTTAGACGTTTTTTGCTATTCTTAATCCTCTAATCCTTCAACAACTGCTTCAGGATAGTTAGCGCGAACAATTTCAGCTTCATGGGCTGACAACATTGGGAACGTTGGATCAGCACCAAGGTCAAGGTGGTACATCCGATCACGTGGTGATACTTCACCAGCCGCATGTTCAACCTTAATGTGATAACCATCGTATTCTGGCGCATCACCAGCATCAGCGACATTAGCCAACGTTAGTTGTGAGACCATCAAGATAACGCGAATATCTTGTCCTAAGCTATCAACAAGCATTTGTTGGTCATCAGTGAGATAAAGCGTCACAGCAGCCTCTGAAGGCTTACCAATTAACTTTTCATCACGGGCCACTTCCAAAGCCTTATTCACAGCATCACGGAGTGACATAAAGTCAGTCCAGCGGGTAATCAAAGGCGTTACATTACCAAGGTCTTCAACAGCAGGCATTTCAGTCAAGAAGGCATAATCACCAGCTTCATATGGTAAGTAATCAAAGATTTCTTCGGCAGTGTGTGGCAAAATCGGCAAAATCAACTTATCCAAATCAACTAAGATTCGGTACAAAACTGTTTGTAATGAACGACGTGCATGCCCATTTGGCGCCTCAACATACAAAATATCTTTAGCGAAGTCCAAATAGAAAGCAGATAAATCGACGTTGATGAAATTAATCAACAACTTATAAACTTGTTGGAAATCGTATTCATCATAGGCACGGCGCATATCACGAACCAATTCGTTGAAGTGTGCGAAGAAGTATTGATCAACTGGTGTTAAATCACGGTATGGTACCGCATTTTCCATAGGATTGTAATCTGACGTATTTGAAAGCAAATAACGCATCGTATTACGGATCTTACGGTAAACTTCTGAGGTCTTACTCAAAATATCCTCTGAAACACGGACATCGCCGGATGTATCAACTGATGTTACCCACAAACGAATAATTTCAGCCCCCATCTTCTTGGTAATGTCATTTGGTGAAACTGTGTTCCCAATTGACTTAGACATCTTATCCCCATTACCATCTAAGGCGAAACCTTGTGAAATCACGCGACGGTATGGTGCCTTGTCATGGATAGCTACTGATGTAATTAACGATGAATTAAACCAGCCACGGTATTGGTCTGAACCTTCCAAAACCAAATCTTCAGGGAATGATAGCTCTGGACGTTGTGCCATCACAGCTGTGTGTGATGATCCTGAATCAAACCAAACATCCATAATATCGGTTTCCTTCGTGAATTCACCATTTGGTGAGTGTTCATTCGTATAACCTTCTGGCAATAGTTCCTTGGCTTCACGTTCAAACCAAACATCTGAGCCATTTTTTGCAACTAAGTCAGCAACATGATCAATAATTGATTGTTCCAAAATAGCGGTCCCATCTTCAGCATAGAAGATTGGCAATGGCACACCCCAAACACGTTGACGTGAAATCACCCAATCACCGCGATCACGAATCATGTTTGCAAGGCGCTTGTGTCCCCATTCAGGTTGGAAATTAACATCATCCAAACTATCCAAAATTTCTTGGCGAATTGGTTCGATTGAAGCAAACCATTGCGGTACCGCACGGAAAATGACTGGTTTCTTGGTACGCCAATCGAATGGATAACTGTGAGTAATGTCTTCAGCTTTAATGAGTGCATCATTTTCTTCAAGCTTCTTCAATGAAATAGCATTCGCATCATCATAGAAAACACCTTCAAAGTCTGGTCCAGCTTCTTCCGTCATGTATCCTCGATCATCAACATTCATGATGATTGGCAAATCATATTTTTGACCAATGGCAAAATCATCTTCACCAAAGCCAGGGGCTGTGTGAACAAGACCAGTTCCAGCATCTGCTGTCACGTGATCACCATTAATCACTAAGATTTCACGATCCATGTATGGGTGTTGGGCTGTCATACGATCAAGGTCGCTTCCTTGAACCGTTTTAACAACTTCATAATCATCACCCCAACCATAAGCTTGTGCGGCTGAACCAAGCAAGGCATCCGCTACCACAAATTTACGCTCAGATCCGGCTGGTTGGACAACATCATATTTGAATGATGGGTTTACAGCGATAGCCTCAGAAGCAGGAATGGTCCAAGGTGTCGTGGTCCAAACAATAAAGTACGTATCGTTATCTAGGATGTCCTTACCATCTTTTACGCGTTCTGCAAAAGAAACAGATGTTGATGTAACATCATGATATTCGATTTCAGCCATTGCCATCGCTGATTCAGATGACCATGACCAAAAGACTGGCTTTTTACCACGATAAATCAAACCACGCTTAGCCATTTTTCCAAATACGCGTAATTGCTCTGCTTCATATTGCGGTTGCTTCGTCAAGTATGGGTGATCCCAGTCAGCAGAAATACCTAGGCGCTTAAAATCAGCCATTTGCGTCTTAACTTGTTTGTCTGCAAATTCAGCGGCCATCTTACGCCACTTAACAGGGCCAGCGGCCTTACGATCTTTACCGGCTTTTGTTAATTGTTGTTCAATTGGTAGACCATGTGTATCCCAACCAGGCACGAATGGTGCATAATAACCACTCATTGACTTGTAACGCACAATAATATCCTTTGAGATCTTATTCATAGCGTGTCCAATGTGGATATTCCCGTTCGCATATGGAGGCCCATCATGCAACATAAATGAAGGCTTCCCCTCATTTAATTGTTGGCGCTTTTCATATACTTTATTTTCAAACCAATCGTTTTCACGTTCAGCTTCTTTTTGTGGCAAATTTCCACGCATTGGAAACTTTGTCTTACCAAGATTCAACGTCTCTTTGATTTTCATGCTTGAACTCCTTTCAAATAAAAAAACATCCCAGACTGAATTGCTTCAGTCCGGGACGTTAATAGTAACGTGGTACCACCCGTTTTCACGATTAAAAATCGTCTCAACGTTTATTCACTTTATTGATTTACCTACTGATAAACATTTTGCGGAACTACTCTAGACTCACACCATGCACTAGATCGCTGATTAGAATACAAAATATCGTTTGGTTAGATAACTTTAATAAGAATAATACCTAAAAATGCAATTGGTTTCAAGCCTTTTTTATGATTGCAAGTCTGGCATAACCACAAATGTTTCAGTTTGCGCACTATCGGAAATTGAAGCATCAGGATCATCAACTGGTGTTGCACTTGCCCCTTGTTCAACGACAACGGGTGCATCTGCTTCAGTATTCACTGGTTGTGCGGCAACTTCCTTTTGGAATTCGTCCCAACCTTCAGTGTTCATAAGATCCATTTGTGCACGCAACAAACCGTTGATACGCTCCTTAAAGGCTGCCATTTCCTTTTCCATTGCGTCATGGTGTGCAACCAAGTCATCATTCTTGCTTTGGCTTTCTGAAAGCAAATTATTTGCTTTCGCATTAGCTTCCATGACAATCTTTTGTGCTTCAGTCTCTGCTTGTTGCAAAGTTGCTTCAGCTTCTGCTTCGGTTTGCTTCTTCAAACGATCAGCAGCTTCTTGCGCAATCAAAATTGATGAGTTAACAGATTGTTTCATCTCTTCAACTTGAGTAGCATTAGAATCCGCTTCAACTAACTTAGTCCGCAAAGCTTGGTTTTCTTGCATCAAGTTATCGTAATCTACAGCAATTTGATCCAAAAAATCAGTAACTTCGGCTTTATCGTACCACTTGTTTGAACGTGTGGTAAATTGTTTTGAATGAATCTCTTGTGGTGTAACTGCCATCATTAAATCTCCTATCTATTTTTCAATTTTGCAACGGACAACTTGTGTTTATCCTTACGGGTTAACCCATTATCACTTAATATTTGCAATCGTCCGAAGCCACGTGTAGAAATCAAATCACCCGCGGCAACCTCAAACTCAGCACGTTTTTGAATGGCCCAATTTAGTTTAACTTGGCCATTTTCAACTAACTCTTTGGTTTGACTCTGAGTTAAGCTAAATGCATTCGCAATAATTGTATCTAATCGCAACGAACTGGTTAAAATATCATCCAATTCCCAATTGAGCTTAGGTTGAATGGCCATTTCAGTGTCCACTTCGTCAAATTTGACGGGTACCTTACCAAAACGTTCGATGTGTGTTTGCACATACCTTGCGACGACATCCGTAGTAACCAGCTGCCAACTATCATTCCCATCCGTCACAATGTCACCCACCGATTTACGCTCGATACCATTGTGCATTAAACTTCCGAGAATCGTACTATGTCGCATTTCTAAAAACTTTTGCGGATATTGAATCTGCAAAAGTTTTAATTCAAAATCCGTTGTCTTGACGGTATCCGCTGACATATAACTTGGTAAAAATAACCCACGTTGCATCTCAGCATTATCAAAGATACCCGAGGAAACAAATTGAACCTCCGCAAGCCGATTTACCAATGTGTCAACGATAAATCGTTCGCGAGGGTTTAAAAACGGTGTTAATACCATACGGTATTCTGCCTGACACTGCATTAACCAGTCTTGCACTTGTTGAACAAAGGGTTGTTCCTCACTGCGGAAATGCTGTGAAAGATCTGAAGTCATTACCAGCCCCACATTACAAACTTTGCGCAAGGGACATAATGCCGTATTGCGCTGCTTGTAATAAGATTAGTGCAATAATCGCACTAAAATCAATCATTCCGAGTGGTGGCACAATTCTTTGAATCGGCCCGACCACTAAATCAGCAATTTTGGCAATAAACTCCCCGAACTTACTATCGCGTAACGCTGGAAACCAGCTCATCAAGGCCCAAATCACAATAATCCATTCAAGACCTTGTAGTAAATACGCTAAAATCATGAGGACTGTGCCCATATTTGACTCCTTGCTTAATTACCGAATTGTTGTCCCACGTTTTGTGAGATTGTTCCAGAGATTTCAAAGTTATGTGGTGTTGCCACAAAAATTTGGTCTCCTACACGTTCAACATCGCCATCAACAGCAAATGTTGCCCCCGCAATGTAGTCTAGCACGCGCAATTGGTTACGTTCATCGATTGAACTAAAGTTAACAATAACCGCTTCACCTTGAAGAATTTGCGTTGCAATTGTTTGTGCATCTGCATACGTACGTGGTTCGTACAATGCAATTTTAGCCGCACTATTACGCTTGCCATCTAGCTTTAAGACATTGGCACGTGGATTTGTTTTCACCTTACTGTCAGTGTTGTCATCTGGTTGTTGTGCATCATCAAGATACTCATCAGCAACCTCATCTTCATAATAATCGTCAACACCGAAAAAATCTTTAAATTTATTAAATGCCATTCAGTATCACCTACTTTTACTTTTCGTCACGTTTGTTCCAGCTAAAGAATGCTGGACGATCAATTTCGTCCTCATTTGCAGCTGGTTGTTGGTTTGGTTGCGCTTCAACCGATGGAGCAGCTGGTTGTGGTTCTTGAGCCGCTGGTTGCGCATTTTGACTATTATTAGCCATATTCCAATTTGCAAACGGATCAGCTGGTTGCTGTGGTTGTGCTGGTTGTTGTGGTGCAGCTGCCGGTTGCACAGGTTCACTTGTTGCATCAAATGGACTTGTTGCGTTTGTACCACCCACATTAATTTCAGGACGTGGTGTTTGTGTCTTATCAATGCCAGTGGCAATCACAGTCACAATAATTTCACCATCCATGTCTTCATCAATGGTTGTACCAAAAATGATATCGACATCGGTTCCAGCCGCTTGTGCAATTGTTTCTGAAGCTTCTTGTGCTTCAAACAATGACATATCGGCACCACCCTTGATTGAGAGCAAGACATTTGATGCGCCTTCAATCTTGGCTTCAAGCAATGGTGAGGCAATCGCCTTGCGCGTGGCTTCAGCGGCACGGTTTTCACCAGAAGCTGTTCCGATTCCCATCAAAGCAGTTCCTTGGTTAGCCATGGCCGTCTTCACATCAGCAAAGTCCAAGTTGATAATTCCAGGCTTCGTAATCAAGTCTGAAATACCTGAAACACCTTGGAGCAAAACATCGTCAACCATCTTGAAGGCGTCCATAATTGGCGCTTTCTTGTCAACAATTTGCAACAAGTTGTTGTTTGAAATGACGATTAATGTATCAACATTTTCTTTTAAATTGGCAAGACCTTCGGCAGCAGACTTGCCACGGCGAGGTCCTTCAAATGAGAATGGACGTGTTACAACACCAATTGTTAACGCACCTGAGTCACGAGCGATTTTGGCCACAACGGGCGCCGCTCCTGTTCCAGTTCCGCCACCCATTCCGGCTGTGACAAAGACCATGTCAGCGCCGGCAAGTGCTTCAGAAATTTCTTGTTCACTTTCTTTAGCAGCTGCTTCACCCACTTCAGGACGTGCACCAGCACCTAATCCACGGGTTGCCTTTGATCCGATCTGAATCTTCACTTCAGCTGAAGAACGTTCGAGGGCTTGTGCGTCAGTGTTGGCTACGATAAAATCAACGCCTTCTACACCTTCGTTAACCATTCGGTTAACAGCGTTTCCACCACCACCACCGACACCGATGACTTTAATTGTTGCACCATATTCTTGATTTGTATCCATTTGGAAATCCATATTGAGCTCCTTGTATTGCTAGTATCTATTCAAAGAATTCACGAAAGAATTCACCAATTCTTGATGATTTCTTATCTGAATCACGTGTATTTACAACTTCATCTTCATGACTTATCTCAGCATCCAAATCTGTACCATCTTCGACTGGACGGACAGGCTGTGGTCGCTTTTGAACTGGCGCATAGGTTTCAGAAACTGGCGCTGCCTTGGCGACTCTTGGATTAGCCGTTTGTGTTTCTACAGCTGTTCGTCCAAGACCTTGAATGGTTAGCCCATACAAAGCTTGCTTGACGACCAATTGAATTGGTAATTGTTGGGCTGCCGACTGAATAACTGCCCAAGCATTGGCAAAACCGGGATGATGTAGCCCAATATCATTGGGCGCGAAACTTTTGGTTTTAACACCCAAACTCGCTTCCACAGCGTCTGGCATACCACTTAATGCAGCCGTACCACCAATGAGTGTTACCCCACCTGGAAGTTGCTGGGCATTCACCATCTTTAACTTTTCACCTAACTTACCCAAAATTTGGTCAACGCGAGCCTCAATGACTTCCGCTAGATATTTTTGTGTAATTTCTTCAGGTTCAGTTTGTCCAACACGTTGAATCACCAACTTTTCTTGTCCATCCGCTAAGCGCGTTAGCGCCACGCCAGAATCAAGTTTAAGCATTTCGGCTTCATAACCACCAATTGATAACACATTGCTGATATCTCGCGTAATGTTATCGCCACCTGCTGGAAATGACGAAATAAACTTAATTTGGTTCCCTTGGACAACAGACGCCGTGGTTTGTCCGGCACCCATATCCAAAAGAATACTACCAAATTCTTGTTCTGCTTCAGATAAGACCGTCTTACTGGTTGCTAAAGGTGTTAAGACGCAGTCGCGGAGGTTTAATCCAGCCTTTGCAATTGCCATTTTTAGATTACCCAAAATATGCTTGGGCGCCGTGTAAGCAATTGCATTCATGGCTAACCGCATACCAACCATGTCGTTTGGGTCTTGAATCCCATCAAAATCATCAACAACAAAATCAAGTGGTACCAAATCGATAACTTCTCGATCGGCAGCGACTTGGCCTTTGATGATTTCATGTACGACAGCCTCAACATCTTGATATGAAATATGTTGTGAGTCTTGGACTGTAATTTGTCCATTTAGTCGGCTAATTTGAATATTTTCAGCTGGTAATGCTGCAACAACTTCGGTAATCGTTTGTCCAGCTTGCTCATTAATTTGTGCCATTGCTTGCCGAATATCAGTTACTGTCGCATCAATGTCAACAACAACGCCCTTTTTGACGCCGTGTGAAACTGAACGACCAACTGCGATTATATTCGCTTGCTGATTGCGAACATCAGCTGCCAATGCTTTAACAGTATTGGTTCCAATATCCAAACCAACAATTAATCCATGATTGGCCATATGTTTCCTCCTTCGACTGAAATTAAAAGTCATTAAAATATATAAACATTTCCTTAAAAGAATACCATACTTGGGGTCTTTCTTCTACTTTTCAAACTAAATTTGTTCAATTTCATGCAAATGTTAAAAGTCTTGTTGATACCCATATGCACCAACCTGTAAATCAATAATTGTTTTTTTATTTCCAACATTTTTTTGGTTTGCTTTAACTTGCGCGGCAATGGATGGATAGTACTTTAATTTTTCAGCTACATCACTCGCATTAATCAAAACTTCATTCCCATCATTCATAAAGAGCATCAACCGTTCAGAATTGAGTTTAGTTGGTGCCCATACGACGTCAGAAATCGAACGTCGAATCGGTCCATTCAGCTTACCGACTTGGTGACTGACTTTTTCAAGGACTTTTCGATTAGTTGGAAAGTTTTCATAAATCGCATATTGATCACTTGGCCGCTCTTTTGACGCTTCACCAATTACCTCGCCATTATCAAGTAAGGTTTGGTATCCCAAATCCGTCTGAATATACCCGACCTTAGGATGTTCCTTCACTTTAACTTGAATTGTAGTTGAATTTTTAATCGTCAAAGCCAATGATGCAATTTGTGGGTTAGCCTGTTTAGCCTTTGATTGAAAGTAACTGCTTTCATTAGCTGTTAAAAAAGTTGACTGACGCTCACGCAATTGCGCAGCCTGTAAAACTTGGTTTGCTGTTAAATCATCATTGCCCACCACCCGATAGTGTTGGACCTGTGCCGCTGGAGAAACCAGCCAACCAATGACCAGGGCTAAGAATATGAATAATGTCATAACGCCAATCCCTTGCCATTGGCTTCGTGACAAACGATCAAAGCGTTTGGGCGTCGTGAGTGTGACTGCATCAACACTTTCATCATCATCAATTTCGGCAGGCAGTTCTTCGTTAATCACATTGCCCAAACCTTGTTGCTTGATTTTACGCTGTTGACGTTGCACATTATCACGCCATTTTTGCCAAAAAGAAGGTTTTTTAGTCGCTTTGTCAGGATGTTGTCTGGGCGATTGTATCTTAGGCTTACGTTTCGGACGTTGAACTGGCCCATCTGACTGACTAGATGATCCAGTTGCCCCATCCGTTAACTGATTTAAATGCTTTTGAATATCAGCCGTCGATGGCTTTTTAGGATCATCTGTTGTCATCTGTTCTACCCTTTCTCACGTCTCATAAATTATTGAAGCACATTTTCTATTAGGTTAATGAATTCATCCGCGGCATCTGGTACACCCAGTTGCTTTGAATGTTTAGCCATATCAGCACGAAGTGTTTCATCCGTCATAATTTGATTAACAGCCTGGTAAAGCGTTGTCCCGCTCAGAACATCTTCAGTTACCATATCTGCAGCCTGTGCATCAACCAAACTTTGTGCATTTTTTGTTTGATGATCATTAGTGACGTATGGACTTGGGATTAAGACCATTGGTTTTCCCAGAGCAGTCTGTTCCGCAATACTGGTTGCTCCAGCCCGTCCAACAACCAAATCTACCTTTGGCATGAGTTCTGGCATATTGCTAATATATGGTACAACAGCAACGTTTCCAGCGGGCATAACGGCATTGTCCTTTAATGCCTTTTGTACGTCATCAAAACGTTTCTTACCCGTTGCAAACACAACCTGATAGTCAGCTTGATTGTATTCTGACATTGCGTCAACCATCGCTGCATTAAGTTTAGGTGCACCCTGAGATCCACCAAAAACAAGTACCGTTGGTGTGTCAGCGTTCAAGCCTAAACTAGCCCAATCAAATTCACCTGTACTTTGTACAACTTCTTGAGCACGAGGGTTTCCAACTAACTCAGCTTGACCAGGTTTAAAAGCTTTAATGGCATCTGGAAACGCCACACCCACTTTCTTGGCTTTTCGAGCTAAAAACTTATTGGTCACGCCGACAACGGAATTTTGCTCATGAATCACTGTTGGAATTTTTAGTAATTGCGCTGCATAAAGCACGGGTCCAGAAACATACCCACCTGTACCAACAACGACATCAGGTTTGAAGTCCTTCAACATCTTGCGTGCATTTTTAGTTGCCGTTAAGAAGAGATAGACCGTTTTAAAATTATTTAATGTAATCGCACGATCAAAACCTTGTACATCAACAGCCTTAAAGTCAATCCCAGCTTTTGGGACAATATCCTTTTCAAGACCGCGTTCCCCACCAATATAAAGGACTTCCGTTTTTGGCTCACGTTCTTTCAAACGATTGACCGTCGCTAAGGCAGGATAAATATGTCCGCCAGTTCCACCACCAGATACAACAATACGCATTATTTTACCTCACTTTGTGTTTGTGCAGCATAATCTTGAACTGCTTGAATAAATAAATCACCACGTGTTTCAAAATTTGGGTATTGATCCCACGATGCAGCCGCTGGAGAGAGTAAGATAACATCTCCGGGTGCACTCTTTTCAAAAGCAAGTGGTACTGCAGTTTGAACGTCTTTTGTCTTCACAACTGGGAGCTTAGCCGCATCTGCAACCGCTACTAACTTATCAGCAGTTTCACCAAAAACAACCATTTGTGATACATGGGCCTTTAAGGCAGGCAAGAGCAGCATTTCGTCGTCGCCACGGTCCAATCCACCAGCCAGTAGTACAACTGGTTGCTTAAATCCAGACAAGGCACTTTCTGTTGCTTCAATATCTGTCGCTTTTGAATCATTATAAACCAGGCGATCTAAGTAAGTACCAACCTTTTGAAGTCGATGCCTAACACCTGTAAATTCACTCAGTGCTTTACGCATTGCTGATATTGGCACACGCTCCAATTGACCAACCGCAATCGCAATCAGCGCATTTTCAATATTATGATCACCTGTTACACCTAGTTCACTTGCAGGCATAACAGCTTCTTCTCTAAAGTATAACCAGCCATCCGCAAGATATGCCCCCGCAGTACTATTTCCTTGGCGCGAAAACGGTACAATCTGGGCCTTACTTTGTTGACTAAGGTCACGCCACTCCGCTTTATCGAAATTCATGACCAAGTAATCCGACGCTGTTTGGTTTTTAGTAATATTCATTTTTGCTGCCACATAGGCTTCTCGTGATCCGTGATAATCCAAATGTGACGCATAAATATTTGTAATGACCGCAATCTTTGGTTTCAGATCCGGCACCCCCATTAGTTGAAAGGATGATAGCTCCGTAATTAATGTATCGGTTGGTCGCACAGTCTTCGCAATTTCACTAACTGGTGTCCCAATATTTCCGGCAACGCGCACATCGTGGTCAGCTGTCGTTTGAGTCCGTAAGACGGCTGCAATCATCTCTGTCGCAGTTGTTTTTCCATTCGATCCAGTCACCGCAATCCAATCACCTTCGATGTATGGTTGGGCCAGAGCCACTTCAACCTTGATTGGAATATTTCGCGCTTGCGCTGCTTGAAGAATTGGAATGGTATACGGAATTCCGGGATTTTTAATAATTTGGTCAACACCATCAAGCAACTGCTCATCTTGGTCTTGCGTGAATGTGACGCCTTTTGTTTGAAGGGCCTGTACTTTCGGATCCGAAAAATCTAACTTGGGATCTGAAACAATCACATCCTGTCCCTCTTCTAACAACAATTTTGCTGCCGCAGCACCTGAGCGGGCAAAGCCAATCACTAACGTTCGCATAAACCTATCCTTTCCAATTCACAATCGACGGTCAAGCTGACCTGCTTATTACAATTTTATGTATGTTGGGCGCTGATCTCCCAACTAGCGTAACTTTTAATTAAAACAAAATGAAGTAGAGTACGGATCCTAACAACCCAACACTCCAAAAGAGAGCGTCAACTTGCCATTCGTTCCAAGGCTTTTCAACATTTCCAGTCAAACCACCCTTTTCCACACTGTGATGAATAGGCGTAATCAAGAAAATACGCTTTCCAGTCAAACGGAATGACGTAATTTGAATAATAACTGAAAGGGTATCAATCATGAAGACCACTCCGATCAACAAAATTGACCATTCTTTGTGTAATACGATCGCATTCATAGCGAGCCCAGCCCCTAAAGCAAGCGAACCAGTATCACCCATGAAAATACTTGCTGGATAATGATTAAAGACGAAGAAACCAACAAGCGCACCAATCATCAACGCATCAAGTAACATCACACCTGAATTGGCTTGTTGCATGGCAATAATAAGGTATGAGCCATAGGCGATAATTGCTAACCCCGTTGCAAGACCATCAAGTCCATCCGTCAAGTTTGTCGCATTTGACCAACCAACGAGCCAAATGATGACAAAAATCGTATAGAAGAAGGCATTATGCAAAGTTGGTAAGCCAAATGGCATGGCCAAGCTAAATTCAAAGCCACTCATGTGCAAAAGCACAACACCTAAGATAGCCGCCAGAATTTCAACACTCAACTTTGGCAAAAAGCGAAAACCTTCATCGCGGTGATTGAAGATTTTAATACTATCATCAAACCCACCAACAACCGCATATAGAAAGATTGCCAATAGAACTACCAATGCGGTAACATCATAGGCTTTCATAAAGAATCCTAGAATTGCATAACCGATAATCACCACGGCAATAAATCCCGCACCACCCATCGTCGGTGTTCCCGCTTTGGCGGCATGATCAGGTTCGTTTTCACCTGAACGCATCACCAATTGTTCAATTTTCTTTTTCTTAAACCAATCCCGCAGGGCTGGTACAACAAACACAGTTGCTGCTAGACCAACTAGCAGGCCAACAAACACAATCCACATCATTTAACTACTCCTCTATTCTACCTTTGGTTCTTTAAACTCGATTGTCATTTCATGGACACCTTCATTCAAACGTGTCCCACCTTCAACTGACTGCGCCGCCACAAAACCATTTCCCTTACTATTGATTTTGATTTTAGCTAAGTCAGCCCAAATCATTACATCATTTTTTGACCAGCCATGCATATCCGGTACAACAATATTCTTACCGGTATTGACGAAGACACGTTGCTTATTCAACATCCCCGTCTTACCAGCTGGACTTTGTGCAATAACCTTGTCGCCATCTCCCATTACAAGCGCCTCCAAATGGGCTTGTTCAATTTTATCCACCGCTTGTTTTCGGCTCTGATTTTTTACATCAGGGACTTGGGTCAATTGCGCTTGGCTACTTACAGCTTTATTGTCGCCCTTCGCCATCTGCAAAGCCTGTGTCATGACCGGCTTGAATACACCAGCCATTTGCTTTGTCACTTGACTCGGCACTTTTTGCGGTTTCTTAACCACAATGTACATCATATATCGTGGCTTATCAGCTGGCGCCATCCCGATCCAAGAATGAATCTCTTGGGTTGGGTTTTGTGCATTTTGATAACCTGACGCCGTCGAAACTTGAGCAGTTCCAGATTTACCGGTCGTTCGCACACCCTTCAATGCATAATCGTGGCCGAGACCATCATCATTATAAACAACCGCTTCAAGCTGCTTTCGCGTGGCCGCCGCTGTTTTTGCCTTGATTGGTTTTCCAACCTTTTGTCGTTTCGCTTCATAGACAACTTTTTGTGTATTTGGATTAATAATTTTACTTACAACGTGTGGCTTAAGCATGGTTCCATCACCAGCAATTGCAGTATAAGCCTGCAACATCTGCAATGGCGTCGTGGAAATCGCTTGTCCAAAGGACGTATTAGCTTGCTCAAATGGATAACGGAACTGCATCATACCCAAATTTTCTTGGGGCAAGCCTGATTTTGTTGATTTCAAGAAACCAAAATTCCGAATGTATCGTTGCCATGTTTTGGCACCCATTCGTTGTTCAGTTAAGGCCATTGCAACGTTGGATGATAATCCAACACCTTGGTCATAACTAATTTGTCCCCAACCACGTCCATTATTCCAATCTGTCACCTTTTTACCGTCAACATTCAACGTTCCTGATCGGTAAGTAGCATTTGGGTTCCAGTTATTCGTATCTATAGCAGAAGCTACAGTTACACCTTTCATAACTGAACCTGGCTCAAATGAATTTGTTAATTCATTTTGCCAATAGTCACCAATTCCTTGGCCCGTCGTGGCATTATAATTTGGTCGTTGCGTTGAGGCAACAATATTTCCATTTTGGGTATCCATAACCACCGCTAGCGCCGATTTTGGCGCCATCGTATCGTTAAGTACGTCCATACGTGTTTCAAGTTGTGCCTGCAACTTTGAATCAATTGTCGTATAAACATCCGAACCGTTAACGGCGGGTTTTGATTTTGCCCGATTAGCATCGTTCTCATCAACTGCCGTGGCTTTAATGCCATTCTTACCAGTCAAATTTTTATTCCAACCAGCTTCGATACCACTATTCCCTTTTAACTCGGTTAACCCTGTCTGCTTATTCTCAACATTGCCAGCTAAACCAATCAGATTTGCTGCTGCCACACCATTTGGATAGAACCGGGCTGGACTACCAACAAAGGTTAGCCCTGGAATACGTTTATTCTTTAATTGTTTGTACTTTAAGACGTCTAATTGACTTCCAGATGAACCAAATTGAACTTGGTCGCGCTTGGCCTTTCGTCCATCTTTTAAAGCTTTTTCATATGTACTTGCCTTGCCACCTAGTTCTTTTGATAGAACGGCGCTCACATGTTTATCTTGGCTAGGGGTTACGTACATCTTTTTACCGTTGGGCCCAATCTGCGATTTATCAAGAACAGCCACCACTGTATACGATGTCGTATTTTCAGCCATGGGATTGCCATTAACGTCAAAAATTTGGCCTCTCTTAGCTTCGTCAATACTTTGACTTTGATAAATTTGCTGTGTCGCTTTATCAAGTCGATGACCTTTAACATCTTTAGTAACCGCGATGTGCGCATACCGATAACCCAACACAAGCAACACGAGCATCGTTGAAGCTAACAAAACTAAGCCAGCTATTCGACTATTTTTATCCAATTGTTTCCAGATTCCGTGTCGCTTCTTTTGTGCCATCTTATTTTACATTCCTAACATTGTCATTGTTCATTGTAAGGTTTTCTTTTTTAGCAACTTCACTCAACTTATCATTATTGGTCACTGTGCCAATTTCTTGACGTAAATCATTATTATCATTTTTGGTTTGATTAAGTTGCGCTGTTACCTGTGTTAAATGACTGTTAGCTTTAGCTCCCTGGTTACTAACATTAATGACCATAAAGACACCCACAATCGCAACCAAAATCGTTGCTGCTAACATTGTGAAATCTAAAAAGTTCCATTTGGGCCGAGCCAGTGGAATGCGTTTGACTGTTTTTTTGGGTTGTCGTTTAGGGCGTACTTGTGGCGTCGGTTTAACAATGGACTGGTGATTATAATTTGGTGTAGCCATAGTATTAATTTCCTTTCTTTATTTCACGACTTTATTTCACGCGTTCAATAATGCGTAATTTAGCGGAATGGGCCCGGTGATTTTCATCCATCTCCACTGTACTTGGCACAATCGGCTTACGATTAACTAATTTAAAATCAGGTTCCATTTCTTCTGGAATCACAGGTAAGCCTGCAGGCAGTTCGGGTAATGTTGTTTTTTCTCTAAACATTGTTTTTACTAAACGATCTTCTAAAGATTGGAAAGTAATGACTGCAATCCGGCCATTAATTTCCAACAAGTCTAATGCTTGTTGTAATGAATCCTCAACAGCACCCAGTTCATCGTTAACAGCAATCCGAATCGCTTGGAATGTTTTTTTAGCAGGATGTCCACCTTTACGACGGGCAGGAGCTGGAATTGCTGATTTAATCACTTCAACTAATTCAAACGTTGTTTCAATTGGTGCTTCAGCACGTGTACGTTCAATAGCGCGCGCGATTTGTTTTGAAAACTTTTCTTCACCATAACGTGAAAAAATCCGCATCAAATCTTGAAATGACCATTCATTTACGATTGTTCGCGCATTAAGCGCTTGTGATTGATCCATTCGCATATCTAGTGGCGCATCATAATTGTATGAAAAACCACGTTGACCATCATCAAATTGTGGTGATGAAACGCCTAGATCATATACAATCCCATCAATGCCTGTGACACCTCGTTCAGCTAAAGCTTGCGCTAAGTTACGGAAATTAGTTTGAACCAACTCAACTTTTCCAGCATGGATTTCCTCTGCTAGATGGTCTTCATTATATGTAATGGCCGTGACATCCTGGTCAAAGCTATATAATTTCCCCGTATTAAGTTTGCTTGCCAATAACTTTGAATGGCCACCACCACCCAAAGTTGCATCCACATAGGTACCATCAGCTTTGACAGCTAATCCATCTATTGCTTCATGCAATAATACTGTTGTATGTTCAAATTCCGCCATGCTTCAGCCCTTTTCTTTCTTTTTCAGCTTATTATTTGTTTTAAATACCGAGATCATCAAGACCATCGGCAATATCATCAAAGTTTTCTGCAACATTCTCTTCGTAAGCCTGCCAATTAGCCGTGCTCCAAATTTCGAATGAATCTTCACCCAAACCAAAGACCGTTGTCTCTTTTTCAAGTTGTGCATACTCACACAATGATTTCGTCAGCGTAATTCGCCCTTGCTTATCAAATTCAACTTCTTGCGCGCCTCCCAACACAAAACGCTTAAATTGACGTGCTTTTGCATTGGTTTCTGGTAAGGCACGTACCTGTTTTGAAAAGGCATCCCATCCTTCTTGCGTATACGCCCGGATTGAATGCTCCATCCAACGCGTCACCACAAAAGAATCACCTAATTGGTTACGGAATTTGGCCGGAATGATCAGACGATTTTTAGTATCAATTGTATGTTGGTATGTACCCATGAACATCGCGTCATTCCTCCTTTCATGCCAAATACCTGTTAGTAACCACTTTTTTATTTTTTACACAATCTTACATGATTAATTTACCACAATTCACCACCATTCTCCACTATCCCCCACTATGATTTTTAATAAAAAAAGCGATTCTCAAATGAGAATCGCTTTAAATCAACGTTTCACGTCACTTCTGACGTTTTTAAATTTTATCTCTATTTTTTCATCCAAAAAAACAATCCCCCACCACAACCACTTTCAAATTTAATTAAACAAAAAATAAGCAGACCGGGCTCGTCGCTCGGTCTGCTTATTTCATCATTATTATTTCAAACTGTGATAGCCTTCATCAATTGGAATTTGTTCCTCATAATCAAGATCATTTTGCTGACCTACAAAAAAGGCCAAACTTTCGATGACAAAGTACATTGCTGCGAAAGCATATCCGTAAAGACTTGGTTCTAAGCCAAACCATACCGCAATCGCAAATAAAATCGGCCAGACAAGGAGCATAACTTTAAAAGCCCCCCGCCGCTTAATATATAAACCTAAATAAATACTAAATAATCCATTTACTAGAAATAAAATTCCAAGCACGTTTGCTAATGTTGCCACATGACTCATTTTAACAACAACCGGGATTCCAAACGCAAATAGGAGATTCAAGACCAAAAACGGCCAATATTTCAACATTCTTGTGTATGACATGCTATCTTCCTCATTCTAATTTAATTCAAGCGCGTAACTCAGTGCACTCAGTAGGTATAACGGTGCTGTCTCAGCTCGCAAAATTCTGGGACCAAGTCCCACCGGAATAAACCCTTGCTGTTCCAATGTCCCCATTTCGGTCTGCGATAGTCCACCTTCCGGACCAATCATCCCCACTATGTGACTTTGCGGACCCAATTGGCCAAAAACTGTGGCCAAAGCTGAACGTTCACCTTTTTTGGCACTCTCCTCCCAAGCTACTACCTTATAGGCGTCGGTGGGTAAATCAAGTGCCTGAAGATTTGACACGTACCGTAAAATTGGGATTTCCAATCGATGACTTTGTTCGCTTGCGCCTTTGGCAATTTTTGCCAAACGTGCTAACTTTTTGTCACTTTTCATCCCCCAATGCACAACGGACCATTCAGTTTCAACAAATATAATTTCATGTACACCCAATTCAGTTGCTTTTTGAACAACATAATCTGGTTTATCACCTTTGCTTAAGCCTAAAACAAGAGTCGCCTTAACTGGCAACTCCACTTGTGGCGTTGTCGTTGCAACAACCTGCATAATGGCATTTTGGTCTGTGATTTCCACGACTTTCGCAATCCAAATTGTTCGATGATCTGGTAAGACAAATTCCGCCTCATCATCAATTCGAGCCCGTAATACTGTTACAAAGTGATGGGCAACATCCTCTGGTAATGTGAAAGTTTCAGTTGCGGGCATTTCATCCAAAAAATAACGTTGCATTTAAACCTCCTCACCCGTGGGATTATGTGCGATCAAGCCATACCATTCACCTAGTTGCATGATTTGGTCCACTAACAAGCCTTGTGCTCGCAAAGCGGTTTGAATTGCCTCAATCTTATCTTGATAGATTCCGGAAAGTAAAATTTGCGTTCCTGGCTTAATCACAGCCGGCAATTGTGGAATAAGCGGTAATAGTACTTCTGCCAACATGTTAGCAACCACCACATCAAAATCACTTTCTGTCACATCTGCCAACAAGTCACTGACTTGCACTTTTACATCTGATGCAATGGGGTTCAAATCAAGGTTCCCTTGCGCTGATTTCACAGCAACTTCATCCACATCAGTCCCTAAAACTTCGCTGGCGCCCATGTACTTGGCGGCAATACTTAAAATCCCCGATCCAGTTCCAACGTCCAAAACGCGTTCACCACCACGCAGTACAAATTCTTCAGCTTGAAGCATTAACTTTGTTGTTGGATGTGTCCCTGTTCCAAATGCCATGCCTGGATCTAACACAATCACATGCTCATCTGGCATTTGCGGCTGATAAGTTTCCCATTTTGGCACGACGGTTAAATAACGCGTCAAGCGCACTGGATGATAATATTTTTGCCATTCCGTAGCCCATTCAGCATCTTCAACTGGTTTTTGAACAACCGTCCCCGGCGTCGCGTTTAATCCAAAGGCTTGTAACCCTTGCACACGTTCCCGAATACCATCTAACAATTCAGACACATGGACATCGGCAGGAAAATACCCTGACACTTCAGCACCTTGCGTCACACCTGGCACTGAATCCCAATCAATCGTGACTGTTCCATCAGACGCTTGATAATGATCGCGATCTTCCGCATCATCAATTTGAACCCCTTCAGCTCCCGCCTCAATTAAAATATTACTGACTGCTTCGACTGCTTCATTTTGTGTTGTTACGGTCACTTCTTGCCAACTCATAAGCCCGCCTCATTTCATTTATTATGTACTATTAGAATAGCATAAATTGCTAAATTACATAACAAAAAAACACATGATACCAGAGGTATCATGTGTTTTTATTGTTAAAAATTAGTCAACTGTTACGATTGTGAACAAGTTAGTTGTTCCTGAAGTTGTAACAGGGATACCAGCAGTAACGATGATCTTGTCACCCTTAACAGCCAATCCTTGTTCAACAGCTTGCTTCTTAGCAAGTTCAATCATTTCGTCAGTTGTGTTTACTGGATCAACAACGATTGGTTGTACACCCCAGTAAATTGTCAATGAACGTTGAACCATCTCATCAAATGTCAAAGCCAAGATATCAGCATCTGGACGATACTTTGAGATCATCTTTGCTGTGTAACCTGAGTTAGTAGCAGCAACGATAGCCTTAACATCTGGCAAGTTGTTAGCAGCGTTCGCAACTGAAGCAGCAACAGATTCAGTAACATCATCTGTTACATAATCATCCTTGTGACGACCGTTTTGACGCAAAGCAGTTTCAGCCTTTTCGTCAATACGTGCCATTGTTGCAACTGCTTCAACTGGGTATGCACCGTTAGCTGATTCACCAGAAAGCATTGTTGCATCAGTTCCGTCAAACACAGCGTTGGCAACGTCAGAAGCTTCGGCACGTGTAGGACGTGGGTTTTCTTGCATTGAATCAAGCATGTCAGTAGCTGTAATAACAGGCTTTCCGGCAGCGTTCATCATGCGGATCAAATCCTTTTGAACCAAAGGCACATTTTCAGGTGGAATCTCGACACCCATGTCTCCACGAGCAATCATCAATCCATCAGAAACCTTCAAGATTTCTGGGAAGTTGTCGATACCTTCTTGTGATTCAATCTTAGGGAAGATCATAACATCTTCACGGTTCGCTTCCTTAAGCAAGACGCGAATATCTTCAACGTCTTCAGGCTTACGAACGAATGAAGCAGCAATGAATTGGATTCCGTTTGCCAAACCAAAACGGATATCATCGGCATCCTTTTCAGTAATACCTGGCAAGTTGATTGAAACACCAGGTGCGTTAACACCCTTACGTGATCCCAACAAACCATGGTTTTCAACAACAGTTACCAATTCGCGGTTGGCTTCATCCTTATCAGTGATAAGCATGTCAATTTTTCCATCGTCAAACAAAACGTGTCCACCAACATGAACATCATCGAACAAACCAGGGTAAGTAACAGCAATCTTTTCCTTAGTTCCTTCTAGTGAATCATCCATAGAAATACGAACGACATCACCGATGTTAAATTCGATTTTACCTGGCTTTTGAACAGTAGTACGGATTTCCGCACCCTTTGTGTCCAATAGCAAACCAGCAATCTTACCTGTCTTAGCTTCGGCTTCGTGCACAGCGTTCATGCGTCCCAAATGTTCTTCATGATCTCCGTGAGAGAAGTTGAAACGTGTAACATTGGCACCAGCTTCTAACAAGTTTGTAATTGTTTCGACATCGGTACTGGCAGGTCCAAGTGTAGAAACGATCTTGGTCTTTTTCATTATTGAAAAATCTCCTTTGTTTTTTGATAGCAATACTTTTGTATCCAATAATTATTGTACACTACTCTCTTGTGTTTTAACACACAAATTCAGGTTAAATTTTCGTTGTAAACGCTTCCAAGGAAAAAGATATTTTGATTAGTTTACCCAAGGTCAACGTAAACCGTTTTTCTAACAAAAAAAAAAACAGCTACCACCAGCTGTGTGTTTAAAAGTTTTTATTTCATTGGACGTGCATCAGTCTTTAAATCGACGTCCTGTAATGAACGCATTTTTGTATGGTGCTTTAATTTGTAGTAGAAAAATAGGCCTAAGAAAATTGGAATTGCCAGATAAGTTGTAATAATAGCCTGCCAATTCCATTGTGAGATTGGTCCTTGGAAGGATGCCAAATCTTGTCCGGCTACCACAATAATAGACATAATCAGTGCCAAAATAGGTCCTACCGGGAACCACTTTGCATGATAGCGCAACTCTGAAACAGTATGGCCTTGCGCAATAAAGGCACGACGGAAACGATAAGCACAAATAGCAATACCAATCCAAGTAATAAATCCAGTTAACCCAGAAGCCGCCACTAGATACAAGTAAACATTCTTACCAAATAAACTTGTGGCCAATGTTAACGCACTAACGATAATTGTGACAGCTAAGGCACGGGTTGGAATACCTGACTTGGGGTTAATCTTCTTAAAGAAAGCCGGTGCCATGCCTTCTTCAGCCATTGAGTATAACATACGCGATGACGTATATAGTCCTGAATTGGCTGATGAAATGACCGAAGTTAGAATGACTGCATTCATCACAGCTGCCGCACTGGCCAACCCGGCTCGTTCAAATACTAACGTAAATGGTGACACCGCAATATTATCTTCACTCGCACTCAATAATGATGGATCCTTGTAATAAATGATAGCACCAATTACGAAAATTGCCCCAATGTAGAATAGCAAAATTCGCCAGAATACTTGCTTAATTGCTGTTGGTACTGATGTCTCTGGTGTTTCAGATTCACCAGCTGTAATACCGATAAATTCGGTTCCTTGGAATGAGAATCCAGCCACCATCAGAACAGCTAAAATCCCGTTGAATCCATTGACGAATCCGTGATTACCAACTGATAGATTACGGGCAACATCTGGCTTGTACGTCATAATCCCAAGAATCATGGCAAACCCGACAATCAAGAAGGCAATGACCGCTACCACCTTAATCATAGCCATCCAAAACTCGGTTTCACCATAAGTTTTAGTTGAGAGTAAATTAATCAATAAAATCAATGCTAAGGTCGCAAATGACCAGGTCCAGCCTGGCGTGTGCGGGAACCAATAGCCCATCACAACACCAACCGTTGCTGCTTCAACCGCCACAGTAATCGCCCAATTTAACCAGAAATTCCATCCCATTGCAAAACCAAATGCTGGATCGACGAAACGATCAGCATAAGTTGAGAATGACCCAGAAACAGGCATATACGTCGCCATCTCTCCTAAACTCGTCATCAAAAAGTAGACCATCAAGCCCATGACCGCGTATGCGGCTAGAGCTCCCATTGGTCCTGCTTGTGCAACAGTGGCACCGGAAGTCACAAACAATCCAGTTCCAATTGTTCCACCAAGCGCAATCATTGAAAGGTGACGGGTTTTTAGCGTTCGCTTGAGCCCTGCCGACTCATTTGCATCATTTGACATAAAATCCTCCTAATTTTTTGAGGCCCCAAATATTTGGCAAAAGAAAAGCCTAGTCTACGACTATCATCGTAAACTAGGCGTCTGTATTTTTGCCAAGTATTTGATAGCTCCCCGTAATCATTGATTACGACAGTCCAGTTACTCTTAATACCTGGACCAACACCCCGATTTGCCAATCGGTGCATTTCGGCAATCGCCCCTTTTACTAACCGCATAATCTGCCGATTTGGTTAGTGACTCTTGTTGATTGCAACCTCTATTTTCTTTTTATGCTGTAAACAGTTTAAGTGAATTTGGTGTTTCCGTCAAGCGTTAACGCGCATGATACCCATAAACAATCGCAATACATAAAATAAAAAGCACGAGCGTTGTAATGGCAACATATAGATGATCATGGATTTTAGCGAAAGCAAAAATAGAAACGACCACTCGTAAAACAGGTGTGAAAATTAACAATAGTAATCCAAACATCATCCATGCGAGTGGTTGCCAGCTGATGAGTCCCTGCCAGATTAGGCTCAATCGTGTTGGGAATGGCTGGTTAGCAGCTTGTGGATTCAAACATAATAGAACAAAACCAACTAACATCGCGACTAGCGCTAGCGCAACACCAATTCGCATAATCTTTCCAATCACAACTTCCATATGTGCTAAATTTTTTTCATCTTGCGTTTGTTGCATTTCTTTTGTCATGATTTAAAATACCGCCATTCCTTTAAAAATTAACTGGAGGGCCATAATCAAGACCACCGGAATAAAAATCTTTCGGATTAAACGTGCTGGCAAATACTGCATAACATGTGACCCAATTGTTGATCCTACCAAAATTCCCAAGGCCATCGGAACTGCAATAACAGGATTAATCATCCCGTTAAAGAAATAGACCGTAGCAGAAGCAGCTGCCGTTACTCCCATCATCAAGTTTGAAGTGGCCGATGAGGCTTTCAACGGCATTTTCATAACACCGTCCATCGCCATCACTTTAAATGCCCCTGAACCAATGCCCAATAAACCTGATGCAATCCCAGCACCAAACATAACTGCTGCTCCCCCTGGCACACGTTCCAAACCGTACTGGATGGTCTTACCTTCTTGTTTATCGTAGTACTCACCATTCAATTCAAGCTTTTCGGCGAGCGCATCAGACTGTGTTAAAACAGTTTCCGTTTTACTCCCCCGCAGTTTTTGCCACATATTCCAGGCTTGAAAAATCAATAGAGCCCCGAATAAAAAGTACAACACTGTTGCGTGGAAAAATCCTGATAAGATGGCGCCTAATAGTGCCCCCAATGTCGTGAAAATTTCCAAAAACATCGCCACCCGTAGGTTTAAGACATCATCTTTTAAAAAGGCGACCGCAGAACCAGAACTTGTGGCAATTACCGCAATAATACTTGCACCAACGGCATATTTAATATCCAATCCCATAAAAATCGTTAAAACCGGTGTGACAATAATACCGCCACCTAAGCCCAGAATTGATCCTAAAGCTCCTGCCACGACACCTGTTACCAACATAATTAATGTTTGTGTTACCATTTGTTCCCCCTACTCTTTTTTACAAAATATTGCACAAATGATTATACGCTTCTTGTAATTTAGTATACACTAGAATTAATCAAAAAATTTAAGGAATGGATGTATGTTAATACGAAACTATCATGCGCAACGGTGGCTTTTGGCCTTAAGTAGCCTGAGCTTTATCGGCCTAGTATGGGCTGTTTTCAGCCATGTCGCCTTACTTTCAGTGTTGGACAACTTAACTGCCCAACTTCAACTCACAATGTTACCAAACTGGCTCCACTATTTCCTGAGTTTTATTTTTTTCTTCAGTCATAGTTGGGGAAGTTGCCTCGTCATTTTCTTGCTAGCCTTTTTCCTATGGGGCTTTAAATTTAAGATTCCCGCCTTTTGGTTGATGACAACGAGCATAATTAGTGGGATACTACTGCATATCGTTGATTTTATTTTACCGGTCACTAATTTTAATCACGCCATGCAATTTCCGGCCTTCGGCATTTTCTGGGCAACCTTAATTTACACGTTTGTTGCCAGCTTTGTCGGACCAGAGATTCAGTCAATATGGCGTCGGAGCACACTCCATCTTGTCATGCTGATGATGTGGTGCCTTGTTTTCTTAGCAAACCTATTTCAACCCGACGTCCAATTTAGCGGCGTCATCGCCGGCTGGTTATTTGCAATCATCGTACTAGAACTCTTTGAACACTTTTATGTTCAATATGCCCCTACCCTTGCCAAAATGAATGGATTTTATGGATCATGGTATTAAATACAATTGGATTAAAGGCCTGGCAATCAGACCAATTTGCAGCATACAAACAACTCATGCAACAACCTAAAGCGCAAGCTGGTCTCCAAATGGATGTTTCTGAATCATCCCTACAGAGTAGCTTTGCGGAAGCACTGAAACAACCTTATTTCTTCCAAATTTTGTTAGATGATCAGCTAATTGGTTCAATCACAGTGTATCGAGCCTTGGATCAAGGAACGGACGATTTAACGCATTATAGTCTTGCTTATTCACTCGATGAAACATACGAGCACCACGGTTATATGCACCAAGCTTTAGAAGTTTTGTTCCGCCACATGAATGGCCCAGCAATCGTGCAAGCCGAGATGTTTGCTGATAATCTTGCTTCAGTTCATGTTGTCGAAGGACTATCTTTCACGAAACTAACTGAATTCACGAATTTCTTTGGTCAAACGCTTTGTATTTTTGAAAAGAAAATCAATTAAAAAACGCACATCTATGATGTGCGTTTTTTAATTGGCTGTACCAAAGTATTTTTGACCTAACTTGGACTCAGTCCCATCCTGCTGTAACTCCGTCAATTGACGATTCACGCGCTCACGCAGTACTTTGTCTTCTTTTCTAAAGCCAACACCGTACTCGTCCTTGGGAAAGGCTGTTTGAACCATTCGCAAAGGCGTCTTCAGCTGCTCATGCGTCATATAATAATTTGCATAATCCCGATCAATTAATACCGCATCCACCCGACCAACTTGCAAATCATTAATAGCTTTGTCATAGGTGTCATACTGCGATACTTTTCGATTCAAATATTTTTTTAAATATTGTGGCTGTGCATTTAAACTATCAAAGCCCGAAGAACCTGATTGAACTGCTAAATTTTTATTTTTCATATCTGAAGCTTGCCGAATTGGCGCTGATTGTTTCGTCAACAGCACTAACCGATCAGAATGATATGGATTTGAAAAAGCCACCTTCTGCTTACGTTCAGCGTTAATTGTGTAACCGTTCCAAATCACGTCTATATGTCCAGTCGCCAATTCTGTTTGATTCATTGACCAATCTATCGTTTGAAATTTAGGTTTTAAACCCATGCGTTCAAACGTGGCACGGGCCAACTCAACATCGTAGCCAACTAGGTGCCCTTTTTTATCTCTAAATCCCATTGGAACATAGGTATCATCAATCCCGATGACCACTGTTTTTCGTTGTTGCAATGTATGCCAAGAATCTTGACGATGACTCATGCGATAGCTAAGACCACCAATAATCAGGGCTAAAACAACCAGCACAATGCCGTTACCAATTAACAACTTAAGTTTCTTATTATGCATCTTGCGTACCTCTATCGTTCTACATCAGTTGCAAAGTCAAAATGACGTCCCTGAACAGCTTCAGCAAAAGGCAAGTCGTGTGTAACAATCAATTGTGTAACACCACGTTGTTGTAGGTCTTTCGTCACATCGGTCACGCGTTGCGTGGAAGCAGCATCAAGTCCAGAGGTTGGTTCATCATAAGCCAATAGTCCTGGTTGCATGGCCAAGGCTCGTGCAATCGCAACACGCTGTTTTTGTCCCCCCGAGAGTTGGAACGGATATTGGTCGCGTTGTGCTTGCAAATCCATGTCATTTAGCAGGCGTTCTGTTTCTTGAGCGACTGCCTCAGCTGATTTTTTGGCGACCAATTTGGGTGCAAGCTCAATATTTTCAGCAACTGAGTATTGTGGAAAAAGGTTAAAATCCTGAAAAATCACACCAACATCAGCACCGCTACGCGTGCCATCAATTGCTAAGGGTTTACCATCCAAGGTGATACTGCCTGAATCAGCAGGCGTTAACCCTGCTAAAATGCGTAAAAAAGTCGTTTTACCAATTCCTGAAGGTCCAATAATCGTTAGGATTTCACCATCAGCAACTGTTAAATTTAAGTTCTTAAAGACAACCCGATCATCATAACGCTTTGATAAGTTTTTAATTTCTAACATAATGTCTCCTAACGATAATAGTTCATCCGCTTTTCGATATAACGCATGCCGTAAGTTAATAGCACCGTCAAGCATAAATATAAGGCACCAACTAACAGATACGGTACTAGGCTGACATCCCGCGCAGCCGCGATGTTTCCAGCCCGCATGAGATCACCTAGTCCAATGACATAAACAAGTGATGAATCTTTCACCAAATTAATCACTTCATTCCCCACAGAAGGCATCACCACCTTGACGACTTGTGGAAGAACAATGTACCGCAATGTTTTCCCTTTTGAAAAGCCCAGCACGCGGGCACCATCATATTGACCTTGTGCAATTGATTGGAATCCGCCTCTGAAAATTTCAGCGAAATAAGCAGCGTAATTTAAAATGAACGTGAAAACGGCTGATTCGAATCTAGGTAACGTCACAATATTAGCCAAACTCAATCCATAATAGACAAAGATAATCTGAAGCAGTAGCGGTGTTCCACGCATGATTGTGATGTACATGTTTGTCACCGAACGTAAGACAACTAACTTGGATTGCATCGCTAAAGCAATTACCACCCCTAGGGGGATGGCACCAATTAGGGTCAATCCAAAGACACCTAAGGTCATTTTTAAACCATCTAATAAACTGGGTAAAATTTCTAAAATATAGTGCATTATACGCCTCCTCTGTTGGTACAAAAAAAGCCCTCGAGTAAACTATTGTTTACTCGAGGGCGACTTAATCGCGGTTCCACCTCTAATTCTACTAAACATTACTGTTTAGTACTCATGTACCCATTTTTCTGGCACAGTCGATAACGGTGACAACCGAATATTGCTATTCATAATCGCAAGTGTGGTTCACCGCAAGTTAACACCACTTCTCAATTTCAGCGTGGCTCTCTGTTGATAACTAGTTGGTTACTCTTTTGCTCATTTGTTTATATATATTGTTTGTGAAATTAACTCTAACGGACATTTAACTTTTTGTCAACTATTGTCGACGGGAACGTGTGCGTGTCCGAATAGGCACCCCAGAATTCAAATCTCGTTGATCCGTATTGTAACTTGAAATATCTGGTTGTTTCGTCACATGGTAAAGATAGCTCAATGGTGCATACAAAACAATATAGAAAATCAAATTAACAATAAGTGTTGGGAATAAGTGGAAGACAATAAAGTTAAAGACATCCATGTTTGCCAAATTGATAATGCCAAATGCAAAATAATCAAAAATCAGATAGGCACACATTGATAAGAACCAAGTCACCATTGACCAGCCCATTGTATCAGGTAGATAGTGTTGGATTTTCTTTGCTAACCAGATTGTAATTGGAAATCCAATAGTTGCAATCCCAATGACACCCACATAAAAAATGTCGGATAACAACCCCGCAACAATTGCCGTTGCATATAACCAACGATTACCAATCTGCTTTACTGTTCCCGAAAGAATCGGCATTAAAATTGCGAGTATTGTAATGTAAGGACTTGCTGACATTGGTAATTTAAACAAGACCCCTGCAAATTGTTGTGCAATTCCTCCGTCCAGAAAAACTGCCAACATGACGATGACCACATGTAACCATGTCGTCCGAATATATTTCAACATATTAACTTCTCCATTGCCAAGTGGCTTCTATCTACATAGGATAGCGCCCTTCGCGCAGCACGTCAAATATAAATAAAAAAGTTACAGAATAAATTCTGTAACTTAATCATTTATTACTTTTGCTTACCAAGTTCAATGTCCTTGGCAACAGTTGCATCAACACCAGCAACAACATCAGAGATGAAGCCTTCATCGATCAATTCAAGCAAACCAGCAACCGTAGTTCCACCTGGTGAGCTAACCTTATCAACCATTGTCCAAGCTGAATCATCAGTCCCTTGAAGCGTCTTGGCACTACCCAAAACTGCTTGTGTGGCGATTTCATCAGCCATAGCCTTTGTCAAACCATGCTTAACACCAGCGCGGGCAATACTGTCAATGAACAAGAAAACATATGCAGGCATGCTTCCAGAGATTGCAGTAAAGGCTGAGAAGTAATGTTCGTCAAGTACCCATGACTTACCAATTGTACCGAACATATCCTTAACGAATTCAACTTGTTCTTCAGTTGCGTTTTCGTTTCCAGCAACTGCTGAGGCACCTTCACCAACCATAACGTTCATGTTAGGCATAACACGAATGATTGATTGTTCCATGTTTGCCAAACCAACTGTCTTCAAGATTGATTCAGTTGATGTTCCGGCAGCAATAGAAATCAAAACCTTATCATTCTTTGCCAAGCTATCACGAATTTCCTTCACAACAGCTGGAATAATGTGTGGCTTAACACCCAACAAAATATAATCAACTGCTTCAACTAATTCAGTGGCAGTATCTGTGGCGTTTGCCCCAAAACCTTCTGCACGTGACTTAGCAAAATCAACATTACGGTCATATAGGTAGACATCGCTTGCATCAACGAACTTTGAATCAATAATTCCCTTGATGATGGCACCTGACATGTTACCAGTTCCGATAAAACCAATCTTCATTTGAACTTCCTCCGAGTATTACTTAGGTATAAGTATCTTATTAATCTTCCATCTAACATTATAGCAAACATGTATGAATAAAGACACTGAATAAAGTGTCTTTTTATGTTACATTAGTGGTAATCTCTTTTAAGTAAGGACAATACTCGTGCCAAATTATTACCCCTCAGACAAGCAAATCCAAAACCTATTTGCCTTTTTAAATGATTCCAAAAACTATCTCACAACCAGTCGTGAAATCACCCATTTCATTACGCAATTCGGCCAATCATCTGATTTAATTACTGCCTGCTTTTATGCCCACCAAGAAAGTTATCTTGATTTCCGAGCAGAATTCCCCCGTATCTTATATGTGTTATCAGGCCAAGTTACCGCCTGGATTGATTCCGACAAACAATGTGAATTAGAAGCTGGCCATTTGATTTTTGCCAACGCCGATACGCATATTGAATATGAAAGTCACGCTACCGATACGAAAATCGTGTCAATTTATATTAAACGTGAATTCATCAATGAAAAAGCGCATTATTTTGCACAATCAAATGGTCAAATGGAGAATTATGTGTTCGCAAACTTTGGTTTGTTAAATAGTCAGAATGATCCGTTGATTTTGCAAATCCCGACAGATAGTGATGCGAATTTTTCAATACTATTCCTATCTAAATTTATCCTAGCCCGACAACGGGCAATGATTTTCCCGATTTTCTTGTGGATGTTAACCAACTTGGATAACTATTTACCGCAGATGTCGAACGGCCAATCAAGCCAGCATATCTTGCAATTAATCGACCGTGAACTGACTAGTATCTCGCTGGATAGCCTAGCCCAAGAACTTGGCTATAGCCCTAGCTACACTTCCAAAATGATTCGTAAAAATTTTCATATGACCTTCCAAGAAATTGTTATGGACAAGAAAATTGAACGTGCTAAATGGCTCCTTACCCATTCTAGTGAAAGCATTAATCTTGTTTCGGAGAATGTCGGTTTTGCCGATAAGTCGTACTTCTACAAGTTATTCAAACAGAAGGTAGGCATGACGCCTAAGCAATATCGACAGGCGACGCCGCTCGCCTAAAATAAGTTCTGATGCATCTGCATCACCTAATAAAAAAGCTAATTCATGTTGGTGCACTTAGCACCAGCTGAATTAGCTTTTTTGTTTAATTAGCTTGTAATGGCTTCTTGCTTGGCAAGTTCAACATAATGATTGAGACACAGACAAGAATCAATCCGATCAACAATGATGTTGTAAAACTTTCACCGAAGGCAACTGATAGCAAACTACCTGAGATTGGCATGATAAACTTGAAGACTGAAATTTCGCTAAGCTTACCCCATGTTGCGGCCCAGTTCCAAAGCGTGAATGGAATTGCAGCAAACGCAGCCAATAAGATCAACAACAAGATTCCTTCTGTTGTCCAGTGAACACTTGTTAGGCTTCCACCCATCAATGTACCAACAACAAACAAGAAGATAGCACCAACAACCAAACTCCATCCAGTCATCACGAACACGTTCAATGAAGAACCAAGGTACTTCGCCAAGATTGTTCCAAGGGCGGCCATCAATCCATACATCAACATGAATCCTTCACCGGTGATTGAGAAATGGAACATGTCACCAATTGAAGTCCCACCAGTTAATTGTGAGATGATCAATCCGGCAAACCCAATTACCAATCCAAGTGTCTTCATTGGTGTGAGCTTATCATCTGAGTAGATGAAGTTGGCTAACAAAGCCGTAAAGAAGATAGTTGATTGTGCCAAAATTGTTGAGTTAATTGTTGATGAAATGTTCACATTTCCGATGTTAAAGAAAAAGTATGCAAATCCAGTTGAAACCAGACCCATAATAACAACATTTCGGAATTGAATCTTTGACATCTTAACAATGTTCTGACGCATAATCATTGCCACAGCTAGTGTTAACAATCCTGCAAGTAAGAAACGCACACTCACGATTGTAAGCACTTGGGCGATATAGCGATCTCCCAAAGCCTCACGCGAAACGTCCATGCTAGCATACATTAATTTCAATAACTTAAATGGGGTTCCCCAGATAATATTAGCAACCACAGCGGCCAAAATAATCATTGATTTACTTGGTGCTTTAGTCTCAAGTGTCGTACTCATAATAAGAGCTCCTTAAAAATATATATTGTGAATTTCTTTACTAATAGTACCACGGAGGGATGAAATTGGAAGTGTCTTTTCGCATTTTTTTAGTGGTTTTTGTTGTCTTAAACCCTATCGTGACAAGGTTCAGTGGAATTGATATATATGTAGAACGCCCATTTATCTTTGTGTATTGTTGAACAAATTGAATTTTACTGTGTTTTTTTTAATGTTTTAAAAAAAAGTCATTTTGACACTTTGCGTAAAAACTTGCTAATCTATAACTTATGGAGGTAAAGTTATGCAACATTTAAATTACGATCAGCAAGAAAATTGGGACTTTATTACGGGAACACATCAGTCTCCAATTGCCCTTAATCATCAAAAAGCGATTGCCGATGACAATCTTTCAACGATTGCCTTAGACTACGACCCCACTGTCACATATGTTCGTGATACTGGCGCAAGTATTGAATTTGGACTTACTGGTCACGCTACGTTAAACCACCGCAAATTCACTGTTCAACAGGCGCATCTTCACACACCTAGCGAACACGTGATTGACGGGGTTCAAGCGACCGCAGAATTACACTTTGTGCACTTAGCAGCAGATGGTCAAATGGCCGTTGTCGCAGTGCCTGTAATGTTGGGAAATACAAATGCTGCCTTTCATACCATTTTTGACAATATTGGCACTCAAAGGGTCCTTCCAATTGCCTTGAGTGACTTACTACCTGAAGAACGCACTTATTTACATTATTTGGGTTCATTGACCACACCACCACTAACTGAGAATGTTGAATGGTATGTGCTTGATCACGCCATTCAAATCGGACAAGCTGAGCTTGATAAATTTCATCAATATTATCGTGGTAATAATCGCAAACTCCAACCAGATAATAATCGTCCAATTGAATATTTTAATTAAAAAAAGCGTACCCAAGGGTACGCTTTTTTTTAACTTTCAGGAATAGCCACACTAACAACTGGGATATTATTGTAATCCACAGCTGGGTCAATATAAATCGTGCGAGTAAGTCCATAATCAGACTCAACAACCTTATTTACTTTTCCAACATAAAGACCAGATGGTGTAATACCACCTAGACCACTTGTCGTAACCGGATCGCCAGGCTTAACCTCTGTCTTGGAAGTAATCTTGCTCATTACAATTTGATTTTTTGTTTGATCAAACTTTGCAACAATACCATCAACCGTCTGGTTGTTCTTATTTGTTACTCGAATGGCAAAGCGATCCGCAGTCTGACTATTATCAGACAGTAGTTCCACTTTGGCACTTGTCGTATCCACTTCTGAAATACGACCAATCATACCACCAGCGCCCATTACTGACATACTTTTCTTCAAACCAGCATTAGATCCACGATTAATGATTAATTGAGACTGCCAATTACTTGGTGAACGAGCAATCACGGTCGCATTCACTATGCTATAGTCAGTTAAAGTTTTATCAATTTTAAGCTGTTTCTTTAAAGCTTTGTTTTCATGTTGTTCATTTTGTAACTGAACCTGTGTTGCTGCAAGTTGATTAACCTTTTTGTTTAAACGTTCATTTTCTTCATAGACATCAAACATTTGTGTCATCGCATTGTATGTGTTTCCAACGGCCTTCACCGGTGAAGTCACTACTTCTGAGACCCATGTCGATACATCCGAAGCAATGCGCATTGGCAAGGCTGGCTTTTCTTGGGAAGTACGCGTACGCGAACTAAAAGTAATCACACCCACAGTCACCATAACAACCACAACTAAAACCACTAGGCGTCGTGACGTTAGTAATTTCTTCATTGCGCAGGATCCTTTCTTAACTACCTCAACTAAAGTGACTCGATAATAAAGAACGCCTCACCGAAATTGGCGCGGCGTCAATTACTATTAGCGTTTAGTTGTTTTTCAAAACATCAATGGACTTAAGTGCTTCACCTGTTCCAAGTGCAACAGCATCCAATGGTTCTGGGGCAACAAAGACAGGCACCTTAGTTGCTTTAGCAATGACAGAATCAATGTGCTTTAGCAGCGCACCACCACCAGTTAGAACAATTCCATGATCGATAACATCGGCAGCAATTTCTGGTGATGTTTCTTCCAAAGTTTCCTTAATGGCAACAATGACTTCATTAATCACATCGTTAATTGCAATCGCGATATCCTTGGCTGGGATTTCAATTGTCTTAGGTAGACCAGTGACCAAATCACGACCACGAGCCGTTCCCACTCCCATTTCTTCTGCCTTTTCAATGTCAGCAGAACCAATTTCAATCTTCAAACGTTCAGCCGTTTGCTCACCAATCAAAACGGAATAGTTTTGACGGATATAGTTCATAATCGCTTCATCCATTGTATCTCCGGCCATTCGAATTGAACGAGAAGAAACAATGTCACCAAGTGAGATTGTTGCAATATCAGAAGTACCACCACCAAGGTCAGCGACCATTGATCCAGTTGGATCATAGACAGGTAATTCTGCCCCGACAGCTGCGGCGAATGGTTCTTCGAGTACATATGCATCACGTGCTCCAGCAACACGAGCAGCATCAATAACTGCACGACGTTCTACGGCAGTAACACCTGATGGCACACCAATTGTGACATATGGCTTGGCGCTATTTCCACGTGAGTTACCTAGTGCTTTACCAAGATAATACTTAAGCATGGCAACAGTTGTTTCGTAATCCGCAATAACACCGTCACGCATTGGACGGATTGCTTTAATTGTTACGGGTGTACGCCCCAACATCTCTTTTGCTTCTTGACCAACTGCTACAATTTCGTTTGTCTTTGTATTGCGAGCAACAACTGATGGCTCACGTAATACAATTCCTTTACCTTCGATATAAACTAAGGTATTTGCCGTACCTAAGTCAATTCCTACATTATGAGTTCCAAATGAAAACACGGCTTTTATCCCTTTTCTGTTAGATTTAAATTTTATAGCTAGTTAAAGCATCCTTTAACTACTTTCAGTATGTTTAATTTTATCACAATTCGGTCATGTTCGTCCAGATATCCAAGAGTCTTTGTAAGTTAATTTCCTTCCAATTTGGATAATTACGATAACTCCGATAACCGTGTCGACTAATAATGAAAAAATCAAAAAAATGTATTTTTATAATCGCGCTACACAAAATAAATTGCTGTAAAACCTGATAATCTGATGATGATGCCGTCAGGTTACCACTCGGATGATTATGTACCATCATAAACCCATACGCGTTAATCGCAATCAAGTGACGATATACATCACGCGGATGAATGGCTACCTGATTGAGCGTCCCCATCGCAACCAAGGATTCATTTAAAATATTGAGTTGCGTATCTACTGCAATAATCCAACACCCTTCCTGTGGTTGCGTCCCATACTTATCAACCAAGTAGCATCCAAGCTGTTCAATTGACTTCACCTTTTCCATACTCACCCTCCTTGACTAGTCCCTAAAAGAGACGTCATTTAGCAAAATTTAGATTAATGTTATTTAAATGAAACCATCAAGCAGTTATACTTGAATAAAATAACTGCTTAAATAGAAAAGGAGCCTTTAACTATGCGTGTTTCTTCGTTTTCAACCTTTAAAATCCCTGTTGCGGATCTTGATCGAGCTGTTCGCTTTTACCGAGAAGTGTTCGACTTACCATCAACTTTCTCAGCTCACGAAAAAAGTCACCTATCATTCCAGGGCGAGCCTTTGATTTTTGAACCAATTCAAACTGAAATGAATCCAACCACCTTAACCATTACTGTTCAAGACACACCACAGGCCATCGAAAATCATTTAATTAATTACGATGTCCCACAAATTGCACCTATGACGACAGATAACGGTACTTCTATTTTTCACATTGCAGACTTTGAAGGCAACCACATCAACCTATGCACCAAAAAATAAAAAGGTAACACATAAACTTATTGTTTACGTGTTACCTTTTCTATTTTAATTGGCCAGCCACTGTCCGAGTTTAAAGCACAATAATCCACCAATAATTAACAAAAACATGCGCCCGATCGCTAACCATCGTTTATCTGCTAATCGTATGTTGTCAGCTAAATCAACAATTGGTGCGGAAAAAGTTGAAAATCCACCAATAATCCCACTTGCAAGGAATGTATTCGCAAATAGACTTGGCTGGAGTCCGTAGACCACACCCGCCAGCGCTGCGGCGATTAAATTTATGCCTAAAAACATAAAATCCCCCAGTCGTCCGAACCATTTTGACGCTAACTCTAAACAACCAAAACGGAGTACTGATCCAATCGCAGCCCCAATTCCAGAAATTAAAATTAAATAAGTTGCTTGAATCATGCCAAATGGACCACCTTTCGTGCCACATATCGCCCGAGATAGACCATCAAAACGCTACCAAAGATTGAAAAAGTGATATAAGTTATCCCAGCCAAAGGTGTCAATTTAGTCAGGGTTTCCGTGATTAGTGTCGCATAAGTTGTATATGCGCCTAAAATGCCCACTGAAATAAAATCAAAAATGAGCGGGTTAACCGTAAACTTATCAATAAAGATTACAACGGACACAACGCTTAGCAAGGTCCCACTTAAATTGATCAATAAGGTACCAAATGGAAAGGTCGGCCCATTGAATAGTAGTTCTAACGCTTCGCGTGTGCCGCCACCGATAAAGCCACCACTCACAACAGCTAGGATTCTTTGCCAGTAATGCATCACAATCCCCTTTCAAAATTTATATTCAGCAATTATGATACACCTTTTTACTAGCTAGATAAATCTATTAGTAGCGATTAAAGAACGTCAACAAATCTTCCAGAGTCAAGGCTTGTTTCTTTTCACCCGTGTAATCCATTGCAATTTTACCATTCGACATCACTAGTAATCGATCACCATATGCTAACGCATCTGAAAGGTTGTGTGTAATCATCATTGCGGTTAAATATTGTTGTCGAATTTGTTGGTCGGTTAAATCCATCAATTGTGCGCTGGTTTTAGGATCTAAGGCTGCGGTATGTTCATCCAAAAGTAATAATTCAGGTCGTTTTTCAGTTGCCATCAAAAAGGCTAAAGCTTGCCGTTGACCCCCGGACAATTGTCCAGTTGCCACATCTAACCGTTGAGCTAGCCCATTACCCATTTGATCAGCAATCTTCACTAACTCAGCTCTTTTCTCAGTGGTTAGTCCACGTGACCGTAAACGTCTCTTTTCACCACGTCTTTCTGCCAACAACAGATTTTCAGCTACCGTCATACGTGGGGCTGTCCCTAATTTCGGATCTTGAAAAACACGCGATAACGTTTTTGTGCGCGCAATTTCATTCATTTGCGTCACATCTTGATCACCTAGGAAGACTTTTCCAGTGGTCAACTTTAACGATCCGGCAATAACATTGAAAAGTGTCGACTTTCCGGCCCCATTTGACCCTAGAACTGTCACAAATTCACCTGATTTGACCGTTAAATTTACATGATCTAAAATAATTTTTTCTTCAGGAGTTCCCTGATTAACCAAAACGGTTGCATCTACTAGTTTTAAACTTGGTGTCATAATTAATGCCTTTCCTTATACTTCATTGAAAGCTGCTTACCAAAATTAGGGAGCATTAAGGCCAAGCCTAAGATCACTGCGCTCACCAATTTCAAATCGTCTGCACTAAAGCCAATTGCTAGTACAACAACGAGGACAAACCGATAAATAATTGAACCGAATACAACGGTAATCAATCGATCAGTCAATGACATTTGCCCAGAGAAGATAACCTCTCCGATGATAATTGAAGCCAAAGCAACCACAATTGTTCCAATTCCCATATTTACATCGGCGAACCCATTGTTCTGTGCGACCAAAGCACCGCCAAGTCCAATTAAGGCATTGGCGACCATAAGACCCAAAATCGTCATATTGTCAGTATTGATTCCCAATGAACGTGACATATCAACGTTATCCCCTGTTGCGATAAAGGCCTGTCCCAATTCCGTCTTTAAAAACAAAGCGGTCAGAATCACAATCACCGTAATAATGACTGTTCCAACTAAGATTACTGGGAACCCATTTGGTAAATTAGTTAAGAATTTAGCACTGAATAATGTTGGTAAATTCAAAAGCGAGCGATTTGCCTGCCCCATGATCCGCAAATTAATTGAATAAATAGCCGTCATAGTCAAAATTCCAGCTAATAGAATTGGTACTTTTCCCTTTGTATACAATAAACCTGTGACCAACCCAGCTGCAGCTCCAGTTAAAGCACCTGCAACTGTCGCAATGAATGGTGAAATGCCATTCCCAATCATGGTAACCGCTACGGCCGCACCAAGTGGAAAGGTTCCTTCAACCGTCATATCGGGAAAATTTAAAATACGAAATGTTAGGAATAATCCAATTCCAAGTGGTGCCCAGAGCATGCCCTGCCCAATGGCTGAAATAATAATTTCCATAATCTACTTCTCCTCATTAACTCGTTTTGCGTCTTGATAAGCGACCGGAATTTTAAGACCCAGTTCATCAGCTTGCTTCTGGTTAATCACAACCTTACCTTGCTTAATATATTCTACTGGCAAGTCCTTGGTTTGCTCACCCTTCAATTCCTTAACAATCATCTTACCAGTCATGACCCCTAATTCATGCTGGTCAATTGAATTAGCCGCGACACCCCCAGCTGAAACCATTGTATCGACAGTAGGGAATACAGGGACTTTCGCTACATTGGTATTTTTAATTAAAGTGGGCATAGCTCCCGCAATGGTATTGTCAGTGGGTACGAACACCGCATCAACTTGATGATTGGCAACCATTTGTTGACTCGTTTGATTTAAATCGTTTGATGAAGTGATGGTATACGTCTTCACTTTAATGCCCGCCGCCTCGACTAACTTAATCATTTGCTTTGCTTCCGTTGAGGCTGAGTCATCTGAAGATGTGTAGATAACGCCCATCGTTTTCATATTTGGTACAAACTTTTGCATCAACTTAAGTTGTCCAGGTAACGGTGCTTTATCTGAAACTCCTGTAATATTACGATCTGGCTTTTGTTCATCCTTTAATAACTTGCTCCCAATTGGATCCGATACCGCTGAAAAAATCACAGGTTTGTTCTTAATTGTGTTAGCCAATGCAATTGCTGATGGCGTTGCAATACCAACCGATATATCAGCATGTTCACTTGAGAAACGTGTTGCCATGGTTTTCAAGTTTGATTGATCACCTTGGGCATTCTGGAAATCAATTTTAATATTCTTTCCCTTGTGGTACCCTTCCTTAGCTAATTCATCGTTAATCCCTTGATTAATCGCATCTAACGCAGGATGCTTCATAAACTGTAAAACACCCACCGTTGGAATTTTATTGGCTTCGTGTTCTTTTTTGGATTCAACAACTCCCGATATTCCAATTACGCCTGCTAGGACGACCAGCCCTGCAATTACTTTCTTATTCATCTCTGCACTCCTTTATTTCTTGCTTCAATTTGTAAACAAAAAGCCATAAGTCGACTCCCTAGAATCTTCTTATGGCAAAATAAAAAGATCCACAGGATTGCACCTGTGGACCTCATGTTTTTAGAAGCATGATTTGGTTACACAGGTTCGATACATATCGCTCACCGAAATACGCATTGAACCTGTCGTTTAAAACATTCAATGCGGCTACCTGCGCCACCAGCCATTTAATTGTGTTTTAAATGTAATCATCTCTGCTTCCACCTGTCTTTTAGAATAAAATGATATTAACACACTCTAATAAATTGTGTCAAATCCTTTTTTTTATTTAATAATTGTAGTCGTCATCCGACATGACTTCAATTTCACCCAAACGATAACCGTTCCCCACTTGTGAGAAAAAGTCATGATTTGAAGTCGTCGTTGAAATACCATTCATAACCACTGAATTAACATCTTCAGCACCGTCTGGGAAGAGTGGATCTTGTCCCAAATTCATCAACGCCTTATTGGCATTGTAGCGTAAGAATGTAAGCACTGATTCTGTCCAACCAACCTCATCATATAGTTCATGAGTATACTTTTCTTCGTTGCTGTACAAATCGAAGACAAGATCGTACATCCACATCTTAAGGTCAGCTTGCTCTGCTTCAGAAAGTTCATTAAATCCCAATTGGAATTTATAACCAATATACGTGCCATGCACTGATTCATCGCGCAAAATAAGCTTAATGATTTCAGCCACATTGTTTAATTTGTTATGTCCCAAATAATACAGTGGTGTGTAGAATCCAGAGTAAAACAAGAAGGTTTCCAAGAAAACAGAAGCAATCTTACGTTGCAACGCCGTCCCGTTATGATAAATATCATTGATTTTTTGGGCTTTATATTGCAAGAACTCATCAGTTTCAGCCCATGCGAAAATCTCATTAATTTCAGATTCCGTGTTTAACGTTTCAAAAATTGATGAATACGACTTAGCATGCACTGATTCCATAAATTCAATATTATTTAAGACCGCTTCTTCTTGTTGCGTTCGAATATCTTCCTTCAAAGATGTCATCCCATCCTGAGATTGTAACGTATCAAGTAGCGTGAGCCCCCCAAAAACTTTTCCAACCAAATTATGTTCGACTTTTGACATTTTACGCCAATCATCAAGGTCGTTCGAAAGCGGAATTCGTGTATCAAGCCAAAATTGTTCAGTCAATTTTTCCCATGTTGCTTTATCAATTGCATCTTCAATCTTGTTCCAATTAATTGGTTTATATTGTTCGCTCATCATTTCCCTCATTTTTCAATAAAAAGGGCCGCAAAGTTTAAACAATCGCTGGCCCTTCTCTGTTTTACTTTCGTTAAATCGAGCAACTCTCACATTCATTGACACCAAATTCTTCCATATCGTCCGTATAGGTACGGATATAGTAGATTGATTTGATGTCCTTACGATAAGCATAGTTACGTAGAATGTTTAAATCACGGGTTGTCATCTTATCTGTACGCCCATTTTTCCACTCATACAAGCCTTCTGGGATTGTTGATCGCATAAATAGGGTCATCGCCATTCCTTGGTCAACGTGTTGTTGTGCCTCAGCATACACATCAATGACCTTGCGCATATCGATATTGTAGGCAGATTCGTAATAAGGAATTGTGTCAGCATCAAGATATGGTGCTGGATAATAAATCTTACCAATCTTCTTTTCTTGACGTTCTTCAATCTTATTAATAATAGGGTGCAAAGATGCCGTTGCATCATTGACATATGAAATTGAACCTGTTGGCGCTACGGCCATACGGTAGGCATTATAAAGTCCATCTGTCATCACGTCTTGCTTTAATTGTTGCCAATCAGCAGCCGTTGGTAAATGATGCTTGGCAAAAATCTCTTGTACCTTTTGGGTCTTTGGCGCCCAAACTTCATCGATGTACTTATCAAAATAGCTGCCATCAGCATAGGTTGACTTATCAAAATCATAGAATGTTGTTTGACGCTCACGAGCAATCTTATTGGATGCCTTTAACGTGTAGAAGTTTAACATCATAAAGTACATATTTGTGAAATCAAGCGCTTCGTCATCACCATAATACATATGATTCTTTGCAAACATTGCATGCAAGCCCATCGCACCTAATCCGATCGCATGTAATTCACGATTTCCATTTTGCACTGAAGGCACCATATCTAAATCAGACGCATCTGAAACAAATGTCAACGCCCGAACCATTGTATCAACCGACTTCTCTAAGTCCGTTGATTCCATCAAATTCACAATATTAGTTGAACCCAAATTACATGAAACATCTGTTCCCAACGTCTCATATTGTTGTTCATTATTGATTACAGATGGCTTTTGCACTTGTAAGATTTCAGAACATAAGTTGGATGAGATGACCTTTCCCGCAATTGGGTTTGCCTTGTTAACTGTATCAATATTAATCACATAAGGATAACCAGACTCTTGTTGCATCTTTGAAAGTTCATTTTCAAGGTTTCGTGCGTTAATCTTGGTCTTCTTGATATTCGGATTCGCTACCATGTTGTCATATTCAGCTGTAATATCAACATAGTTAAATGGTGTGCCGTATTCACGTTCAACATCGTAAGGCGAGAACAAATACATGTCCGCATTATTCTTTGTTAGTTCATAGAACTTATCTGGAACCGTTAGCCCCATTGATAGGGTCTTAATACGCACCTTCTCGTCCGCATTTTCTTTCTTAGTCGCAAGGAATGCCATAATATCAGGGTGGAAAATTGAAAGGTAAACCACACCTGCACCATTACGTTGACCCATTTGATTTGAATATGAAAATGAGTCTTCCAAAAGCTTCATCACTGGTACAACACCTGAAGCAGCGTTTTCAATCCCTTTAATAGGTGCACCAGCTTCACGCAAGTTAGACAAATTAATTCCAACACCACCACCAATTTTTGATAGTTGCAATGCCGAATTAATCGTACGACCAATGGCATTCATGTCATCAGTTGCTTGCAAAATAAAACATGACACCAACTCACCACGGCGAGCACGACCAGCATTCAAGAATGACGGCGTTGCAGGTTGATAGCGTTGATGAATCATTTCGTCAGCTAAATTCAATGCTAGTGTTTCATCACCATTTCCATAAAACAAGGCATTCATTGCAACACGATCAATGTATCGCTCAATATAGTAGGCACCATCGTTAGTCTTTAAAGCATACTGCGCATAAAACTTATATGCCGCCATAAATGACTTAAATTGAAAATGCTGTGCCTCAAGATAGTCATATAACTTTTCAATAAAAGAAAAATCATATTGATCAACTAATTTTGGATCAATGAAGTTATCATTAAGCAAATAGTCGAATCGAGCACGTAAAGAATCGAATTGCATTGTGTTAGGCTCAACATTTTCAGCCAAAAACGCTTCCAATGCTTCATGATCCTTCCCCAACTGGATTGTATTATCCTTAGGGATATTTAATTCATTGTTCAAATCAAAATAGGTCACTTTATTTTGATCTAAGTCTAATAGCGACATATATATACCCTCTTTTTATATTCCCGTGGTTAAGTAACTTTGATACAAACTGCAAAGCGGAATCTCATTGCACCGGCAAGTAAGTATCAGACCGTATTTTTAAATTGTTGCTTTAGTTAATTCAGACAACAAGTCTGGACGGAAGCCCACAATGGGTTCTGCATTATCAGCAAATGTTACAGGAACTGATTGGTAACCAGCTTCCTTCAATGAAGCAAGTGCAGCTTCATCTTCTTCAACATTAATTTCATCAAATGTAACACCGTATTGACCCAACAATTTTTTAGTCATCATGCATTGCACACAATTGTTTTTTGTATAAACCGTAATCTTCTTCATATCTGACTCCTAGTAAGATTTATTTTCGTAATTTCGCATCTTTGAATTGAATAACTGTTTTTGAGTATACTTTAAAAAGCTAACAATTTGCAAGGCATAAATATTTTAAAAAAAGGGCTTGACATAGCATTAGCGTGGCTATGCGGGCGCTTTGTTGAATTGTTACAAATTGATTAAAAATAACACTCTGTTAGGCTGTTATTTTTGCAATTTGAGCAAAAGCCCTATCCAAAGGCACTTCCAAAAAGAAAGTTAATTTTTACTTGAAACATGAATTTATTTAGCTTAACGTAAGATATAAAGTTACAAGTTGGAAGGAAAAAAAGATGTCCATTCGTTTAATCTATATTTCGCAATCTGGAAACACCCGTGCCTTTATTCAAAAACTCATCACGTATGCAGAGACACAAGGGGGACCGACCTTTGTCTCTGTTGAAATCAATGATTTGTCACCGGACAATCATGAAACTTCCCCCTATTTTGCCTTTGTCCCCACTTATTTAGACGGTGGTAACGGTATTGATAATGGTGTCAAAGAGATTTTGACCAATGCCTTGGCTGATTACATTGATTATGGTAACAACGCCCGTCATTTGATTGGTGTCGTCGGATCAGGTAACAAGAATTTTAACGCTCAATATGTGTTAACTGCAAAGCGCTATGCCCAGATGTTCGATGCCCCTTTAGTCGGTGACTTTGAACTTCGGGGAACAACAACTGATGTCACGCGCATTTATGACACACTCTGCCAGCGACTATCAGAAATCGATTAAATTAATCGTTATTCACTCAAAAAAAGACTGCCTAAATGGCAGTCTTTTTTGTTAGTTGATCTTAACTAGCACTTCACGATGAATCAAATCATCGATGTAATAGTGATAAAGTTTCACCATTTCGGCATTATCATGAATGTCAAATAGATTAATCGTAATGGTACCTGCTGGATTAAGCGTCTTGATCTTTAATCCAGACAACGTCGCATTGACCACAATCTTCAATGTGATGGCCGTATTGACCGGTTTCATGGGTTCTAATGACCGTTCCATGACATAGGTCCCATTGGGCTTATTAATGAAACCTGTGTCTGTGAGTGCGTATTTTTTAATATTAGGGCTAATCGCATACGTGTTTGCATCCCCGGGTACTGTCACTTGCTTTTCAAAGGCCATGTTTCCATTCCTCCCTCAATTTTAGATCACTTAGGCTTGTTTTAAAAAGTCAATCAGCACTTGAGCTGATTGTTGTCCAGCTTGAACAATAAACTCATCGAATGTTGGACCAGCTTCACCGTTTGCATTATCTGAAATGGCACGAACTACTGCAAATGGCTTGTTGTAGAATGTTGCAACTTGCGCAATCGCCGCCCCTTCCATTTCAGCTGACAAAGCATCTGGGAAAGCAGTTAAAATGACTTGCTTTTGTTCATCTGTGCCAATAAATGAATCACTAGTGACGATTAATCCCTGACGCAATTCTTTATCGGTTTGCGCCGCAAAATCATCAGCGAGCGCTTGTGCCAATGATTGGTCGGCTAGAAAGCGTGCTGGCTGTTGCGGTACTTGTCCATATTCATATCCAAAGGCACGTGCATCAGCATCGGCATAAGCCAATGAATCAGCCACAACAACATCCCCAATCCGCAAATCATGGCCCAAAGCACCGGCTGAACCCGAATTGATCACATAATCAATATCAAACGCATTAATCAATAAAGTCGTTGTAATCGCTGCAGCAACCTTACCAATCCCGGCTTCAACCACAACAACATCGTGATGCCCGATGACACCTTCATAGAAGGTTTTACCACCATAGGTCGTTTCTTGAGGGGCTTGCATCGCTTCAAGTAGGGCAACCTTCTCTTCTGCCATGGCATTTACAATTCCGTATCGCATATTTTAGTACTCCTTTAAAAGAAAATTAAAATGATATAAGTCACGACAATTAACACACATAACACCACCATTGCTGTATCCAGTTTATGTTTTAATCGCGTTGTTAGTCCAAAAGCAGTCAATTTACGCGTTTCTGGATCTAACTCATACTTTCCCCGTCCAGTTAAACGATATTCTTTCCGCGTTAAAGGTGGGTCTAACTTTTCTAAATCCGGCTTAACAGCGGCCAACCGTGCTTTTTTCTCACGATGTTGTGCCCGCTTATTCCGAAAATATTCCTTTATTTTTTCCCACATACAATTATTACTTCTCCTGCATTGTTTGCCAATAGAAATAAGCCATCAATGTTTTCGCATCATTTAATTGACCCGTTCTGAAGAGTTCCGTCACCTCATCAAAAGTCATGAATAGCAAATCAATTGATTCATCATCATCTTGTGGCAGTTCGTCGGTCACTGGTGTCAGTCCAGTTGCAAGATACAAATCCATATACTCGTCAGAAAATCCAATTGATGTATAGAATCCAGCAATCTTCTCCCAGTGATCCGCTTGCATCCGTGTTTCTTCATTTAATTCGCGCTTGGCTGTGTCAAAGACATCCCCATCGCGATTATCAACTTTACCGGCTGGAATCTCAAGGGTTATGGCTTGGACTGGTGCTCGCCACTGGCGTTCCAAAATCATTTTATTATCATCAGTCAACGCTAGAATGGCAACTGCCCCACTATGATAAACCACATCACGGTGCGCTTCTCGACCATCAGGTAATTTAACGAGTTGCTCCGTTACACGGATAATATGACCATCATACTTTTCTTCTTCAGCGACTAGGTCTTCTCGATAAAATTCATCCATTGTTTAATCCTCGATTTCAACTAATGTAGCTTGTGGTCCTCGTACTCCTGGAGCAACAACAAACTTAACCGTCTGCCCAGGCACAAGCGTCCGTTCACGTGTATTAATGATTCCTGAGAAGTGGACAAATACATCATCCATATCATCTGATTCGATAAACCCAAATCCTTTACCATCTTCCCACGTCTTGACTGTTCCTGTTAACTTTTCCATGTTCATCCTCAATTCTATATCCAATGTACTGCATTAACCGTTATGATAATCACAAAAATTAATACGGTTACGATTCCAATTAAACGCCACCAGAGTGTGACAAATTTTTTTAGGTTAAATGATTTTGCCCCAAACACCTGATAGATAGTTAGTGCGACACCCCAAATCAAAAACATGCATACTAGGGGCCCCAACAATGAAAAGTGGGTCACCTGGAAAGTGGTTGACTCAATACTCCACCATAGTGGTAGCACCATTAAATCAATGACTCTTAAGCCCCGTGGCCATGTGGTCATCATATGTTTAATAACAATGACTGTCAGCCATAGCAAAATCACCATTAAAACCGTGTAAGGCCAGTATATACTTGTTGCCATAAGCATTCCTTTTCTAAACTTAATACTATTCATTATACTTTATTTACCAGAGTCTGTGCGAACTCTCTCTGTTTTTTGTTATAATACACTATTAGAAATAAAAAAAGAGGTGCACTCAATGTCAAAAAAGAAACCTAAATCAACCATGCAAAAGATTTTGCAAGCCTTTGTTATCTTCATGCTCATCATTTTGATTGGTGGTTCATTCCTTGCCGTTACGGCTATTTTCCATTAAAAAACTAGTTAGTTCTCAGTTGACTGAAGACATTCGGTCACTGTGAGACTAACTAGTTTCTTTAATCAGTAGTAATTTTGGAAAAATCCCAAACATTGGCAACTTGCATCTGATTCAAGATTTTAGCCGAATCAGCACCAGAAACAACGACGTGTCCACTTTGGCTGCTGTAGCGAGTCGGCGGATAGACATTAATACGCCAATTGTCCTGAATTTCCCAATGCAAGGCCAGTTTTTCCTGATTTTCTGGCGTCAATGGCATATAAACTGCCTCTTGCATGGCAACGATCGGCATCAATTTTTGTCCAGTGATTACCCGTAAATGCTGTTCTTCAACCGAACACGTCACATTGTCGGTGTACATAGCATCATCGCGTTCAATACCAGCAGTTACATCTCGTAAATAGAGTGTCCCGTTATCTGCATAAAAGAAATGAACGGCATAAGCACCAACATAACCTAATACATTACCAATTTTATTAGCAATATCGAGCATTTCTTGACGCACACCATTAGCAGTTTGTCCTACCGTCCACGCTGCAGTAAGCCCATTGTCCATCCGATGAGTCTGCCGCAAAGGATACACGGCTGTGACACCACTTTGATCACGCACTAATGTCATCGAGTATTCTTGAACTTCAGCTAACCAGCTTTCAATAATCACTGGTGACCCATCAATCAATGGCGCCACTTTACCTAAATCATATGCACCCTTCAACACGACGGCTTGGTTACCTTGTGAATGTCGATAAATTGGTTTTACAATCACGGGATACCCCAGATTTCTAGCCGCCACGGCCACATCATCCAGTGATGTCCCAATTTCATAAGGTAATACGTTAAAGGATTGTTCTTCGGCGAAAGCCTTACTAAGGGCATGGTCATCGGTAAAACCAATTAAATCAAAGCCTTGTGGTAATTCAATCCCAGTCTGTTCCAACTGTGCCGTCACATCACTGGGAACCCAAGATGATGCATACGTCACAATATCTGATAAAGCAATAAAATTAACCAGTTCCTCACGCCCAACTAAGCGATAATCAGCTTCTTTTAAAATAGGTGCATCAGGATAGTCACTGTATCCCGCAATCTTAAAGCCCTGGCGGCGTGCAGTTTGTGCTAAATAGGCACTCATCACATCATCACCTAAAATTCCAATTGTTGACCCTGGTAATACATCTCCACTCATCTTTCCTATTTCCCCTTAGTTTCTACTGCTTATCGTATTTATCTAAATGGTATGTTTCAATAATCTCAATTAATTTCTCGGCATATTGTGGGTCAGTCGCATAACCTCCGGCCACCAACGCTTTGGCAGCACCATGATAGTCGTTACTTTGCAGAACAGACGTATAGCGGTTATTATTATCCGTTGTCCCATTAACAAGCAGACTCGCATGCGCCCACATCGATTGGTTCCAACTATCGTACCAACGAAATGGTGCTTGAACTGTCTTCCATTCACCATGTACAAATTCCTTAGTCGGCAATTCGATGTTTTTCGTCTCGGCAGAACCTTTTACACCATACAAATTATTATAATCCGCTGCTAACTTAGATGTCCCCCAATCCGACTCTAATGCAGCTTGTGCAATACTAATCGATGCCGGAACGTGATCTTGCTTTTGAATTTGCACAGCCGTTGGTGCGACCTCTTCAATGAACATCTCATGTTGGCTTTTGGCTGGCTTGTGTGTACTTGGCGGATTTATATTCGTATTAAGTTGCACCAATTTAATGGTTACTAAACTGGCAATCGTTAGGATGATACATAACGCCGTGATCACTTTGACGTTGTTTTCCTTTTTTTTGGCCATAAATACTGCCTCTCTTCAAAAGCAAAAATGTTTTTGACATTGTTTGAATAAGTTTAATCATACCAGAAACGCGCCTGATTACAATATCAAAGTGTTACAAGTGTAAACAGAAAAAAGAGTTAATCCGAAGCGATTAACTCTTCTTTTTATTTTCCATGATCCATTGCTAATAGATTGGCAAAACGTTTCGACGTGTTCATTAAATATTCTGGTGTTCCAGACAACGTAACTGTGGCGTCTTCAATAAAGATTACTTGATCAACAAGCTCCACCCCCGTCAAATGATGTGTTACCCAAATCAACGTTTTATCTTGCAACGTCTTAAAAATAGTCTGAAGTACTGCTAGCTCAGTAATCGGATCGAGCCCTACCGTTGGCTCATCCAAGATAACAATCGGCGTATCCTGAAGTAAGATTCGAGCTAACGCAAAGCGCTGCTTTTCACCACCAGAAAAACGCTTACCAGCTTCAGTCATTGGTGTATCCAATTTTTCTGGTAACTGTTCAACTAAGTCCTTTAAGTTAACCTGTTCAAGTACTTGCCACAATTGCGCATCTGTTGCATGTAGGTTTCCCAATTTCAAATTGTTTGACACAGTTGTATCAAACAAATATGGCTGCTGATCCAATACCGAAATCAATTCAGCCCGATGATCTTGCAGAGCAGCAACCGGCGTTCCCCCAATTGTGACCGAACCAGACTGTGGCGTTTCATCACCCAAAATCAACTTTAACAAAGTTGATTTTCCAGCGCCCGACTGTCCTAGAATTGCTAGATGTTGTCCGCGCGGGATATTCAAATTGAGATTCTTTAAAACAGGCTTTTTACCATCATAGGAAAAGGTAACATCTTGCAAATCAATGTTCAATTTTTCAGGAATATTCACTTGTGTAATCTGAGCATTTGATTCAGCCTGGCTTTTTTCATCCATGTCATTCAAACGCTTAATGGAATCAGCATAACGTGGCAATTCACCAAACCCATCACTAATACTTGTTAAGGCATCCGTGATTGGAAAGAGCACCAACCCAAAAGCCGCAATCCAATTCACACCCATATGTGTGTGCCCAAATGTGACAGTAGCAAAGACAATTAAAATTAAGGCCGCCAATCCAATGACGACTTCGCCAACCCAATTACGCCACCAATCAAAGTGGTCATCCTTTGTTTGTAACTGACCCATTTCATTGAAATCTGCTTCTTGTCGGTTAACTAACTCTGTCGTTCGACCTGCCAAAATCCAATCCTGCAAGCCAAGAACTGCATCAGTTAAATTCGTGTAAATACGACCTTCAACTTGCTTTTGCTGTGCATCACGACGTCCCATAATTGAGAGTGTAATCAATGGCAAAACAAGCGCGTCAATTCCAAGGACCAGTAAAATAATGAGCGCAGTAATTGGGCTAAAAATACCGAGCGCCAACGTTCCCAATACATAGAGTAACCATCCGACGATACTAGGGAAAATAACACGCAAATACATATTTTCAATCTTAAATAGGTCATTTGCCATCAAGTTGAAGACTTCCCCAGTTTGTACGTGGGCATAAATACTTTTCGTTCCTGATTCAACAATTTCATAGAGCTTCTTTCGAAATGATGACACAATACGTAATACCCAATTATGCGACGTTAACCGTTCAGCGTAACGAAATGAAGGGCGTCCAATTCCAAACGCACGTGTTAAAACAATCGGTGCATAAACCATCAAAATATTCTCAGGCATTTGTGCTGATCGTGAAATAAGGTAGCCTGATGTAAACATCAACGCTCCTCCACAAAAGAAAGTCATGAACCCGAGAAAAATAATTAAGGTTAACAACCCTTTATAACGTTTGAGGTATGGAAAGACCCAACGGTCATGCTTTATGATCTGCCATAAATTACTCATGTTCTGCCCCCTGCATCGCTTTTTGAAGTTCAACAAAATATCCATTATTTGCGTTCAACTCGGCAAGCGTTCCTTGTTCAACAATTTGTCCGTCTTTCATCACAATAATCCAATCCATCTGGGCTAACCAATGCAACCGATGCGTTGCAAAAATTACAAGATGATTTTCAAAGATTGGTAGCATCGTCTGCTTAAGTTGCATCTCAGTTTCGATATCAAGATGTGCAGTTGGTTCATCTAATAAGATCACCCGTCGTGATTCATTCAACATAATTCGGGCTAAGGCAATTCGTTGTGCTTGCCCCCCAGATGTTTGCATAGCACCATCCCCAATAATTGTATCCAAACCATCGGTCAAATTATTGAACCAGTCTTGAAGGCCCACTTGATCAATCACCTTTTCGATTTGGACATCTGTCACTTCAGGTGCGTAAAATGCAAGATTGGCGCGTACCGTATCATGAAAAATGTATGGATCTTGTGGCATAAATTGTAAGTTTTGTTGCCAGGCTTTTTGTGACAAATGCGGTACTTTTTCACCCTCAATTTTAACTTCACCTTCTCCATCAATAAAACCACCAAGTAAGTTCAAGAGTGTTGACTTTCCTGAACCGGAAGTTCCAACCAAACCAACCTTTTCAAATCCTTCAATCTCCATTGAAATATTTTGTAAGGCTAATTGACTTGTTTTTGGATATGTGTAATTAACATTTCGCAATGCTAAAGTACTATCTGCTTGCCATGCAGCTTGCTTAGGTTGGTAAGCATCCTGATTTTGTGGCTCAGGTTGGTCAAGGATATCGAAAATATCTGCTAACGCATTTTTACCGTCCAAAGTTGCATGGTAATCATTCGCAAAGTTTCGAATTGGTAAGAAATACTCTGGCGCTAAAATCAAAATTGTTAGCGCAGAAACTAATGTCAAGTTTCCGTTCATTAAATCAAGGCCTAAAAATAGCGCCACAACGGCAATTGAAAGTGTCGTTAAAAAATCTAAGGCAAACGTAGACAAAATCCCGATACTTAGCGTACTCAACGTTGCTTTACGATAATCTTCTGAGACTTCGTACACATTGTTCGCATATCTTTTTGATAACCCTAATTGCTTTAGTGTCGTCAAACCACGCAGTGTATCAACAAAATGATTTGATAAACGATTGAATCGATCATACTCTCGATCTGCTTTAGCTTGCGCTGTGTATCCCAGGATAATCATAAAGAGCACAATGATTGGATAAATAATAAATAAGAAAAGTGCCTGCTCCCATTTAATTGAGGCCATATAAACCAGAATCAACCATGGCACAATACTCATATCAACGAATTTAATAAGTACCAGCGTTAAATAATTATTTACTTGGCCAATTCCTTCAATTGCCAAATTAACAGACTTACCGGTTCCATTATTTGAAATAACGGTTGGTCCTAGTTTTGTATATTTTTCAATCAATGACTTTTGCAGTTGGTCCGTCGTTCGATCTGCAAACGGAACCAAGACATAATTTTTAGCTACCGTTAAGCACTGTCGCACAACAAAAGCTGTAATAAAAATACCTAAAACCAAAGCAACCTGATTCAAGGTCTTTTTTCCCCATAGATCAGATAAACTGACACTTAAGAACCGTCCCTGAAAAATAATTGCAACGGCTTGAATTAGCGTTAGCAATGCCAGCCAACTCAACGCGCGACGCGCTCCTTTAAATTTAAAGATTCTTCTATCTAACATGGTGCATATCTCCTAATTTTTATGTATAAAAGGGACCGGCAAATATGCCGATCCCTTTTTTAAGCATAACTATGTTATATTATACTACTTTTCACCAGCAACTCGGATTCGCTTACGGAATACCCAGAAGCTCCATCCTTGGTAGGCCAAAACAATTGGCACCGCAGTGAAGGCAATTCCAGTCATCCACTTCAATGTATATGGTGTTGAAGTTGCATTCTTCAACAGAATTGAGTGAGCTGGATTTGTTGCAACCATTACGCGAGGATATAGTCCTGTAAGTAATAGTACAACAACAGTGATGATTGCAAATCCCAAAGCAAAGAATGTAATGAATTGGTGATTTGTACCATTTGTGTACCAAGCAAGCAATGTAAGTCCAACAATAACGACCAACAAGATAAGTGTGATGATTGGCTTCTTCGTAAAGAAGTCAGTGTTGAAGTAAAGCGTAATCGCAAAGGCAACTTCACCTAACAACAATGTTGGGTAAAGGAACTTTAATTGCTTTTTCGCACGTTCAACAAGTGGACCATCTACAAGCTTCAAACGCATGTAGTTTAATCCATGCATATATGAAAGCAATGCAAGTGCAACACCACCAACAATTGAGAAAATATTGACATAATCAAAGAATGTTGCTGACATGTCACCAGTTGCGTTCATTGGCATTCCACGAACAACATCAGTGAACATAAGTCCAAACATAAATGGCACGATGAATGATGAAACTGCTGCAATCGTCGTCCATAAGTTACGGTACTTATTTGTAAGCATTTGTTCACGGAACTCGAATGAAACACCACGATAAATCAAACCGAGTAAAATCACGAATAATACAAGGTAGAAGCCTGAGAACAATGAGGCGTACCAGTAAGGAATCGCCGCAAACATAGCTCCACCAGCAGTAATCAACCAAACTTCATTACCGTCCCAATGTGGTCCGATAGAATTAATTAAGGCATCTTGTTCTGCTTCATTTTTGGCCACAGTTTTAAGTGACATACCGATACCAAAATCAAATCCTTCAAGGAAGAAGAAACCTGAAAATAGAACGGCAACTAATACGAACCACAAAATTTGTAAGATTGAAGGCATTAGTCGTTACCTCCCTTTTCATCAAATGAGTCTGCAGAGAATGGGTCAGCAGGTGCTTGTTCATCATCAACTTCTTCATCAACATAATCTGGACCTTGAATCATGACACGACGTGATAGATAAATCATCACACCACCTAATGCTGTAAACGTCAAGAAGTAGATAATGTTTGAAATGAATAATGAAGCAAATGAAACATTTGGTGAAACGGCATCTGCAATCGTCAAGACACCGTACACAATCCATGGATAACGACCAAGTTCAGTAATTAACCAACCTGCTGTCGTTCCAAAGAATGGAATAAATGTTGCAATTCCAAAGATCCACAATACCCAACGGTACTTTGTGATATCAAAGGTTGACTTGGCACGTGTAAACCACCATGCCACTGCAGCAAGTAATCCAAGTACACCGGCAACACCGGCCATGACACGGAAAGCATAGAATAATGTGTTTGATGGAACATAATAGTTCATATCCTTACCAAACTTCTTATCATACTTCTCGTGCAATTCTTTATTAATCGTTTCTGAACCCTTATTATAACCAGTTAAGTCATGATGGGCTAAGACTGACAATAGATATGGGACATCAAGAGACCATTCCGTCTCATGCGTCTTAGGGTTGGTATAAGCAACAACAGACCAAGGTTGTTGCTTGTCCTTACCACCCACGTCTTCAGAAATACCTTCCATTGCGGCAAACTTCATTGGTTGGTCAAATTGAACATTATAGGCGTGGCTATCACCTGTAATCAAGATTCCCAACGTTCCTACTAATGCGACGGCTGAAGCAATGTGAACTGACTTCTTAAAGAAATCAATATTGTCTTTACGACGCAAAAGTGAGAATGCAGAAATTCCAATAATGACGAATGGTCCAATGAGCATCGTTGCGAACAATACGTGTGGGAATTCCAACCAAAGTTGATGATTAGTCAACAATGCCGGGAAATCCACAAGTACGGCACGTCCGAATTTGTGATCAATCTTAAATCCAACTGGATTTTGCATAAATGAGTTGGCTGCCAGAATCCACAATGCTGAGAAAGCAGATCCAAGTGCAACTAACCAGATGAATAGCAAGTGAACGCCCTTTTTAAAACGATCCCAACCAAACATCCAAAGACCCAAGAAAGTTGACTCACAGAAGAAAGCGACCAAAGCTTCGACGGCCAAAGCTGGTCCGAAGATATCACCAACATAACGTGAATAACGTGACCAATTCATTCCGAATTGGAACTCTTGAATAATTCCAGTAACAACTCCAACGGCAAAGCTCAAAAGGAAAATTCTTCCCCAAAACTTCGTCATACGTTTGTATACATCGTCACCTTTGACGACGTACATGGTTTCCATGATGGCTACCATAATTCCTAATCCGATTGACAACGGCACAAAGAAGAAGTGAAAAATCGTTGTCATTGCGAATTGGAATCGGCTTAAGTCTAGCATGGTTAAACCTGTAATCAAGTCCATAACTTGCCTCCTACTCCAAAATCTATATTCCTAAATGTAACTAGTTAATTATACAACTTTTAAGAACAAAGTTTTAGTGTATTCAGCAACTTTCTTGCTTTTTTTTATTTTGAATCCATTTCTGATCGATAATGTCGGGTTCCTTCTTCCAATTTTTGGTCTTGTGAGAATAATCCGGCGGCATACGCCAATAGCATTGCTTCCTTCTTCTCTGATTGTTGGTCCAGTTCTTCAGCACTTTCAATTTTTATTTTTTGCAAACGTACTAATTCATGGTATGCATTTACTTTCGGCAATACACTCATGGCCTGGTCCACCCATTCAATTGCTTCAGTATATCGTTTCAGTGCAACCGCTAATTCAGCCTTCCTTCGGTAGACTTTCACAATCACAAGTTTGAGCGTCTCTGCCTTTGCCTCAGGTAACGAATTGATCAAGTTCAAGCAACGTTCCAAGCAATCATTAGCACTGTCCAACTCATTTAACCTAATCCAAACGCCACCCATTTCGTTAAAAATTTCAATCAGTAGGCCCGTTTGTGTATGAAGCGTTCCACTCATGGCCATTTGTAGAAAATGTAGTGCTTTTTGTGGTTCTCCGCACTCTGAATAACAAATAGCTTTCAATAAGTGGAATTCTGGCATCACCATATCTTCCATATTCTGCATAAATGAAGTGGATTCGAGAATCTTCTTGGCTTGCTTGTACTCAAAGCATTCAACCAACTCTCGCACATATGACAACTGTACGTGATTTTCTGTCGTTAGTTCGGCAACTTGACTAATATCAATGTGTAGTCGCATACACAAGGCCTTCAGTACGGTCATTGACGTGATATGCCCCCTTTTTTCAACCCGCGAGACCATCGACTGATGACAAATCCCTTCTGCAAGTTGTCCCTGTGAAATCCCCAATTGTTCACGCCGTTGCTTTAGTAAACTACCTTTTACAATCATTGTATTCCCCCATCTTTCTTTTAGTTTTGCTAAAGTACCATTAGTTTATGAGAAAAAGGGAAAAACAACAAGATAACCCTGTTAACAATTAACAAGGTTGATTGTCTCATTTTCTTGATATTTACAGCTAGTCATCTTACATTTGGCTAGTTGTGTGTATTTTAGTCATATTGCTTTACGTCATTAAAAATTTTTTTGGATTTTTACGTTTTTTATTTAAACTCTGGAAAAAATTTAGAATCTGAGTTTTGAGACTAACTATTAATTAGTACCTACCTATTTTTAGGAATATATCTTTACGCACTTTCGCTTAAATCCATATGTAAAAATTCATATTTTGCCTGTTGCCTAATCTTTAACGACGCATATCTTTCTTTTGTAGCGACAGAATCGATTTATTTATATGCTGAAGTGTACAACATCGATTTACATTGTATTTATAAATACTAACTGTCACTGTCCGCTTTGAGCAGATAAGCTGGTATGAAAAATTTCATTGCGTCTTTCATACTCATTCTTATTTTGTTACAACAAAAAAACCTTTCATTTCTGAAAGGTTTTCCTTAATTGATCATAAATTTAATAACGGAGACAGAGGGATTCGAACCCTCGCGCCAGTTTCCCGACCTACACCCTTAGCAGGGGCGCCTCTTCAGCCTCTTGAGTATGTCCCCAAAAAAAGAACAGATTATTCTTTTTTAAGTGGGACTGAGAGGACTCGAACCTCCGACCTCACCCTTATCAGGGGTGCGCTCTAACCAGCTGAGCTACAGTCCCAACAAAAGCGGACGACGGGAATCGAACCCGCATTCCCAGCTTGGAAGGCTGGAGCACTAGCCATTGTACTACATCCGCAATATTAATATTGAAACAAAAACTATATTCAGTTGCTTTTATTTCTAAAAGCGGACGACGGGAATCGAACCCGCATTCCCAGCTTGGAAGGCTGGAGCACTAGCCATTGTACTACATCCGCAAAACATAAACGTACTACCGTACGTCTACTAATATGATGGCGCGAGGCGGAATCGAACCGTCGACACTACGAGCTTCAATCGTATGCTCTACCAACTGAGCTATCGCGCCATTATATTAAACGGTCACAACGGGGTTCGAACCCGTGATCTCCTGCGTGACAGGCAGGCGTCCTAACCAACTAGACCATGCGACCAAATTGCGGGTGTAGGATTTGAACCTACGACCTTCGGGTTATGGGCCCGACGAGCTACCAGACTGCTCCAACCCGCGATAATTATTAACTACATCAATTAATGATGTATAAGGAGAATGTGGGATTCGAACCCACGCGCCGATTTCTCGACCTGACGGTTTTCAAGACCGTTCCCTTCAGCCAGACTTGGGTAATTCTCCAATAGATACTTACGTATCAATCGCGGCGGGGGGAATCGAACCCTCGACCTCTCGGGTATGAACCGAACGCTCTAGCCAGCTGAGCTACACCGCGAAAATTAACACTAATTACCTATTTATGATAACACTATATTACCATAATCGGGACGACAGGATTCGAACCTGCGACCCCCTGGTCCCAAACCAGGTGCTCTACCAAGCTGAGCTACGTCCCGAACAAATTATTAAACGACTAACATCGCTCAAATGCACCTAGCAGGAGTCGAACCTGCAACCTTCTGATTCGTAGTCAGACACTCTATCCAATTGCGCTATAGGTGCAAAATCATGCCGGCTACCGGGATCGAACCGGTACGATGTTTCCATCGCAGGATTTTAAGTCCTGTGCGTCTACCTATTCCGCCAAGCCGGCAAAGCGAACTACGGGATTCGAACCCGCGACCCCCACCATGGCAAGGTGATGTTCTACCACTGAACTAAGTTCGCAAGATAATGCCGACTAAAGGACTCGAACCTTCGACCCCCGCTTTACAAGAGCGATGCTCTACCAACTGAGCTAAGTCGGCAAAATACTAGTTAAGTACCAGCCTGGTGAATAGATATTCATGATCACTTGAAACTTTCGTTTCAATGGACGATACAGGGATCGAACCTGTGACCCCCTGCTTGTAAGGCAGGTGCTCTCCCAGCTGAGCTAATCGTCCATATGCATTGCGACGTCCTATCCTCGCAGGAAGAGATCCTCCAACTACTTTCGGCGCTATTGAGCTTAACTTCTGTGTTCGGTATGGGAACAGGTGTGACCTCAATGCCATCATCACAACACGAATAATACTAGTCGTACGAGATTTAATTATCTCAAAACTGAATCATATTGTCAAGCTTAATTTCATTTCATTAATTGAACCGTACACCAACGTTTTGTTCAACTTGGTTAAGTCCTCGAACCATTAGTACTAGTCCGCTCCATGCGTCGCCGCACTTCCACTTCTAGCCTATCTACCTTGTCATCTACAAGGGGTCTTACTTCATAAAGAATGGGAAATCTCATCTCGAGGCGAGTTTCACACTTAGATGCTTTCAGCGTTTATCTCATCCGTACATAGCTACTCAGCGATGCTCCTGGCGGAACAACTGATACACCAGAGGTACGTTCACCCCGGTCCTCTCGTACTAAGGGCAACTCCTCTCAAATTTCCTACGCCCGCGACGGATAGGGACCGAACTGTCTCACGACGTTCTGAACCCAGCTCGCGTACCGCTTTAATGGGCGAACAGCCCAACCCTTGGGACCGACTACAGCCCCAGGATGCGATGAGCCGACATCGAGGTGCCAAACCTCCCCGTCGATGTGGACTCTTGGGGGAGATAAGCCTGTTATCCCCAGGGTAGCTTTTATCCGTTGAGCGATGGCCCTTCCATGCGGAACCACCGGATCACTAAGCCCTACTTTCGTACCTGCTCGACTAGTCAGTCTCACAGTCAAGCTCTCTTGTGCCTTTACACTCTGCGAATGATTTCCAACCATTCTGAGAGAACCTTTGGGCGCCTCCGTTACCTTTTAGGAGGCGACCGCCCCAGTCAAACTGCCTGCCAGACACTGTCTTCCACCACGCTTAGTGGTGTGAGTTAGAGTGGTCATACAACGAGGGTAGTATCCCACCTGTGCCTCCATCGAAACTAGCGTTCCGACTTCAACGGCTCCTACCTATGCTGTACAAGCTGCACAAACACTCAATATCAAGCTACAGTAAAGCTCCATGGGGTCTTTCCGTCCTGTCGCGGGTAACCCGCATCTTCACGGGTCTTTAAATTTCACCGAGTCTCTCGTTGAGACAGTGCCCAGATCGTTACGCCTTTCGTGCGGGTCGGAACTTACCCGACAAGGAATTTCGCTACCTTAGGACCGTTATAGTTACGGCCGCCGTTTACTGGGGCTTCAATTCATACCTTCGCTTGCGCTAAGCACTCCTTTTAACCTTCCAGCACCGGGCAGGCGTCAGCCCCTATACGTCATCTTACGATTTTGCAGAAACCTGTGTTTTTGATAAACAGTCGCCTGGGCCTATTCACTGCGGCTCAGCTTTCGCTGAGCACCCCTTCTCCCGAAGTTACGGGGTCATTTTGCCGAGTTCCTTAACGAGAGTTCACTCGCTCACCTTAGGATGCTCTCCTCGACTACCTGTGTTGGTTTGCGGTACGGGCAGGTAAACACTAACTAGAAGCTTTTCTTGGCAGCGTGACATGGCGGACTTCCCTACTTTATTTCGGTCCTCATCATAACTTGTCCTTAAAGAGTCAAGCATTTAACTCAACTCAAGACTTGTTATTTAACCCAGCATATCCATCAGCTGGGATCCGTTAGCCTTCTGCGTCCCTCCATCGTTCAAACATATTCACCTGGTACAGGAATCTCAACCTGTTATCCATCGACTACGCTTCTCAGCCTCGCCTTAGGTCCCGACTAACCCTGGGAGGACGAGCCTTCCCCAGGAAACCTTAGTCATACGGTGGACAGGATTCTCACCTGTCTTTCGCTACTCATACCGGCATTCTCACTTCTATGCGCTCCACCAGTCCTCACGGTCTGACTTCATCGCCCATAGAACGCTCTCCTATCGCGCCACTTACGTGGCACCCGTAGTTTCGGTGGTGTGTTTAGCCCCGGTACATTTTCGGTGCAGAATCACTCGACTAGTGAGCTATTACGCACTCTTTAAATGGTGGCTGCTTCTGAGCCAACATCCTAGTTGTCTATGCAACTCCACTTCCTTTTCCACTTAACACACACTTAGGGACCTTAACTGACGATCTGGGCTGTTCCCCTTTCGACAATGGATCTTATCACTCACTGTCTGACTCCCGGACATACGTGATTGGCATTCGGAGTTTATCTTAATTTGGTAACCCTAGATGGGCCCCGCACCAAAACAGTGCTCTACCTCCAACACGCTTCATTCCGAGGCTAGCCCTAAAGCTATTTCGGAGAGAACCAGCTATCTCCAAGTTCGATTGGAATTTCACCGCTACCCACACCTCATCCCAACATTTTTCAACATGTACGGGTTCGGGCCTCCAATGCGCTTTACCGCATCTTCACCCTGGACATGGGTAGGTCACCTGGTTTCGGGTCTACAACAACATACTTAAGCGCCCATTTCAGACTCGCTTTCGCTACGGCTCCGGTCTTTCCACCTTAACCTTGCATGTTATCGTAACTCGCCGGTTCATTCTACAAAAGGCACGCTATCACCCATTAACGGGCTCTAACTTCTTGTAGGCACATGGTTTCAGGAACTTTTTCACTCCCCTTCCGGGGTGCTTTTCACCTTTCCCTCACGGTACTGGTTCACTATCGGTCACTAGGGAGTATTTAGCCTTGCGAGATGGTCCTCGCGGATTCCGACCGGATTTCACGTGTCCGGCCGTACTCAGGATCCTACACGGGAGATTGCTTACTTTCGCATACGGGGCTATCACCCTGTCTCGCTCAGCTTCCCAGCTGATTCTGCTAATAAACAATTTTGTAACTCCACAATGGTAGTCCTACAACCCCAACATGCAAGCACGTTGGTTTGGGCTCTTCCGATTTCGCTCGCCGCTACTGTCGGAATCGATTTTTCTTTCTATTCCTGTTGCTAATGAGATGTTTCAGTTCACAACGTCTACCTTCAATTTAGCTATGTATTCACTAAATGATAACTTGTATAAACAAGTTGGGTTTCCCCATTCGGAAATCTCCGGATCAAAGCTTACTTACAGCTCCCCGAAGCATATCGGTGTTAGTCCCGTCCTTCATCGGCTCCTAGTGCCAAGGCATTCACCATGCGCCCTTAATAACTTAACCTATCAACTTGCGTTGATGATTCAAGTTTGAGTATTGTGGCTCAAAGGCCACAAGCGATTTAAACTAATTTAAAAAACTCAAAAAATTACGCGGTGTATTTTTTCGGCTCAATTTAATTATAATAATTAATTGAAATGAATTTAAAATTTAAATATGATTCAGTTTTCAAAGAACTAAGTCCTTGTAACCCGAAGGTTACAATGGAGAATAGCGGGATCGAACCGCTGACCCCCTGCTTGCAAAGCAGGTGCTCTCCCAGCTGAGCTAATTCCCCATGGGATATTAATATGAGTGTAAACCACTCAAAACTGAATATCGTTTCAACGCAAATGTGTAGGCTTCCGATTTTCCTTAGAAAGGAGGTGATCCAGCCGCAGGTTCTCCTACGGCTACCTTGTTACGACTTCACCCTAATCATCTGTCCCACCTTAGACGGTTGGCTCCTAAAAGGTTACCTCACCGGCTTTGGGTGTTACAAACTCTCATGGTGTGACGGGCGGTGTGTACAAGACCCGGGAACGTATTCACCGCGGCGTGCTGATCCGCGATTACTAGCGATTCCGACTTCATGTAGGCGAGTTGCAGCCTACAATCCGAACTGAGACAAGTTTTAAGAGATTCGCGTACCCTCGCGGGTTAGCTGCTCGTTGTACTTGCCATTGTAGCACGTGTGTAGCCCAGGTCATAAGGGGCATGATGATTTGACGTCATCCCCACCTTCCTCCGGTTTGTCACCGGCAGTCTCACTAGAGTGCCCAACTAAATGCTGGCAACTAGTAATAAGGGTTGCGCTCGTTGCGGGACTTAACCCAACATCTCACGACACGAGCTGACGACAACCATGCACCACCTGTCACTTTGTCCCCGAAGGGAAAGCTTCATCTCTGAAGTGGTCAAAGGATGTCAAGACCTGGTAAGGTTCTTCGCGTTGCTTCGAATTAAACCACATGCTCCACCGCTTGTGCGGGTCCCCGTCAATTCCTTTGAGTTTCAACCTTGCGGTCGTACTCCCCAGGCGGAGTGCTTAATGCGTTAGCTGCGACACTTAAGGGCGGAAACCCTCAAACATCTAGCACTCATCGTTTACGGTGTGGACTACCAGGGTATCTAATCCTGTTTGCTACCCACACTTTCGAGCCTCAACGTCAGTTACAGTCCAGAGAGCCGCCTTCGCCACTGGTGTTCTTCCATATATCTACGCATTTCACCGCTACACATGGAGTTCCACTCTCCTCTACTGCACTCAAGTTGTCCAGTTTCCAAAGCACTTCCACAGTTAAGCTGTGGGCTTTCACTTCGGACTTAAATAACCGTCTGCGCTCGCTTTACGCCCAATAAATCCGGATAACGCTTGGAACATACGTATTACCGCGGCTGCTGGCACGTATTTAGCCGTTCCTTTCTGGTAAGATACCGTCACACACTGAACAGTTACTCTCAATGTCATTCTTCTCTTACAACAGTGTTTTACGAGCCGAAACCCTTCATCACACACGCGGCGTTGCTCCATCAGACTTTCGTCCATTGTGGAAGATTCCCTACTGCTGCCTCCCGTAGGAGTATGGGCCGTGTCTCAGTCCCATTGTGGCCGATCAGTCTCTCAACTCGGCTATGTATCATTGCCTTGGTAAGCCATTACCTTACCAACTAGCTAATACACCGCGGGACCATCTCTTAGTGATAGCAAGACCATCTTTTAACTAATAACCATGCGGTTATTAGTGTTATACGGTATTAGCACTTGTTTCCAAGTGTTATCCCCTGCTAAGAGGTAGGTTTCCCACGTGTTACTCACCCGTTCGCCACTCTTTGCAATGTCCATCGTCATATCTGAGCAAGCTCTTCAATTCAGTTGGACCACAAAGCGTTCGACTTGCATGTATTAGGCACGCCGCCAGCGTTCATCCTGAGCCAGGATCAAACTCTCATTTTGTACTTACTCCATAAATGAAGAAAGATTTCAAAAGCTTGATATTACTCAATTTTTCTTTTTGTTGTTTAACAGATTGTTAAACGAATTTACTAGCGAATTGACTTCGCAAATGTTTGCACCAAATAAATTTGGTGACCCTACACATTTGTTTATATCGAAACGATATTCAGTTTTCAATGATCTACTTGTTGGTTGGGATAACTCCCTGACGCAACTTTTATATTATAGCAACTATTCATTATGCCGTCAATAACTTTTTTGTTTAAAGTTATCAAGCAAATTGCTGTGTTGCTCTCAACAACTTTTTAGATATTACAGATTTTTTCGTCACTTGTCAACAAAAAAGCCAATATTTTTTTAGAATTATGCATCCATTTTTATAACACCTGACATATCAACGTTTTTAACTAAGTTAAGTGCATCCTTTGCATTAACAAATTCCATGCCAACAGCGGCTAAACGATCCATATTGATCTTGTCGGGATCCACAACTTCGAAAGTGAAAAGTGATGTTGAATCCTTTGACCCATCTGGTTGTGCACGGTGCCAAACAGCAAGTTCATCTAATCGTAAGTTATCTAAGTTGAGCCCAAGTTGGTTTTTCATTCCTGATAAGAGCGAACCTAGCGGTGTATCCTCTTCATGCTTGTGTGCTTTTACAGTATAAAAATTAGCAATAGGTTGTTCATCCTTTACCATAAAAAAAGATTGATCTGCGCGTGTAAAAATAATCGTACCTGCAACTAATGTCATTTTTGGTTATCTCCCAGTTTTATTGTCGTAATTTCACTAAGGCTTCTTGTAAGGATTGATTTAAATGTTTACTAATTGTTTCAAACCCGATGTTCAAATGCTGGTTCGTCCAGTAAACATGGTAGGTTGACTCAAAGGTATGCTTCTCCGTAAAATCAGCATCTTTTATATCTTGTAAATCTTGGATGCTTCTTTGTGATAATGAAATTTTCTGATCATATTCATCAATGTCTAAAATCATCACCTGAATTTTTTGACCAACCTTTAACTCGTCTTGAACTTGCTTGATATATGCCGAACGGCATTCTGATATGTGTACTAGCCCTTGCGTCGTTTGATCTAATTGCACAAAAGCACCATAAGGTTGAATTCCCGTAACGGTTCCTTCAACGATGTCTCCAATTCGATATCGCATCATTCCCTCCACTATTATTTTATGTATTCAGGGGTATCCCCTGATAATGTATCAACATTAGTCAACAATTGTTGCTTTGATAATCTCGATGTTTTCTTTCGGCTTATCTGCATAGTCAACCTTTGTCTTAGCAATGGCGTCAACGACGTCCATTCCTTCAATAACTTGACCAAACACAGTATGGCGCCCATCCAACCAAGGCGTTCCCCCGTTTTGTGCATAGTAATCAATAACTTCATCAGAAACTTCACCCTTTAGTGAACGCAACATTTTAGCCGGAACCCGTGTGGCCTGAACAATAAAGAATTGTGAGCCATTGGTGTTTGGACCTGAATTAGCCATTGAAAGGGCACCACGAAAGTTAAATAACTCACTTGAGAACTCATCATTGAACTTCTTACCGTAGATAGATGTACCACCCATTCCGGTTCCGCTTGGATCACCACCTTGAAGCATGAAGTCAGCAATTACGCGGTGAAAAATAGTGCCATCGTAGTAATTATCTGAGATCAATCCCATAAAGTTTTCAACCGTCTTAGGTGCTTGCTCAGGAAAGAGACGGAACTTGATAACACCCTTCGTAGTTTCAAACTGGGCAACGGGCCCCTCAATTGTCTCTGCTTGTGCTTGTAATAATGTCATAACTTCATTCCTCAACTATCAATAATTTTATATTATTTTATCTGTCTAAATTATAGCATACAATCGGCTAATCGCTTAAATATACACGGGTTAAGACACGACTATAACCCTGGTGTGGTACTTTGTAACAGAAAGCATTAAATACAAAAAAACAAGCTGAAAAAATTTCAGCTTGTTTTTAGTCGTCTAATTTTGCAGGTGTTGGATCAATGACCACATTTCCAGCTTCGATTTCTTCAAAAGCCTTACCAATTGGCTTCACAGATTCAAATTCTGGCAAAGTTGGCAAAGCCCCTTGCTCTAATTCGTGAGCACGCTTAGCACCCAAAGCAATCAACTTGTAACGTGAGTCAACACGTTCTAATAATTTATCAACAGATGGATATAAAATCATGATTCTTCCAGCTCCTCAATCATTGCATTGTATTCGGGCAACACGCGGTTAACCCGTAGTCGTTCAACTTTAATAATATCTTTAATCCGTTGGACCGCCAAAGGCACTTCATCATTCACAACAGCATAATCGTAATTAGCCATCATTTGAATTTCCTTGGTTGCAGCATGAACGCGTCGTTCAATCACTTCAGGCTGCTCGGTACCACGCATAATCAATCGTTCTTTTAGCGCTTGCAAATCTGGTGGCGTCAAGAAAATATAAGCACCTTCTGGCATCTTTTCTTTAACTTGCAGCGCCCCTTGCACTTCAATTTCAAGCAAGACATCTTTACCAGCTGCTAATGAATCATCAATAAATGACTTGGGTGTTCCGTAGTAATTACCGACATACTCAGCATACTCTAACATTTCGCCATCTTGAATCTTTTGTTCAAATTCATCACGAGTAACAAAAAAATAGTCTTCACCATCAACCTCACCATCACGTGGATGACGAGTAGTCATTGAAATAGAATATTGAAAATCAACGTCTGGCTCTTCAAACAATGCTTTTCGAACAGTTCCTTTTCCAACGCCGGATGGTCCAGATAATACGATTAAAACACCACGCTTCATGCTTTGTTACTCCCTTTTTAACTTAAGTATTTAATAATTGTACTCGGTTTACCCCGATTTGACAATACAGTCTATTGATTACGCCGTGCTTGTTCACGTGCAATAAGATCACGTGCATTTTCACGTGCTGCCTCAGTTAGTTCATCCCCAGAAAGCATCCGCGCAATTTCATCTACTCGAGCCTCATCAGATAGTTTAACAACCGTCGTCTCAGTCCGGCCGTCATGAATATTCTTTTCAATGAAGTCGTGGTGATCTGCAACTGCCGCCACTTGAGGGAGGTGCGTTATGGTCAACACTTGTGAATGACGTCCAATATCAGAAATTTTTTCCGCGATTGCTTGCGCAACACGACCCGAAACACCTGTATCAACTTCATCAAAAATAATCGACGTAACCCCTTGCTCACGTGAAAAAATCATCTTCATCGCCAACATCATCCGAGACAGTTCACCACCAGAAGCGATCTTAACGAGTGGCTTTGCACTTTCACCTGGATTCGTTTGAATATAAAACTCTGCTGTATCATTCCCATCAGTGTTTAATTGTTCACTTTGCGTTAACTGTACCGAAAAGACAGCTTTTTCCATATAAAGGTCTTTTAATTGTTCATGAATCTGTTGAGCAAGTTCCAAAGCTGCGGTTTGACGAATCGTATGTAACTGATTGGCTAACGTCAGGGCACGGTCATAGGCTTGTTGTGTTTGCGCTTCAAGCTCGGCAGTTGATTGCTGTGGTCCACCCATTTCGGCTAATTGTGTTTCAACTTTATCTTGATGCGCTAAAACGTCAGCAATGGTTGCACCGTATTTTTGCTCTAAGGTCCGAATCAGGTTTAGGCGTTCATCGACATACTTTAAGCGTTCAGCATCAAACTCTAATCCGTCATGCACCGATTCGATTTCAGAAGAGACATCTTGCAGGCTATAAAAAATTTCGCGCATACTTTCCGCTAATTTTTTATAGCGTGAACCGAACTCTTCAATATTTTCTAGAGCGCCTAAAGCTGTGGAAATACTTTCGATTCCATTGCCTTCCCACTCACCATCCAAAACTTCGTGTGATTTAGCCAGTGCTTCTAACACATCTTGATAGTTAGATAATTCTTGAAATTCATCTTCAAGCTTTTCTTCTTCACCAACTTGCAAATCAGCTGCTTTCAACTCTTCACTTTGGAACGTCAACATATCCATGCGTTGGGCCCACGCTTGTTCATTTTCGCGTCGCTCATGCAACGTCTTTTCTAACTGTCGATATTCCGCGTACGCTTTGTCGTAAGCAGCTTTAGGTTCAGCTAAAGAATTTGATGCGTATTCATCTAATAACTTCAAATGTTGATCAACCTGCATTAACGCTTGGTGCTCATTTTGCCCATGAATATCAACCAAATGATTGCCCACTTCTTTTAACGCTGTTGCGTTGAGCAAAGTCCCATTAATCCGGATAACATTTCGCCCATTCCGATGCAGTTCACGATGAATCAATAACTGTTGATCATCCATTTCAATCCCAAACTTTTCCAAAACTGGTGTCAGTTGCTCTGGATTATCAATATCGATTAGACCTTGTAGAACAGCTTTATCAGCGCCTTCCCGAATGTAGTCCTGTGATCCACGTCCACCAGTTAAAAGACCGACTGCGTCAATAATGATCGACTTTCCAGCTCCTGTCTCACCAGTTAAGACCGTCATCCCTGGCTCAAAACTCAAATTCAATTTCGGAATAATTGCAAAATTTTGAATTGAAAGTTCTTGTAACATATTTTGCCTCCTTTCTTCACCAATAATGGTTATCTTTTAAAATTGTTGCATGAATGTCTCGCCTTGCACGTCCGTCTTTAAGATAATGAGAACACTTGCATCGTCACTCATTGTGCCAAAAACTTCTTGGAAATCCACTGCCATAATTGCCGTCTTTAGGGCAGGTCCTGAACCTGGTAAGACATCAATAAAGACCAAATTATTTTGGGTCGCCACTTTAGTCCCCGTTTCATTCAGGATTGCTTTTAACTGGTCAAGTGAACTATCACTTTCCATTATGGCATATCGAAAAGATCCATCATTTTGTGGCACTTTAATCAGTTGCATTTCTGAAATATCGCGTGAGATTGTTGCCTGTGTCACTTGCCAGCCTGTAGCATTTAACGCTGCCACAAGGTCCTCTTGCCGTCGGATATCAGCTGTTTCAACCAACTCCCGAATCGCTTCCTGGCGTTCAACTTTACTCTTCTTCATCGTCTTAGGCCTCTCGATGCGCGTTTAACTGCTCATGCGCACGATCTACCACGGCTTGTCGATTCTGGGCATCCATTGTACTTGCGCCACCGTCTAAGACAAGATGGGCCAAAAATTCGATATTTCCTGACCCACCCTTAATTGGTGAGTAATCAAGTCCCGTTAAACTAAATCCATTTTCTTGAGCATAGTCCGCGACTTGGTTAATGACATTTAAATGGGTTTGAGCATCCTTGACGATACCGTGTTTACCAACTGCTTCTCGACCAGCTTCAAATTGTGGCTTAATTAGCGTTGCTACACTACCACCCGCTTTTAAGATCTGCGATAGTGGTGGCAAAATTAAATTAAGTGAGATAAAAGACACATCGATTGTCGCCACTTCAGGTTGACCCTCAGTAAAGTCAGGTAAAGTTGCATATCGGAAATTCGTATTCTCCATCACAACCACACGTTCATCCGAACGCAATTTCCAAACCAACTGATTTGTTCCAACGTCTAAGGCATACACTTTTTTGGCACCATTTTGGAGGGCCACATCTGTAAAGCCACCTGTTGATGATCCGATATCAAGAACAATCTTATCTGTGAAGTCTAAATTAAAAACCTCAATCGCTTTTTCTAATTTAAAGCCTCCTCGAGAAACATATGGCATCGGTGCGCCCTTTAAGTGTAGATCAACGGTCACTGGAATCTTTTCACCCGCTTTATCCATTCGTTGTTCATTTTCGCCTAAAATTTCGCCTGCCATAATGGCCCGCTTGGCTTGCTCTCGTGATGTGAATAATCCTTGTTGGACGGCTAATACGTCCACACGTTCTTTTTCTACTACCATTTTTTCTCCAATGTTGCATCAAAATACTGTAAGAAGGCATCTAATAGATCCGTTGACACTTGGCAATGCGCACTAATTTGGTTCAGGGCCAAGCGCGCAACATCTACTTGTTCTTGCAAAGCCGCAACGGCCCCTGGAACTGTGAGAATTGTTGGATAAGCTTGTTTATCTTCAACGTCATCTTGTCCTAAATCATCTAAGTCGTCCTTGATTTGAAAGGCTAATCCAAAGGCTTGACCAAATTGATCGAGGGCTGTACGCGTCGTCTGATCAACCTCAGCCATAATCGCACCAGCAACTAAACTATAGCGGAGCAAAGCTCCCGTCTTAAGCTCGTGTACCTGGGTCGCCTGAGCCAAAGTCACATTATCGGCACCAGTGTAGGCCATATCAAGCACCTGCCCTCCGACCATACCATTACCACCAGCTGCCAAAGCTAACGCTTGAACCAGTTCTAAACGTTGTGCCACCGACAATTGGTTGGTTTGACTTAACCACTGAAAAGCGAGCGGTTGTAGTGCGTCCCCCGCCAAAATGGCCAAGTCTTCGCCAAATTTCACATGGGTCGTGGGTTGACCACGCCGTTCTTGATCATCATCCATTGCAGGTAAATCATCATGAATCAAACTATAACTATGCACTAATTCAATCGCATCAGTTGCTTGTAAAAGGGAATCAGGTGTTACCCCAAATGTTTCCAAAACTGCAATCGTCAATAGCGGACGTAGTCGCTTACCGCCGGCTAAAACGGCGTAGCGCATCGCGGCCTGTAATTCCGATTGCGCGACATCAGTTGTTATTTGTTCATCTAGTTGCGCTTGAATTTTAGGCACCCAACTATTTTGAAAAGTTATTAAATCCATATATTATCCTTCGGGTGTAAAATCGGTTGTTTCACCATTATCGTCAACAATTTTTGCTAGACTTTGTTCTGCTGACTGAAGCGTTTTTTGTAACGTTTGGCTTAGTTGAATACCCGTTTCAAATTGTGCCAAGGCTTCTTCCAGTGGCACATCTCCTTTTTCGAGTTGTGTCACAATTTGTTCAAGCTTCGTTAGGTTTTCTTCAAATGTTGGCTTATCTGTCATTTGTTTCTCCAATTGTTTTTATCTGAGCATTTACGGTTCCATCGGCCAATCGAATTGCTACCATATCATCAACATGTAAGTCATTTACGCTTCGCATAATCTTGTCATCTTTTTCGACGAGACCATAACCACGCGCTAAAATCGAAAGCGGACTAACCAACTGCAAACCAGCAACTGCTTTAGCCGTTCTTTGTTCAGCGCGTTCAAGGGACTGTTCCATCGCTGGTGTTAGACGATTAACGACAGCATTCGTCTCATAGCTTTTTGCATCGACGAGCTGCGTCATAGCTGGTAGTAAGCGGTTTACAACATTATTACCGTCGTAACGTTTTGTTTCAAAGATACGCGTCATTGATTGTAGCAAGGCTTTTTGCGCAATATCGACACGCTGTAAGTATCCTTCGTACAATCGTTGCGGCTGCATTAAGACATAACTTGTTGCAACCCGTTGATACCGTTCATTAGCTTGTGTAATCTGTCGTTGCATTTGTGCATACAAACGTTGATCATATTGCTGGAGTCCTTGCCAAATATCAGTTAGCTTAAGTGGTGTCGCAATTTCAGCCGCAGCAGTTGGTGTCGCCGCACGTTGATCGGCAATGTAATCCGCGATAGTTGTATCGGTTTCATGTCCCACTGAACTAATAATGGGCATTGGCATTTTTAACATTTCACGCGCAAGTGATTCATCATTAAAAGCCCATAGGTCTTCAATTGAACCGCCACCACGTCCAATAATCAAAACATCAATATCTGAACGTTTTGCGACAGCTTTTAATTGATTAATTAATGATGGTACTGCATTTTCACCCTGCACCACAGCTGGATATAAATCAACCTCAGCAATCGGGTAACGGCGCTGAACTGTTGTTAAAATGTCACGAATCACAGCCCCACTAGGAGACGTAATGACGGCGATTTTCTGTGGAAAACGGGGAATTGGTCGTTGTAGTTGCGCAAACAAACCTTCTGCTTGTAATTTTTGCTTTAGTTGTTCGTACGCTTGATAAAGCGCTCCAACACCATCCGGTTCAATTTTTTCAACAATTAAACTATACGATCCATTCGGACCATATAAATCTAGGTGGCCGATGACGTTAACTTTCATCCCCGGTTCAAGTTGGAAGGCTAACTTATCAAAAACATTCTTAAACATCGTGGCATTAATAACCGCTGATTCATCTTTCAGCGAAAAATATTGATGTCCTCGACGTGGCCGAAAATTCGAAATTTCACCCGTCACATAAACCCGCTTTAAATAAGGGTCAGCGGTGAATTTCCGTTTGAGATATTGCGTTAATATTGAAACGCTTAAATATTCTGCCATCCTGCCTCCAAGGTTACATCATGGTGTTGGGCCGCCAATTCAACGGTTGTTTCCAAAAGTGTTGCGATTGTCATTGGACCCACTCCACCAGGTACTGGCGTAATTTTACCGGCAATTGGTTCAACTGCCGCAAAATCAACATCACCTACTAAATGTCCGTCTTCCATGCGGTTAATCCCCACATCAATAACAACGGCACCAGGTTGAACATCTTCAGCTTTAATCAATTCTGGAACACCAGTCGCCACAACAATAATATCTGCCTGACGTAATAGCTGATGACGCAATGCATCAGGCGTATACTTGTGTAGCAAACTAACTGTGGCGTTTTCACGTTGTAACAAGGCGAACATTGGTGTTCCCACTAAGACTGAACGTCCAACGACAACGGCATTCTTTCCAGCAAGTTCCACATGCTCATGGTGTAGCATTGTCATCACACCACGGGGCGTATTTGCAACGGGAAAGAACCCATGACGATTGGCAAATAATTTACCAACATTTTCAGGATGAAATCCGTCAACATCTTTTTCAGGCGAAATGGCTTCTTGAATGTGTTGTTCATTCATGTGCTCTGGTAGTGGGCTTTGTACCAAAATGGCATCAATAGCCGGATCCGCATTAAGCTCAGCAATCTTAGCAATCACTTCAGCTTCACTCAAATCTGCTGCGTAACGAATTGTTTGCGCAGCGACACCTACTTTTTCAGCCGCACGCCCCTTATTACGTACATAAATTTCACTGGCGGGATCATCCCCAACAAGAATTACTGCTAAGCCCGGAACAACATTGTACCCTTGTAAGACCTCAACTTGTGCCTTAACTGCCGCACGTAATTCTTTTGCAATTAAACGTCCATCAATTAGTTCAGCCATTCATCTTCACCCCGTCATTTATTTAAGTTATATGCGCTAATTTTATCATACTTTTCGAAGGTCTGGCATTCACCCTGGATAAAAAAAGAATCGATGCATCGCATCGATTCGTTTATGATTTGAAGAAATAATGATAAAAGTACAAAAACAAGCTGACAAAAATACCAATCACCAGTGTATTCATCGTCGCAACGGACACGCCTTGCTGGAAAACAAACGTCAAACTTGATTTATAAATTAAGTAATCCCCTAATGGTGCAATTAGCCCCCAAGCCAAAAAATTCACGAGAGCTTGCCAAAAGTTAAATTGTAAAATCTGTTTCATCGTTAGTTGACGGGTCAACAACTCTAAGCGACGTGACACCAAGCCTAACATCAATCCGGCGACCCCTTCAGTAATAATCCAAGTCCACCATACTGTTGAATAATTTAGACTATCGTACAAAAAATGACTGGTGAAACCAACACCCATCGTACCAATTGGTCCCATAAATAATGAGGCGACCCCCAATATTGCAGGTTCTAACGTCAACATTGTATTGGGCACATTGATCGATACGCTCAAAAATTGATAGGCAAAGAACCCCGCAAAGGCCCAAACCAAGACTAGACCACATTGTTTAAGAAAATATTTCATAACTTATGCATCCTCATCGTTTTGCTGCTCCGTCTCTGTGGACTCGTTTTCAGCCTCCGTTTTGGCAGTAGCCTCATTTTCATTAATCAAGGCTAACTTTTCATCAAAATAATTTGCAATTTTGGCTGCCACTGAATCAAAGTCATCTAAGTAAGCTGAAACCGTGGCTGCGTAATCAATCCGAAGTTTTGAGTGTGAAACAAATGGGCTCTCGACAATCATATAAAGATTAACTTCTTTAGCCGGGTCATTGATCACAATCTTGCTAATATTATTAACGTATCGTAGCGGTAGATTAATAAGATTCGATTCAAGTCGCAAGTGAATTGGTTCATCGCCACTGATGACAATTTCGGCACTTACCAGTTGCTCTTGCTCAAGCGTCACGGTTACAAACGTAAAGAGATCATCGAGATTAATCGTACTTTGATCCGCAGCTGTATACGTCTTTGTTACGACCTCGTCTTGCTTAAGGCGTTCAATGAGTGCGTTCCCTTCTAATTCCATGTTTATCAACCACTTTTCCTAATTTATTCGTTCTGCTCTATAGTTTAGCATATTTGTTTTAAAGAAAAAAAGTGACGTCTAGTAATTTAGACATCACTTAATTTTTAATTTAAGCCCTGTGACTATTCAACGCTTGCACTAAAAGGCGTAATTTGTGCTTGTGTGCTCAATTTGCTTGCAGCTGCAGCATCAACAATGACTGTCACATTATCGTGGTTTTGAAGCGCAGAAGCTGGAACATCTTCTGTTACAGGACCCTCAATCATTGCTGCAACCGCATCAGCCTTAGCCTCGCCATATGCCACGAGCACGATGTGCTTGGCCTTCATAATACTTGCAATCCCCATTGAATATGCATAACGTGGCACATCGGCTTCATCCTCGAAGAAACGTGCATTCGCATCAATCGTTGATTGCGTCAATGTAACGCGATGCGTTCCTTCATCAAATGGCGTTCCGGGTTCATTGAAACCAATATGTCCATTTTTACCAAGACCAAGTAATTGCAAGTCAATTGGGTGTTCCGCAATAATTTCATCATAACGCTTCACTTCAGCATCACCGTCTTCAGCCAAACCATTTGGCACAAAACTTTCACGGAAAGGCTTTGCATCAAACAAATGCTTTTGCATGAAATAGTGATAACTTTGTGGATTTTCAGGTGAAAGACCAACATATTCATCTAAGTTAATTGATGTCTTCTGACTAAAATCGAGTGCAGAATGTGTTAGTTGTTCATAAATAGTCACCGGTGTTGAACCAGTCGCTAAACCAAACGTGTTTGCCCCTTGATCCAAAGCAGTTTTAAATTCAGCGAAGCCAGCTTCTCCACCCATATTTTGATCGACAACTTGAATAATGTTCATGATAATTCCTCCTGAAATCCCCTTGTGGTATAGACCAATGATAACACATTGGTCTATACCAAGCAAGCACAAAAAAAGGTTCTCGCATAAGCGAGAACCTTTTTAGCGCTTTATTTTTCGTCGCGTGCTGCTTCGACTTCTAAGTAACCACGTGAATGGTTAGCAATATCAGCCAAAAGACGCTTTTGGAATTCGTCGAATGATTCAATTTCAGTATCTGTTGAACCGAAATGACGAACTGTAATAGAGTGGTTATTCACTTCTTCATCACCAACAACCAGTGTATATGGCACCTTTGAAGTTTGTGCATCTCGAATCAAGTAACCCATCTTTTCGTTACGATCATCGTATTCAGCACGGATACCTTGTTTAACCAAAGTATCCTTGATTTCTTCTGCATATGCGCCATGAGCTTCACGGTTAACTGGAATGATGCGAACTTGCTGAGGTGCCAACCATGTTGGGAACGCACCCTTGTACATTTCAGTTAGGTGCGCTGTGAAACGTTCCATCGTTGAAATAATACCACGGTGAATCATGACTGGACGGTGTTGTTCACCATCGGCCCCAACATAAGCAAGATCAAATTGTTCTGGCAACAAGAAGTCAAGTTGGATAGTTGAAAGTGTTTCTTCACCACCCAAAGCTGTCTTGATTTGCACATCCAACTTAGGACCATAAAAGGCTGCTTCACCTTCGGCTTCAAAGTAATCCAAGCCCATGTCATCCATAGCACCCTTCAACATCTTTTGCGCCTTCTCCCACATATCATCATCATCAAAATACTTCTCAGTATTTGCCGGGTCACGATATGACAAACGGAAACGGTAATCAGTGATATCGAAGTCCTTATAGACATCGACCATCAACTTCAAGATCTTCTTAAATTCATCTTCGATTTGGTCAGGCATCACGAATGTGTGTCCATCATTCAAAGTCATTTCACGAACACGTGAAAGTCCTGTCAAAGCACCAGACTTTTCATAACGGTGCATCATGCCTAATTCAGCCACACGGAAAGGCAAATCACGATATGAACGTGGCTTGTGCTTATAAACCATGATATGTGAAGGACAGTTCATTGGGCGAAGTTCTAGGAATTCGCCATCACCCATATCCATTGGTGGGAACATATCTTCACGATAGTGATCCCAGTGACCTGATTGCTTGTACAAGTTCAAGTTTGAGATAACTGGTGTGTAGACGTGCTTGTAACCGTCTTGGACTTCACGGTCAACAATGTAACGTTCCAAAGTTCGACGAATAGCCGCACCATTTGGCATCCAAACTGGCAAACCGGCTCCCACTTCAGCTGAAGTAAAGAACAAATCTTGATCTGCACCAATACGACGGTGATCACGTTCCTTAGCTTCTTCGCGACGCTTCAATTCAGCATCCAAATCCGCTTGGTTCCAGAATGCTGTTCCATAGATACGTTGTAACATTGGGTTAGAAGACTTTCCACGCCAGTAAGCTCCAGCAACAGAAGTCAACTTGAAGAACTTAATCCAACCAGTTGATGGTACAAGTCCACCCTTATCCAATTCGATGTGCTCTCCTTGAACAGCGATAGAAATTTTTTCATCAGCAGGTAAATCGTTAATCAATTCAATCTTGTATGGATCATCCTTAAACATATTCAAGGCTTCATCACGTGTAATCTCGCGTGAAACGATTGGTAAGTTTTCCTTCACGATTTGGTGCATCACCTTTTCGATTTCTGGGAATTGATCAACTGTGATTTGGCCATCTGGCTTATCAGTATCATAGTAGAAACCATTCTCAATCGCTGGTCCAACCCCAAAGTGCATGTTAGGGTACAAGCGCTTCAAAGCTTGTGCCAAAAGATGTGATGTTGAGTGACGTAAAATTTGCAACGCTTCTGGTTGATCCTTGGTAACTAATTCAAAATCACCATCTTCCAAAACTTCATCGTTCATACCAACATAATTACCATTTAACTTGGCCGTCACAGCCTTTTTAGCAAGTGACTTGGCAATGCCATTGGCAATTTCAAGTGGCGTTGTTCCAGCAGCATATGTTTTCACTGCACCATCTGGAAATGTTAAGTTTACTTCTGCCATTTGTTCATGCTCCTTAGATTATATTTGTTGACTGATTCTGCCATAAAAAAATCCCGTTATGCTACATAGTATATGTAACATAACGGGACGTCTTTTACGTGGTACCACCCGAGTTCAGTTAGCGTAATCAAAAATTAGGCCAACACTCTAGTTCTCTTAACGCGAGAATACGCAACTGGTTTACCAGCTGACTCGGAAGGAGTACCGTAAAAACAACCTGGTCCATTTCCACCCACTAGGACTCTCTAAACAAGTTGTGATTTCTACGACATATCTTCGTCAACGTTCTATTTGATTATTATTATACGCACACTTTTTTTAAAAGAAAAGGACCAATTAAACTAATTTTTAAAGTTAGCCAATAGCCTTTTGACAAAGGCCTGCAAATGTTCGGCATCTGTTTGATCAGGATACAAATTTACCTTCACGCCCGGAGCCCCTTGTTTAGCACCAGTTTCGGCTAAACGCGCTTCAAAAGTATCAACCGCTGTACAATAATCTTTTCCATAATAATCATCACCTGAGCCAGCCACTCCATATACAATCTCTGGTAACTGCACTTCGGCTAAATCATCATAAAAATCCAGCGCTTCATCAGGAATTGATCCCAAGTCAAATGTGTAGGGAACCAAGACTAAAATATCGGTATTCGCTTTAGTAATCGTATGCGGATCAATTAATTCAATTTGTTCGCGAGTAACATCGACTGCTGCCTTCTCGAAGGCTTTGACAATAATGTTCGCCACAGCCTCATTATTCCCCGTAATCGTCGCGAACATAACCCGTGCTTTTAGCATTTAGCTCTCCCTGCTTTCCTTAGAATGGATGTTCATCATATTCAACCCATGATTCGTGTGAATCTTGAATCCGTTTAAACATTTTTTCCATGTCGCTCATGGTAAACGTCACCATCACAGGGCGACCATGCGGACAATTATATGGGTTCTTCGTTTCACGCAATTGATCTAACAATCCTTGAGCCTCATAATCGTTCAAGGCCCAGTGCGCCTTGATTGACCGCTTGCAGGCCATCATAATTGCCGTTCGCTCTCTAAACTGGGCGAGCGTCAATGTCCCATCCCGCAAGAGCCAGTCAATCATTTCACGGACCGTTGCTTCCTCTTGACCAACTGGGAACCAGGCTGGATGATCATGCATAATGAATGTATTCGTCCCAAATGGCTCTAAATGAATCCCCAAGTCAGCTAACTCATCTAGTTGTCCAGAAATTTTCAATGCATCCGCAGTGGCATATTCCAAAACAATAGGTACCAACAAACGTTGACTCTCGAGACCTTCCTTAGCAATTTCATCACGATAATACTCGTACTTAATCCGTTCTTGAGCTGCATGTTGATCAATCATGTAAAGACCTTCAGGCCCCTGGGCAAACAAAAAGGTTCCATGCATTTGCCCAAAATAACTCAATTCTGGCAAGCCTGTTCGCTCGGCTTGAGTTGTCGTTTGAAAATCCAGTTCTTCTTGTTGTCCTGCGTACGTTGCACCTGATACACCTGTATCAGCGATAACATCATCAAAGGCTGAAGCTGGATGTGCATATCGTGCAGCAAATGCTTGGACATCCGTTTGCGTTAAATCTGATTGCGTCGTCACCGTAATTGGTTCAATGACCTGATCAGATTTCACCATCGGTTCTGACTCAGGCTGTACCTCTACCTCAGGTACAACTTCTGGTGCAACATCAATGGATGGCTGTGCTTCGGAACGGAACGGTGCGGATGTTTCGTTCAGCCGACTCACAAAATCATCATTTGCTTGAGTTGTCGCTTCGCCTAAATAATTTTGATAGGCGTTTGGAACGAGATTTTCTTGGGCAATCCGATTATAGATTGTGTTTTCAATTAACGCGACTAATTCAGTTTCTTTAGATAAACGCACTTCGTGCTTTTGCGGGTGTACGTTTACGTCAATCAATAACGGATCCATTTCAATTTCCAACACGCTTATTGGAAAACGCCCCACCATCAATTTTGAACCATACCCTTTTACAACAGCATTTGATAATTGATAGTTTTTAATATATCGACCATTAATAATTAAAGAAATATATGAACGGTTAGCCCGCGTTAACTCAGGTAATGATGTTAGTCCATTAATTTTAAAATCGTCATCCTCAGCACTAAACGCAATCATTTTACGTGCCTGCTGAATTCCATAGACTGCTGCTACCACTTGCTGTAGCTCACCATTTCCCGATGTTCGTAAGAGTTCTTTCTTTTGATGCACTAAATGGAAACTAACATCCGGGTGACTTAAGGCCAAGCGATTAACCACATCTACAATTTTTGAAAGTTCAGTTGATTGTGATTTCAAATACTTTAACCGTGCTGGCGTGTTATAAAACACGTCATTCACAGTAATGTCTGTTCCTTTACGAGCAGTTGTCCCTGTCTCTTCTTGAACTTCACCACCACGAATGTGAACCAGCTTCCCAGCATCCTGATCTGCCGTGGCCGTTTTCAAAACAACATCACTAACAGATGCAATCGAAGGAAGGGCCTCACCACGAAAGCCTAACGAGTTAATCCGAAACAAATCATGCCTTGAGGTGATTTTAGATGTCGCATGACGTTCAAAAGCCTTCAAAACTTCTGTTTCAGGAATACCGTTACCGTCATCAATCACACGAATTGATTTTATACCGGCATCTTCAACTAAAATATCAATATGTTGCGCTTGGGCATCAATTGCATTTTCAGCCAGCTCTTTAACAACCGATGCTGGTCGTTCAATCACTTCACCTGCTGCAATTTGATTCGACAAATTTTCTGATAAGACTTGAATTTGCGTCATCCTGCCCTCCTTCCTCGTTATTCACGTAATTGGTTTTGCCATTGATTAATCTTCATCATGGCTTCTAGTGGTGTTAGCGTTGCTAAATTCAAATTTTGAACTTCTTCGGCCACCATTTGACCTTGTTGACTAGTTTCAATTTGGAATAAATCCAATTGATCATCAGTGGTGTCCACAGGTTCAGACACTGCTGCGACCGATTGTGCTTGATACACTGCACTCGGCTCTGCTAAATGTTCAGGTTCATTTCCCGTCTCACTCACACTTGCGCCCTGAGCTTCTAACCCATGCAGAATCTCTGTCGCCCGGCTGATGAGGGAATCTGGTAATCCAGCAAGCTTCGCCACATTAATACCATAACTTTGGTCAGCTGGACCATCTAAAATTTTATGTGAAAAGACCAATTCACCATTCTCTTCAGTTGCACCAACATGAATATTACGTAAATGTGGCAGTGACTCTGCCAATTCAGTTAATTCATGATAGTGGGTCGAAAAGAGCGTTTTTGCATGCGTATGCGCATGGACATACTCAATAATTGCTTGGGCTAGAGCCATACCATCATATGTCGCCGTTCCACGCCCAAGTTCATCAAAAAGAATCAGTGAATGACTTGTCGCATTCTGAAGAGCTGTATTGGCTTCAGCCATCTCAACCATGAAAGTTGAATTCCCAGAAATCAAATCGTCGGCTGCGCCAATTCGCGTAAAGATTTGATCGAAAATTGGTAACTTTGCTGAACTTGCTGGTACAAATGAACCAATTTGTGCCATGACGACAGTCAAAGCTAATTGACGCATGTAAGTTGATTTACCTGACATGTTTGGACCAGTAATCAATAAAATCAAATCATCTGGTGACATGGTCACATCATTGGCAACATAACTTTGATGCCCCAATACTTTTTCAACTACCGGATGACGTCCATCTTTGATATCAATGATTTCTTCATCGGTAAGTTCTGGACGGACAAAATGGTAATCTTCTGCCACTGTTGCCAATGAAAGTAAGACATCCAAGGTTGAAATCGCATTGGCTAACTGCTGAATTCGAGCAATATTCGTTTTAATTGTATCGCGAACTTCAACGAACAAACGATATTCTAGGTCACTCGATTCTGTTTGTGCTTCAAGAATTTCTTGCTCATGCTCTTTCAATTCTGGTGTGATGAAACGTTCAGCGTTCACCAGGGTTTGTTTTCGGGTATAACGTTCCGAATCTAGTTTATCAATATTGGCCTTGGTCACCTCGATATAGTACCCAAAAACCTTATTGTACCCAATTTTTAGCGAATTAATACCAGTGGCCTCACGTTCAGTTGCTTCTAAATCAGCCAACCATTGCTTACCATTTGTTGTGACTTTTCGATAACTATCGAGTTGTTGATTAAAGCCACTCTTGATTAGGCCACCATCCGTCACTGAGATAGGCGCATCATCATCAATTGCTTCAGTAATTAATGTCTCTAAATCCGAAACCGGATCGAGTTGTTTTATAAAGTCACCAAAAATCGTTTGATCGAGGTCCGCTAATAAATCAATAATTTCAGGCATCGCTCGTAATGAATTGCGCAGTTGCAACAAATCGCGTCCGTTAGCTGTCCCATATGCTATCCGTCCGGCTAAACGTTCCAAGTCATATACCTGTTGTAACTTTTCTTGCAAAGCTGCCCGAGTAAAGTATTCATCAATTAGGATGGCAATCTTATCATAACGTTGCTCAAGCGTTGAACGGTCTAAAAGCGGTTGCTCAAGCCATTGCTTCAACATTCGACCACCCATGGCTGTCTTGGTATTATCCAAAAGCCAAAGCAATGTTCCCGAACGTTTTTGTGTCCGTAAATTAGTTGTAATTTCAAGATTTGCTCTTGAATTACGGTCAAGTTTTAAGAATTGGGCTACTTCATATGGTTGTGCAATTTGTAGGTGATCTAATGAACGCTTTTGCGTTGTAAATAAATAACTCAACAACAAATTGGTCGTTTTAATTTCTAAATCATCACTCAGATTTTGATTCAAATATGAAACTTCCGCATTGTTTAAAAATTCTGTTTGCTTTGATTTTAAAATTCCTAAATTAGTCAACGTTGCATTCAAATCATCGGGTAAATCTCCAGTTGTGACGATTTCTTTTGTCTCTAAGCGACTTAATTCATTCAAAACAGCACTCACTGTTTGAACACGAGTGACCTTTAGCTCACCGGTTGATAAATCAGCATACGCTAATCCAAAATGTTGATGGTCATCCGCCATGGTCAAACCAACTAAGTAGTTGTTTTCCTTAGCCGCATCTGCAGAGTCTTTCATCCGCGTCCCTGGTGTAACCAGTTGGACGACCTCGCGTTTAACCATTCCCTCAGCATCAGCTGGGTTCTCCATTTGCTCAACTACGGCGACCTTATAACCTTGATCCACCAAGATATCGATATAGTTTTGTGCAGCATGGTGTGGCACACCTGCCATCGGAATTGGATTTTCTGAATTTTTATTGCGCTGTGTTAGCGTCAATTCAAGAATTTGTGATCCCTTGACTGCATCCTCATTAAACAACTCATAAAAATCACCCAGTCGATAGAATAAAAATGCATCAGGGTACTGCGCCTTAATTTCATTATACTGTGCCATCATGGGCGTCGTTGTTGCTTTTTTTGCCATAATTCCCCGCTTTCCATCCAAGCATGTGGTATTGAAAAACGCTCACCGGTGTTTGAATACCAATAAGCGTCAAATCGTTATTCATCATCATTCAATAAATCAGCTAAGCCAGCCAATGGGGTATGTTTCGCTTCAGGATCTTCAGCCTTTCTAGCAGCGTAAGCATCTTCAGAAATAACTTCCCAATCTTTTCCAGAAGGCATTTCATCTGTTTCTTTTTCTGTTTCAGAAAGAACTTGCATAGGTACCGAAACCACAATTGACTCCATAATCGCTTCATCAAAATCAATTAAATCATGCTCAACTAAGATAATGGTTTCATCGTCTTCATAGCGATCGGCGTGCGCTGCTTCCTGGATATAGATTTCATCCATATCTGTCTCTAGAGGCAATTCAACTGGTGTCAATGAACGACTTGATGGGGTGACAATTGTTGTAGCTAAATGTAAATGAATGAGCAAATCGTCTCGATCAGCTTGAATATAACCTGTCACATGAATCGGTTCAATATCTAAAATCACATCCGAGAATTTCTCTAACATTGGTCCTTTTAGATCGAGCGTTTCATCGACCATTAAAGGTTCATTTTTATAATTCTGTAACTCAGCAAAATGCCATTTCATTATGTTCACCTCTCAAAATATATTGGAATACGCCCCGTATCTTGGGGAGACTGATCAAATTCCGGCCGTGTAAACAGCTGATAAATCATCCCCGCCCGATAATCAAGGGCCATGATTGTTTGTACATCCTGATGACTGACCCGATTAATCACAGGGAGTTGCGTCAAATCACGAATATACTTCAGATATTTTCGGCCAACCTGGTCTTGACCTAAAATTCTTAAATAAGGTTGGTTAAGCGCAGTCATCACCTCAACTTGTGTCATATTTAATAATACGTATAACAGGGTTCGGCTAAGCCGTGACCGCGTATATCTTTTAGATTTGAAATCATCTAAAAGATCCGCAACTGTCTGATACTGTTTTTTTTCAGCTAAAGCTTTTAAACGATAGGCCAATCCGTCGTTCAATTGGTAAATTTGCTCAAGTCCCGTAACAGGCGTTGTGCGTACCTTAAACAATAGACTCGTCAGCCATGCCTCATCAATTGGTACAACTTGCCCCCCTCTTGCCAGAGCAGTTGCACCCGTGGTTGACATATATTGCTTTAATTGGGCAACTGACTGACCACTAGCTAATCGTAGTGCCGTTGCACTCGCCACTTCAGTGTTTTGATCAAGCTCACGATCGTGATATTGTGCTTGCTTTCGTTGGATGGGATGCAAACTTATTTCACCCTGTAGGCCAAGTTCAATGACTGCATTAGCATACGCAAACCCCAACAAATCGTTTGGACTTTCAATTCGATAACCGACCAACGCTTCAATCACATCATTAAATTGGGTCGCATACGTTTTCGTATAATCTTGTTTAAAGTGTTCCGAATCGGCTAACGTGGCATGTGCTTGCTGGGCTAACCCCATAAAATCCAACTCTGCATGTTCAGCGCCAAACACAATCGTTTCAACTTGTAGGTCTGCCAATAACATTACAGCACCACGTGCAAAAAGATGCGCTGGCTGTACAGCGAAAGCAATGGGTAATTCAACCACTAAATTCACGCCACCCTCCAGCGCTAACGCTGTTCGCTGCCACTTATCCATTACAGCTGGCATCCCACGTTGTACAAAATTACCGCTCATCACTGCCACTACCGCATCCGCATCGGTGACGCGTTTAGCCTCTTGTACATGATATAGATGACCATTATGAAATGGATTATATTCCGTTATCAATCCAACCGCATGCATGCTAGTTTACCCCTTAGTGACGTTGAAGAACCAGCGGGTCGCTTGATCAACTTGTTCTGATCGACCAAAGTCTGCGGTCACTTCAACATGCTTAAAGCCAACTTCTGCCAATAAGTCTTGATAGACCTTAAGTGCGTATGTCTTTTCTGTATGTAACTCTTGAAGTTGACGGTAACCATCAATTTCTTCCTCATACACAAAGAACGTTAACTCATGTTCAACCGTATGCTTTTCATCTTCTACCCCATATGATGACCACATGAAGGCAGTTTCATCATCATGCCAATTATACATATAGCCTGGATAGACTTCATCTGTTTGAATTGGTGTAATCACATCAAATAAGAATTGCCCATCTGATTCCAAATGATCATATACTTGTTGAAATGTTTGCTTAAGTTCAGCAGGGTTCGCTAAGTAATTCAATGAGTCAGCAAAACACGTAATGGTTTGAAAGTTCAAATCCAAATCTGACCATTCACGCATGTCACCTTCAATCAATGGCAGCTCAACGTCAGCTTCCTGAGCATGTGTCATTGCAAGACTTAACATTTCAGATGATAAATCAAAATTAAACACTTCAGGGTAGCCTGCTTGCTTGAGCATAATGGCCAATCGACCGGCGCCCCCTGCTAATTCAAGCAAGCGACCTTGTGGTTTTTTGATTGTATTTTGCGCATACGCAAACCAATCCTCATAGGCCGCTTCGTCAAACAGTTGATCATAAAGACTCGCAAAAGTGCCATAATTCATTAGAATGAATCCTCTTCCACCCAGTCAGAAATATCAATTTCTGGTGCATCACCCCAAAGCTTTTCAAGGTTATAGAAATGACGAACATCATTCTTAAAGATGTGTACAATCAAATCACCGTAGTCCAACAACACCCATTGTCCTTCACGACGTCCTTCTTGACGTGTCAAAGCAAAACCAGCTTTTTCCATTTGATCAACAATTTCATCAGCAATTGCCAAAACTTGACGTTCTGTTGGTGCTTGCATGATAAGGTATTCATCAGCAATAAAGCTAATGCCTTCTAAATCTAATGCGACGATATCCTCAGCGCGCTTACTATCAGCAGCTTTAACTGCCACTTCTAACATTTTTGATTCTGCCATATTATTTCGTACTCCATTCGTTGTATGTTGTCATGGTTCCCGGATAAATGGGACCCTGTTTCTGTAATAAAAATTCAAGGGTGTGACGTGTTTGCCAACCAACGCTAGCTGCTAAATCATCAAAAGCTAGCTGACGTACTTCGGTCACCCCGGGAAAATCACGGCCAGCCTCAACGTAATCCGCCATGTAGATAATTTGGCTCAACGTTGTCATATAGGCCGCCCCAGTTGTATGTTGCCGAATTGCATCGAGAATATCCTGATCCGAAATGGCTAGCTCATCATGGACCATTTCGGCCCCCACAACGCCATGCCAGAGATAGTTACCCCAGTTTTTTAGGTCTGAGTCTAAGTGTTTAGCATCAATGACCGCCAAAAAATCAGCATCAGAACGTTCTTTAGCATAATCATGCGTTAAGGCAGCAATCGAAGCCTTTTCAGGATTAACCTGCCATTTTTCAGCAAGTTGTAAAGCCATCTTTTCAACACGAAGAATATGCTCAAAACGATATGTTGAAACTTGTGCTTCAACAAGCTTAATTAAATCTTCTCGTGTTCCGGAAAAATACTTATCTGTATAAACTGGAAAGCTAATTGTATCAGTCATTTAAATATAATCCTTCCTTGAAAATATAAGCTGCTACCATATCGGGAACCATATACCTTACTGAGCGATGCTCGGCAATTCGTTGACGGATGTCGGTTGAACTAATTTCAAGCTGAGGCATTTCAACCCATTCGACTGGGTAGTCCGTCTCAGTTGGCTGTCCTTTACGGTGGACGCCCACAAAGTGAACTAATTCAAGCAGTTCATCAATTCGATGCCAAGTTGGTAGATAGGCTACCTCATCCCCACCAATGATAAAGTAATACTCAACATTTGGGTGGGCTTCTTTGAGGGCAGCCATCGTATCATACGTATAGCTTTTTCCCCCACGGAGCACCTCGCTCAATTCAATATCAAATTGTCGATTCCCCATAATGGCTGCACGCACCATGTTCACTCGATCTTTTGCATCGATTGTTTTTTTCTCATCTACATGCGGTGGCAATGCATTGGGCATAAATCGAATCTGATCTAAGTGTAATTGATCAGCAACTTGCTCTCCAATCATCAAGTGACCATAATGTGGCGGATTAAGTGTTCCACCTAAAATACCCACCTTTAGTGGTGCGTCGTCTGTTACCGCTGTTGCTTCTACTTGAATTTTCGTCTTAATTTGCATCATGCTACCTCAGCCTATGCTATCTGTTAAATATGTCGAACCTCAGCTGAATAGTGACGTCGATCTTTATCATTTGATTCACCAAACAACACTAAAGTGTGTCCAATCGATTGCACAACTTGAATATCAGAGTTTGCTTCAATAAACTCCTTTAATTCAGCCACAGTAACATCTGAGTTTGGCAAAATATTTACCTTAAATAATTCACGCTTATCAATCGCATCACCTAGTTGGTCAAGCCAATTTTCAGTCATGCCTTGCTTTCCAATACTGAATAGCGGACGCATGTCGTGGGCAGATGCACGTAAATAACGCTTTTGTTTTCCTCTAAGTTCAATCATGTTTAAATCATCGCCTTTCGTGACAAAACAGATACGCCCTTAGGCGCCCAAGCTGCAACTACGGAATTAGCTGGGACTGTCACCCAACCTAAGCCGTCAATCACAATATCTGTTTTTTGTGTTGTTTTAAATTCATGGCGTTGCAATGGAGGCAAATCTGCCAAGTGTTCCGCCTCAGGAGGTGCCAATAATTCACCAGCATGTTGCTCATAAAAGGCATCTGCCTTCTCCAACTTCGTACGGTGCAACATTAAGTTGTTCTCAAAATAGGCTGTAAAGCCACCTTTTTCACCTTGTACAAAATCAAAACGGGCCAATGCTCCAGCAAAAATCGTTTGACCTGGGTTTAATTGGTATGTCCTTGGCTTTAGTTCCTTTTGTGGAGAAACATATTTCAAGTCCTTCGGTGTCAAATAGTGCGCCATTTGATCTTGATGAATGATTCCCGGTGTATCAATAATTGAAGAGTGATCATCCAAAGGGATTTCAATTCGATCAAGCGTCGTTCCTGGGAAACGTGACGTCGTGATAACATCTTGACGTTCACCAGTAACCTCTTTGATGATTTGATTGATCAAAGTTGATTTACCAACGTTAGTAACCCCTACGACGTAAACATCACGACCATCTCGGTAACGTTCAATCATTTCAAGTAATGCAGGTACATCGTCTCCGTTTTTACCAGACGTCAACGCAATATCATCGGGTCGAAGTCCTGCAATATTTGCCTGCTGACGCATCCAATCTTTGATTTTTGAACGACGGAGTGAACGTGGCAAAATATCGATTTTATTTCCCACTAAGATGACTGGATTATCCCCCACAAAACGGTGCAAACCAGGAATCAGTGAACCTGAAAAATCAAATACATCCATCACGTAAACAACCAGTGAATCCGTTTGTGAGATTTGATCTAACAAACGGCGAAAATCGTCATCAGTCAAACTAACTGGTTGAATCTCGTTATAATGACGCAAACGGAAACATCTTTTACACAAGATTTCCTCATTCTCGAATCCCTTTTTCAAAGCCGACATTGGCGTATAGCCAATCGCGTCAGGATCTGTCGTTTGAATTTTTGCGCCACATCCAATACAACGCAAATCATCTTCTAAATATTCCGCAATCTCTGCTTCGTTAATCAATTGAAGTCCTCCATGTCATGTCTGGGTGCTTTTTCATTACCCGCTTTTTTAAGCCTTTTTCAAAAAATCGGTTAATTTTGGTATTCCATTGGTCGGTTTCAATCAACGGCTTTACTAGAATGCTGCGAATACCGGCTCGATTTGAAGCCCATACGTCAGTCAGCAATTGATCGCCAACCATCACTAACTCATTTGGTTCTAAGTCTAGTGCATGTTGTGCTTCTTTAAGTCCTTTTGTATTTGGCTTAAGCGCTCGTGAAACGAACGGTAAGTCTAATGGTTTAGCCACACGTTCAACACGATCAGCAGAATTGTTTGAAACAATCATCACTGTAATACCTGCTGCACGCATTTCATCAAGCCAATCATGTAATTCAGGTGTTCCATCTGGATTATTCCAAGCAATTAACGTATTATCTAAATCCGTTAACACCGCTTTAATCCCTTGGGCATTTAATTGTTCGGGTGTGAGATGGTAAATTGCATCTAACATCCATGTTGGTGTAAATGATTCAGTCATTTTAAATCCTTTTTTGTCTATAGTCTTAGTTTATATTATACGCTAAATCGTCGACTGAAGAAAGCTCCCCAAACATGATAAAAGACCGATGGAACAATTCCATCGGTCTTTATGTTAGTCACTATTCTGCACGTTCTGCGTTGTAATTTTTTTGTCCAACTTTTTCATCACCCAAAGCAATGAAATCGTATGACAACTTGTTATTACGTTCAAATTCTGCCAAACCATAATCAATGATTTCATCGATTAATTGTGAGTAACTCAAGCCAGAAACTTCCCACATTTGTGGGTAAAGTGAAATATTTGTGAAACCAGGCAATGTGTTAGGTTCTCCCAAATATGGCACACCATTCTTATCAACCAAGAAGTCCATACGTGTTAGACCAACAAGACCTAAGGCCTTATATGCATCTAGGGCCATGGTTGTAATTTCTTCAGCAAGATCATCATCTAATTCAACAGGCAAATCAAAGGCAACCCCTGAAGCATCAACGAATTTGTTGTTGTAGTCATACCAAACATCTTCTTTTGGCACCACAACGGCACCAAGCTTAGAAGCACGTGGTTGTTCGTTACCCAAAATTGAAATTTCAATTTCACGTGGTTGGTCAATTGATGCTTCTACCAAAACTTTATAGTCGTATTGGAAAGCATCAGCAACCCCTTCTGTAAATTCTTGTGCATTCGTAACACGGTGAATTCCAACAGAAGAACCTTGCTTAGCTGCCTTAACAAACAAAACCTCTGTTCCAACTTCCTTAACAACATCATCATATGTGTATGAAGTGTAGTTTTGGTCAGTTAATAGCACATAGTTTGTATTACGGATACCCGCTTGGTTCAAAATACGCTTTGTCAAGTCCTTGTCAAAGGCCATAGCAGATGCGGCAGGACCAGCACCAATATATGGCTTTTTCAACAAACGGAACAATGACTGTAGTGTTCCATCTTCACCCAAGTTACCATGAATAACGGGGTAGAATAAATCAACATCCTTCAAGTCTGTTAGGGCCATCAAAGGTGCCAATGGGTTATGTGGATCAAGCGCTGCTTCAGCCGCTTCAACGATTCCGTCTTCAGGTTCCCCTTGTAAGACGCGCATTGAATCAGTTGGGTTAATCACTGTTCCATTCTTTGAAACCAAGAAGACATCAACGTCATACTTGTTCTTATCCATTGCTTGGTAAATGTTTAATGCTGAACGCTTTGAAACATCGTGTTCTGATGAATTACCACCGAACAACAATGCAATATGCAGTTTTTCTGCCATGTGTTTTTTCTCCTACTATTCTTTTAACTTCAACTGTGTTTTCCGAAACTCAAGTATAACACGCTTATTTTTCTTGCGGGTCACAAACTAGAAAAAATTCAAATCTTTTAAGTAATTAGTAATACTTGTGGGCGTTTTTTCATTGAGCATCAGTGCATCCATCAAGCGACGTTGATTATGGACACGATGCCAATCACCTTCATTCTTAGGCTCACCCAAAACCATTACTTCTTGACGCATTTGCTTCAACGTTGATAGAACGTAATCAACGTAAAGCTGATCAAGCGCCATTAAATTAACCAAATAGGCTGCAATTCGTTGCTCTTCGCCCATCACAAGTGGTGTCTTGAGCCGCTTATATCGCTCTAACATGATTGTAAATAAGAATATTTTATCAAGTCGCATGAGTTGTTCATCAAAATTAAATGCATCTAAAACATGTCCGATGTGTAAAAAGGCGCGAATATTACCTTTACCATCAACAAAGCCCCGGGTATCCGTTTCTAATGCAACATATGTCGCTAACAACTCAACCATACGATCGTAATCCCGTTTCGTGTATGGTAACGGATGCTCCCACAATTTCATAATTGATACCAGGCATAGATTAAATGAACGCAAAAAAACGCCATCATTATCTTGTTCTAGCAAATGAAAGTATAAAACTTCAGGGCGAAAAACATGTGCATTTAACGTTAAGAGTTGCTCCGTTGTCAGTAACTGGTTTTGAATGAGTTGCATCAAGACATTCAAAGACATATCTTCACGAACCTCAGGATCAATTTGACCTAAACCATTGACTAAAATCGCCAAATCATCATCTGAAACACTTTGCAATTTATTCGCAAGTAATCCTCGTTGAAGCCGGGTACCCGTTTCCACAATTAGTTCTACTTCATAGTCGTCTAATTGGTCAATGGCCGTCGCCGGATCCTTGTCTCCTAAATCATCTAGCAGCTCGCCGACGCGCAGTCCTAATGATTCATATAATTCACCCGCCTGCATTTCTTCTCGCATCAAGCTCAGTTCTTGTTGCACTTGATTGATTAACTTGCTGCTCATGTTATCTCCTCTCGCTCATAAAGCGTTTGTAACAGTATAACAAATAAAAAGGCTCGTAGTGTAAATACGAGCCCAGAAGTTATTCCTTTAGATGGTAATAATACATTGAAACAATCACATTTCGATTAGCTAGTGCATTGTGTAACCGAATACTATTTTGATTATGCAAGGCATTTTGCCATGAATGCTTTGGCACAAATCGTGGAATCAAAATCGTCACCGAATGATTACGTTCTTCCGCACCCTTTGTAATTTCATCTACAAAGCGTACTGCCGGTTCAGTAATCGAACGATATGAAGAGTGAATATCAACATAACGAATATCCGGGAATTCTTTTTTAAATTCTTCACTTAGTTTGTGTTCTTTTTCAGGGTGAGAGTCAAAGGAAACATGCATCGCAATCACTAAATCACCAATTGACTTTGCGTAGTCAACCGCTTCCGCAGTCACACGCGTTAGATTTGAGACCATCACAATCACCGTTGATCCAGTATAGGCATGGCGTTTGACCGGTTGCTCAGAAATAATCCGCAACTGCTTGGCAACCAAACGATAATGCTGGTTAATCTTCAAAAACAGTTTGATTAATATTGGCATAATGATGAAATATGGCCAAACTGAGCCAAAATGTAACACCATCAACGAAACAACTAAAATTGCAGAAATTGTGGCACCAACAAAATTAATCGCAATTTTCCCTTGCCAATGCCCCTCACGATGACTAAGCCAATGCTTAATCATACCTGATTGAGACAATGTGAAAGGAACGAAAACGCCAATCGCATACAATGGAATCAATCGTTCGGTTGACCCGTTAAAAATAATAACAAGTAAAACAGCACCAATCGCTAACGACATAATCCCATTTGAATAGCTCAGACGATCACCCTTATCCAAGTAAATATGAGGCATGAATTTATCTTTTGCCAAGTTATAGGCCAGTTGTGGAAAGGCAGAGAAACCTGTGTTTGCCGCAACCGCTAAAATCATCGCCGTCGATACTTGAAATACATAGAAAAGCAAACCGTGCCCGAACGCCATTTCGCCAATTTGCGAAAGTACCATTACATGCGCAGTAGGAATAACGCCGAACCAGTATGACATGAACGTAATGCCACCAAAGAACAGCCCCAAAATCAAAGCCATGATTCCCAAAGTTGCAGCAGCATTTTTTGCTTTTGGCTTTTTAAAATTAGGCACCGCATTTGAAATTGCTTCAACTCCAGTCAATGATGACGATCCACTCGAGAAAGCCAACATAAACAAAAGTGGTGTAGCACCAGCAAAACTGGTACCTACTGCCGCAGTAGCATGGTAAGCAGTGCGACCCGTTACGATATTAAAAAATCCAAAGCCAATCAACAGCAACATCATCACAATGAAAAAGTAAACTGGAACGGTCAAAAAGCCTGCCGATTCACGAACCCCACGCAAGTTAATTGCCATCAGCAACAAAATCATCAACACTGCAATGACCACTGAATACGGCCGTACAGCCGGGACGGCGGAAGTAATCGCTTCAGTTCCTGACGCCACCGAAACGGCGACGGTCAACATATAATCAACCAACAAGGAACCACCGGCCACCAAACCAGCTTTTCGTCCCCAATTTTGCGAGGTTACCACATAGGCACCTCCACCACCGGGGTACGCCTTAATAATTTGACGGTATGATAGGACTATCGCTGCTAATAAAATGATCACTAGTCCAGCAATTGGGAGTTGCCACCATAGGGCAACGGTTCCAGCAGCGAGTAATGCTGTTGTAATTTGCTCCGTTCCGTATGCCACTGATGAAAGTGCATCCGAAGATAACAACGCCAATGCTTTCGTTCGCGTCAATTGTTGAGAGCCCTCATCAAGTGTCCTCAATGGTTTACCAATCAATAAACGCTTCACAAAACGCCACATATTCTCTTTCCTATTCCTATCCTTTATTTTCTTAACACTGGCTATTGTAGTGCTATCGACGTCACTTGTCTATGCTTGGTTTTTTTATTTTTAAACAAAAAAACGCTACGTAAAATTACGTAACGTTTTAATGAAATACACAAGGGTATTTAAATTACATCATTCCACCCATACCAGGTTGTGCAGCTGGTGCGGCAGGTGCATCATCATGTGGTTGCTCAGCGACAACAGCTTCAGTTGTCAACAACAAAGCTGAAACTGAGGCGGCATTTTGCAAAGCAGAACGGGTTACCTTAGTTGGGTCAACAATACCAGCATCAATCATATCTACCCACTCACCAGTGGCGGCATTGTAACCAGTACCTTGAGCTTGTTCCTTCAATTGGTTAACCACAACTGAACCTTCAACTCCGGCATTTTCAGCAATTTGACGTACTGGCTCTTCAAGGGCACGCTTTACGATATTGATACCTGTTTGTACGTCCCCTTCTTCAGAAAGGGCTGCCACAGCAGGGATTGCATTTACCAATGCAGTTCCACCACCAGCAACGAAACCTTCTTCAACAGCGGCACGGGTTGCGTTCAAAGCATCTTCGATTCGGTACTTACGTTCCTTCAATTCAGTTTCAGTAGCAGCACCAACGTTGATGACAGCAACACCACCTGCCAACTTAGCAAGACGTTCTTGCAACTTCTCACGATCAAAGTCAGATGTTGTCTCTGAGATTTGCTTCTTAAGAAGGTCAACACGTTCAGTCAAAGCTTCCTTTGATCCAGCTCCTTCAACAATGGTTGTTGAATCCTTAGTTACAGTAACCTTAGCAGCTTGTCCAAGTTGTGCAATTGTTGCATCCTTCAAGTTCAAACCTAAATCATCTGTAATAACTGTTCCACCGGTTAGGATCGCAATATCTTGTAATTGTTCCTTACGACGATCACCGAAGCCAGGCGCCTTAACCGCAACAACATTAAAGGTTCCACGCATCTTGTTCAAAACAAGCGTTGGCAAAGCCTCACCAGTAATATCATCAGCGATAATCAACAATGAACGACCTTGCTCAACGACACCTTGTAGCAAAGGCAAAATGTCTTGAATGTTGGCAATCTTCTTGTCAGTAATCAAGATGTAAGGATTGTCCAATGAAGCTTCCATCTTGTTTTCATCAGTGACCATGTATTGTGACATGTAACCACGATCAAATTGCATTCCTTCAACGACATCCAAAGTTGTATCGATTCCCTTAGACTCTTCAATCGTGATAACACCGTCGTTACCAACCTTATCCATAGCATCAGCAATCAAACTACCAACTTCTTCGTTTGCAGCAGAGATTGAAGCAATTTGTGCTACTTCATCCTTAGTTGATACTGTCTTTGACATGTCGTGCAAAGCTGAAACGGCAGCCTCTGTCGCCTTTTCAATTCCGCGACGAACGCCAACTGGGTTAGCACCAGCGGTGACGTTCTTCATACCCTCATTAACAATAGCTTGGGTTAGCACAGTTGCAGTAGTCGTTCCATCACCAGCAATGTCATTAGTCTTTGAAGCGACTTCAGAAACAAGCTTTGCACCCATGTTTTCAAAGTGATCTTCAAGTTCAACTGACTTGGCGATTGTAACACCATCGTTTGTAATAGTAGGTGCTCCGTAGCCTTCTTCAATCACAACATTACGACCCTTTGGTCCAATTGTCGTCTTTACTGTATCAGCAAGTTGGTCAACACCAGCTTGCATCTTTGAACGTGCATCTTCTGAAAACTTAATATCTTTTGCCATAAGTATTCACCTCTATTAATCTATTAATTTTAATCTTTTAACTTAATTTTTTTATTGTTTATTTTAAACAATGGCAACAAGGTCTTTCTCGTGAAGAACAAGATAATCTTGACCATCAACTGAAAGTTCTGATCCAGCGTACTTATCAAAAATCACTTCATCACCAACTTTAACCGCTTGGGGCGCAGTCAATTCACCAATTGATTGCTCTGAAACAGCAACAACGATTCCTTTTACTGACTTTTCTTGCGCATTAGAAGCAATGTAGATACCACCAACACTTTGTTCTGGCTCTGCCTCAACTTGCAATACGACACGATCTCCTAAAGGCTTAATCATAATCTAGTAACCTCCAAACAAATTTGTTTATTTATTTTTAGCACTCTTTGTACTTAAGTGCTAACCAACACTATCTATATTAGCACACTCACTTAAAAAAGCAACCGTATTCATAAAAAAACTGGAAATTCTTTTAGGAATTTCCAGTTTCGTCATTAGGCATTTAATTCTTCGATTTGATAAGACAAATCAGTCCATCGTTCTTCTAGTTCTGCTAACTTATCTTCAATCGCTTGTGCTTGATTTGACAGGTCCGTCAATTTAGGAATATCCGTGCCAATATCTGGGTCATTTAATTGCTCACTAACCGCAGCTTTGGCATCTTCTTGTTGCGCCATTTGGTTTTCGACATCATCAAGGGCGCGCTGTAACTTCCGCAGCTCCTTTTGCCGGGCCTTATGATCAAGACTACTGCTTTTAGGTGTATCCTCTGGCTTCACGGCGACTGTTTTTGCTTCAGCCTCAGCCTCTGCCAAAGTAGCTGGATCAACCCGCTTTTCAAGATAATAATCATAGTCGCCATCAAAGAAATTAGTTCCAGTTGGTGTGAGTTCAACAATTTCCGAGGCCACTTCATTAATAAAGTAACGATCATGGGAAACAAAGAAAATGGTTCCATTATATTCATTCAAAGCAGTTTCAAGAACCTCTCGTGAATCAATATCCAAATGATTGGTTGGCTCATCAAGGATTAAGAAATTGGCTTGTTCCATTGATAATTTGGTTAACAATAACCGCGCACGCTCACCACCGGATAAGGCTGACACTTTTTTATCAACCGACTCACCACTAAACATAAATGACCCCAAAATTGATCGAACATCCTTTTCAGGCATCAAAGGATGGTCATCCCAAATTGTGTTCAAAACCGTTTTCTTTGGATCAAGTGTTTGTTGCTCTTGATCATAGTAACCTACCGTGACATTGGCACCTAATTTGATATCGCCACTAATAATTGGCAACTTCCCCAAAATCGTCTTAATTAACGTTGATTTTCCAACTCCGTTTGGTCCGACTAAGGCGACCGCATGTTGCTTATCAACTGAAATATTTACTGGATCAGCTAAAATTGTTGTTGGATCATAACCTAACTTAACGTCATCAACCCGGAGAACTTCATTTCCTGACTCTTCTTTAGCCTCAAACGTAATGTGAGCTACACCAGATTCATTTTTGGGCGGTTCAATCTTTTGCATACGATCCAATTGCTTACGACGTGATTGTGCCCGTTTCGTCGTGGATGCTCGGACAATATTACGCGCAACGAAATCTTCTAACTTCGCAATTTCACCTTGTTGCTTTTCGTAGGCCTTTTCTTCAGATAAAATTTTAGCCTCTTTTTCTTTCATAAATTGGCTGTAATTACCCTTGTAATGATCCAAAACCCCTGAATGCATATCATAAATTTCATTCACCACGCGATCCAGGAAGTAACGATCGTGGGAAACAATTAGCAATGCTCCCCGATAATTTTGTAAATATTGTTCAAGCCAAGCTAATGTTTCCATATCCAAATGATTCGTCGGCTCGTCCAAAATCAATAAGTCCGGCGTCTCCAAAAGCTGCTTAGCAATCGCTAAGCGCGTTCGTTGCCCACCAGATAGCATCGATACCTTACGGTCATAGAATGATTCATCAAATCCAAATCCATGAAGGACACCGCGAATAGTGGCATCATACGCATAACCATTTTTTTGATCAAAATCATGTTGTGCTTGGTCATATTCAGCTAAGAGTTTTTGATAAGCTTCGCTCTCATAATCCTCCGTCGCCGCCATTTCTGTTTCCATCTCACGCATGTGTTCTTCAAGTTTAATGACGTCATCAAAAGCCGTTAGCATTTCGTTGTAAACAGACAAATCTGAATCTAACCCCGAATTTTGAGCTAAATACGCCAATTTAATACCTTTTTTCATTGAAACTTCACCCTCATCAGGCTGCGTTTCACCAATCAACATCTTCAATAACGTTGATTTTCCTGCTCCGTTTCGACCAACCAACCCAATCCGGGCCTTATCACCAACTTGCATTGAAATGTGTTCAAAAAACGTCACACCGCTAAAGCGACGTGCAACATCACTTGCTTGTAAAATTATCATCTATTTCACCTAATTCATTTGACTTAATTTTTGCTCGAACCTCTGAGACAAAGTACAGAGATCCCGTAAATATAATCGGCTGTCCGGCTGGGACTAATTTTTGATATAGACCATACCAATCATTCACGTATGTCACCTCAATTCCGGGAACGCTAATATTGTGGGCATCAATATCTTGACGCTGATGTGGCGCATCGAAGTGGGCCACATAGATGGTTACATTCGGCAAGCTCGCCAACATCCCTAACATCTCATCAAAATGTTTATCAGCTAAAATCCCCACAATCAAATTGATTGGTTCCGATGCAAAACGTTCAGACAACGTCTGCTTTAACGCTGCCACGCCTTGCGGATTATGAGCGCCATCGATAATGGTCAATGGGTGTTCAGCAATTTTTTCAAAACGCGCCGGCCACGTTAATTTCTTTAAAGCAGCCCGAATGATATTGTCCGACACTTTAATGCCCAAATCCGGAGCAACAGCCAAAACCGTTTCAATGGCAAGACTAGCATTCACCTGTTGATAGTCACCTGTTAACGCAAGCTCTAGATGTCTAATCGAACGCGCTTCCACAAAATCAAACGTTTCTCCAAATTGTTGATTTTTAGTTTCTGAAACAGTTGAAAAGGCATCCCCATACGCTAAAACTGGTGCCCCCACTGACTGAGCTTTGTTAACAATCACACGTCGCGCACTATCTGCTAACGGGCCCAGAATAACCGGGCGATGCGCTTGAATAATACCGGCTTTTTGTTCCGCAATTTCAGCAAGGCTGTTCCCTAACACTTTCATATGATCAAAGCCCACATTAGTAATAACTGCCGCAAGTTTATCTGGAATGACTTCGGTCGTATCCCACATACCGCCAACCCCAACTTCTAACACCACAACATCTACAGGATGTTGCGCAAAATAGACAAACATGACTGCCGTTAGGGTCTCAAATTCTGTTGGTCCACCAGTTAGTTCTTGATCGAGCCGCTCTGTAATCGGCGCCACATTTTGCACAGCTTTCGTCAAATCTGCATCACTGATCAAACCGTTGTTGTCTTGAATCCGCTCATTAAATCGCTCGATGAAGGGCGACGAAAACATCCCTACTTGCAACCCCGCCGTTCGTAGGATTTCCGCAATCATTTTACTTGTTGATCCCTTGCCGTTTGTTCCGGTGATATGAATATACCGATTCATTTTTTCCGGATGGTCTAATGCGTCTAGCAAGCGATTAATTCGCTCAAACGAAGGCGTTTTTTGCCACTTATGGCGACCGTGAATATACGCAATTGCGTCACTTGCATCTTCAATTTTCACCACTGTGCCACACCATCCTAACCATTTTTAATACTCTTATCGTACCATGAAAACGCCTTTGCGCCTACATGTCTCAAAAGACAAAAAAACTAATCAGACCGAAGTCCAATTAGTTTTAGCGTTTAGGCATTTTTTGCCGCTTCAAGTTCAGCTAAGCGTGCATTTGTTGATGCTAACTTATCTTCCCAATCAGCTAGTTTCTCACGTTCGGCATTTACCACGTTTTCAGGGGCTGAGTTCACAAACTTATCGTTTGACAACTTGCCTGAACTACGCTTTACTTCACCAGCAAATTTCTTGGCATCATCCTTAAGACGTGCAATTTCATCATCAATATCAATCAATTCTTCCAACGGCACAAAGACCTGTGCTCCAGAAATCGCTTTGGTCATAGCCAAAGTTGGCGCATCCACATCCGCACCAATGGTTAGTTCCTTTGGCTTAACAAAACGATTAATATAATCTGCATTCTCTTGGAAAATACGTTGTAGGTTGGCATCGTCAGTCTTGATCATCACATCGACAGTTGTTGACATTGGTGCATTTGCTTCAGTTCGAATTGAACGTACTGCTGTAATCAAATCTACCAAACTTTGGAAATCAGTTTCCGCAACAGCATCATCCAATTCAGCATGCACTTCAGGGAAATCAGCAACCATAATGGTATCAAATGTGTGAACTGGCATGTCCAAGTAAATTTCTTCAGTTACGAATGGCATAATTGGGTGCAACAGACGCAACACTTGATCCAATACATAAGCCAAAACTGATTGAACAGTTTGCTTAGCTGCTTCGTCAGACCCGTTCAATGTTTCCTTGGTCATTTCAATATACCAATCGGCAAAGTCATCCCAAATGAAGTTGTAAAGTGCACGACCCGCTTCACCGAATTCAAACTTATCAAAGTTCTTGAGAACCGAGTCAACCGTCTTATTCAAACGTGACAAAATCCAGCGATCAGCTAATGACAATGTTGAAAGATCAGTTGGTAATTCCGGCTTAGTGTCTTCATCCAAATTCATAATGACATAACGTGATGCATTCCAAATTTTGTTAATGAAGTTCCAAGCAGCATCCATCTTTGTATAAGAGAAACGCATATCTTGTCCAGGTGTTGAACCAGTTGCCAAGAACCAACGCAAGGCATCTACACCATACTTATCAATCACATCCATTGGATCAATTCCATTACCCAATGACTTTGACATCTTGCGACCTTCCTCATCACGAATCAAACCGTGAATCAAAACGTTCTTGAATGGACGCTTGCCTGTGAATTCCTTTGATTGGAAAATCATACGTGAAACCCAGAACGGAATAATGTCATATCCCGTTACAAGTGTATCAGTTGGGAAATAACGCTTGTAATCATGCGCATCTGTATCAGGCCAACCCATCGTTGAAAATGGCCACAACGCAGATGAGAACCATGTATCTAATACATCGGTATCTTGTTCCCAATTCTCAGCATCCTTTGGCGCTTCCATTCCAACATAAATCTCGCCAGTTTGCTTATTGTACCAAGCAGGAATTTGGTGTCCCCACCACAATTGACGTGAGATAACCCAATCGTGAATGTTTTCCATCCAACGTTCATAAGTTCCTTCAAAACGTGATGGATTGAAGGTAACCTTGTCATCAGGGTCATCTTGCATAGCCAATGCTTGTTTAGCCAATGGCTCCATTTTAACGAACCATTGCGTTGAAAGACGTGACTCAACTTGCACACCAGTACGCTCAGAATGACCAACCGCGTGCACAATTGGTTCGATTTTAAGCATGTAGTCTCCAGCACGCAAGTCACTGACCATTGCTTCACGCGCTTCAAAACGATCCATCCCGTTATACTTACCCGCGTTTTCGTTCATTGAAGCATCTTCATTCATTGTGTTGATGCGTTCCAAATCATGACGATTTCCAACTGCAAAATCATTTGGATCATGTGCGGGTGTAATTTTCACCATTCCTGACCCAAATTCAGGATCAACATATTCGTCAGCGATAATTGGAATTTCACGATCAACCAATGGCACGCGAACTTTCTTTCCGACTAATTCCTTATAACGTTCATCACTTGGGTGAACCGCAACTGCCACATCCCCGAACATCGTTTCAGGACGAGTTGTTGCGATTTCAATGTAATCTTTACCATCAAAACGATCGTTTTCATCAACGAATGGATACTTAACATGGTAGAAAGCACCTTCATCATCTTCATGAATCACTTCGATGTCTGACAAGGCAGTGCGTGCCTTTGGATCCCAATTAATAATGTATTCACCACGATAAATCAGGTCTTTATTATAGAGATCAACGAAAACCTTGCGAACCGCTTCTGACAAACCTTCATCTAGCGTGAAACGTTCACGACTGTAATCAACTGAAATTCCCATTTTCTTCCACTGTTCATGGATAGTTTCAGCATATTCGTTTTTCCAATCCCAAACTTGTTCGACGAACTTTTCACGTCCCAAGTCGTACTTTGAGATACCTTCTTCAGCCAAACGTTGTTCAACCTTCGCTTGGGTCGCAATACCAGCGTGGTCCATTCCAGGAACCCAAACAGTATCAAAACCTTGCATACGCTTTTGACGAATCAAAATATCTTGTAACGTAACATCCCATGAGTGGCCCAAGTGTAACTTACCCGTCACATTAGGAGGTGGAATCACGATTGAATAAGGACGTGCCTTTTCATTTCCAGAAGGTTGAAAACGCCCTTCTTCGCGCCACTTATCATAACGACCAGCTTCCACAGCATCTGAGTCGTATTTACCAGGCATATCAATATCTCGCATAAAATACTCCTTTTTGTACATTTTATTTTTTAAGCAATTAAAAAAGTCCCAACCACATCTATTGATGTGATCAGGACGAGTTGCATTCGCGGTACCACCTGATTTAGGGTTGCCCCTATCTCATTAAAAACTTAACGCGTTTATCACGTTGTGACCTACTAGATTTCAGTCACAAAGCCCACATAGTTACCTTCAAATGAAGATTGTTTGTGTGCTCTCACCATTTCACACTCGCTTGATAACAATCTTCATTCTACTCTCTAGTGCATTGCTATGTTGCTTATTTTACTGGTTTTACCTATTGAAAGCAAGCCTTAACCCATAATCATTTGTACTGCGCCGTATAGGAAGTAGAGTCCATAACCAAGCATAATTAGCCCTGAAACAACATTGACAATCACAAAAGCACGTTTTGACAAACGGTTCTTTAAACGATTGACTACTACAGTCACAATTGTGAACCAAAGCGCTGTCGCAATCAAGACACCAATAATAAACGGCCAAACATCAGCATCTGGCAGTTTTGCGCGAGTTGCTCCCAACATCAAACTTCCATCTACCAATGCTTGGGGATTCGCCCAAGTCACAATAAAGGCTGTTGCAAATGCTTTGCCCATTGATAGTTTGTTACCACTTGCATCTAAGCTAACCTGATTAGCTGAACGTAAAATTGTCCAACCAATATAGATAACTAATGCGCCCCCTAAAATCATGACAATTAATTTAAGGAGATCATTTGAATTGATAATCGCCCCCATCCCAAAATAGGCGACAATGGAGAATGATGAATCCGCTAACCAAACAAAAAGCACATATAACATGGCCCGTTGTAACGTATTGTTAACTGCGTTATTAAACACATATAAATTTTGCATACCAATAGGGGCGATAAAAGCAAACCCTAGAAGCATGCCACTTAGTAATGCTGACATTTCAAAAACCTACCCTTCTTTCAAATCATAAAAAAAACAATTTTTAGCAAAAACTTGTTAAAAATTGCCATTATATTCATATTAGTGACCAAATAGTTTCCCAAACAATCGGCCAAACACCCCACGTTTAGCAGGCTGCTCTGAACGAGACTGGACCGTTTGATCCGATCCATGTTGGACTTGCTCCATAAATGATTGATCAATCAACGGATCATTCGTCGTTTCCGCAGTATCATCCAAATCTTCAAAAGCAATCTCCCCAGTTTCACGAGTGATTGGTGTAAATTCATCTACCGGCGTTGTGCCCACTGAGTTATGCGCAGTTATATTTTCTGATTGTTGATTTGCCGGCGTTGCCCCATCTTGCTTATTGGCGCGATACTCATCAATCATCTCATCGGTCAAAATGGGTACTGGTTGCGTCTTTGACGTAACTCCGAGACTCACGGTACTTTGACTACCTTTGTGTGTCTGCTCATTGTAACAACTTAACTGAATCTGTTCTGATAAGACATCAGCTGGAATCGGCATCTCAAACTCTTGATTATCATCAACAACGACCTCAATGTCTTCTCCCATTAGCTGCATCTTAACGGTTGTACCCGGTTGATTAACGCGGCCTTCAAGTGTTCGCTTTCCGTCACGTGTCGCAATAACGCCCGTTACAACCGGCGCAGGCATATCAACCGTCACGATTACTTCTGCCACAACATCAGTTGCATTAACCGCTTGGACTAAAAGTTGCTCCCCATCAGTTACATCCTTCACCTTATAAAGGAAATCACCGTTTGCATCCACGTTGAGTGTTTCAACCACCCCAGTGGGCAAAGTCAATTGAATCGTTAAATTAGGTTCATTAACATGCCCAATTACCGTAGTTCCCAAACTATTCGTTAAGGTTGACGCGATTAAATTCGCATTCGTTTCATTTCTGCTCATCGTTGGACTCCATTGATCTTAATATATATATTTTCATTATACACGTTTTTACGTGAAAACCGTAAAAAAAAAGGGATGGCTATCAGCCGTCCCTCTTACGCGTATTCGTTTAATCTTTTTGCATTGGAATGCGGGCAATCAAAGTATCAACTTTGGCAGAACGTACCACGTACTCCGTTACCGAACCAATCAATAGTCGTTCAACAGCATTGAGTCCGGTCGCACCAATGACAATCAAATCTGAACCAAATTTCTTAGGAGCTGTTTCTGCAATCATCGTCTTTGCTGCACCATATTCAATGCTATAATCAACGCGTTGGACCCCCGCAGTCTTAGCCTTCTCAAGATACTCATCTAAAGTCTTACGGGCTGTTTCTGCAACCTGATCATACATTGCTGATTGAAAATCACTAATATTTTGGAATGAGCGCGTGTCAAGCACATGTAAAATATGCAATCGCGTCTTTTCGCCATTTTGTAAGGCAATGGCAATTCCTCGATCCAAAGCAGCCTCAGATTCAGCTGAACCATCTACTGGTACCAAAATACTTTCATATGCTTCATTCATTTGCTCTTCCTCCGTGATAGTTATCAACTTGACTATACCTACAGTATACGCCTTATGTAAGCGCTTTACAATCAATCAAACGTCTCTTGCACAATGATTAGCCCAATAACCGGCAATACCAAGCCACCTACAATCAACCCAATGACCGGTAGAAAGTTATCTGGTCCTTTAATCCATAGTGTCCCCGCGGTAAAGATAATATCAACAACTAAAAATGGTACTGTCCATTTAGTTAAGCGCCGTGATTGCGCCATATCCAGTCCAAACACATTATTCCGGTTCAGCCAAAGATATGCCGCGATAAATCCTAAAATCATCAAAAACATCACATACAAAATTATAATTGCCATTATTCTACTCTTTTCATTTTATAAAAAAACTCCACTGCACAAATTAATGGTACAGCGGAGCGTAAACACTTGTATAACACCGTTAGATGATTCGTCTAAGATGGCTTCGATGGCAAGGGTGGGTGAATAAGTCAGCGTTAACGACTTCCAACAGCATTGGTTGGCATGCCCCGCCGGCTTCCCGACATCCCCATTCGAAAATTTGTAAAGCAACTTTAGATAATTGAATCACGCGTATGTTCAAGGAATTTACGATATTTTATATTATACGCTCGTCGAGCTAAAATTTCACGTACTTATTTTTCTAAACCCGTTTTTTGCGCAGCTTTTAACTTTTGATATTGGGTAATGTAGGCCTGTTCAACATTCGAATTCCCGTCAGCGTTGAAATATGCTTTATTTTGGAGTGAATCAGGTAGGTATTGTTGCGCCACCCAATCGTTTTGATAGTTATGTGGATATAAATACGCAACACCATTGCCAAGCTCTTTAGCGCCCTTGTAATGTGCGTCTTTAAGATGTTTAGGAACATCCCCTGTTCGCCCAGATTGAATATCCTGCATAGCGGCGTCAATAGCTGTCATCGCAGAATTTGATTTAGGTGATAAAGCCAGTTCGATAACAGCATTAGCTAATGGGATACGGGCTTCAGGAAAACCAAGTTTTTCAGCAGCATGAATGGCCGTGACCGCCCGCTCGACAACGGCAGGATTGGCTAGACCAATGTCTTCATATGCAATCACCTGTAATCGACGCACAATACTTGGTAAATCTCCTGCTAAAATAAGGCGTCCTAAATAATGCAAAGCTGCATCTGTATCACTACCACGAATTGATTTCTGCAAAGCTGAAATCACATCGTAGTGTGCATCACCATCTTTATCCACCACCAAACTACCTTGTTGGGCAGTTTCTTGAATAATGTCTAAATCGATTTTCACAACTCCATCCGCATTGGGTTGTGTTGACTTAACTGCCAATTCCAAGGCGTTCAAGGCTGCCCTTAAGTCACCATTGGTCACATGCATTAAGTGCGTCATCGCTTCTTCAGTCACCTGTGCATTAAAATTACCAAGCCCATTTTGCTTGTCAACCAATGCTCGTTCCAAAGCCGTCCGAATGTCAGCTGGATCCAACGGTTGCACTTCAAAAATTTGTGTTCTAGAGCGAATCGCCGGATTAATCGATAAATAGGGATTTTCAGTGGTCGCACCAATTAAGACAATTTCACCACTTTCTAAATGTGGCAACAAAAAGTCTTGCTTTGTTTTATCAAGCCGATGAATTTCGTCCAGCAACAGCACTACCGTTCCACTCATTTTGGCTTCATCAACAACCTGTTGTAAACCCTTTTTTGAGTCAGTTGCCGCATTCAAAGTCCGAAAGGCATACTGAGTTGACCCCGCAATCGCACTTGCAATACTAGTCTTTCCAGTGCCCGGCGGTCCATATAAAATCATGGACGACAGCATTTTTGCGTCAACCATGCGCCGAATGATCTTTCCAGGTCCCAACAAGGCTTCTTGCCCCACTACTTCATCTATATTTTTGGGACGCATCCGATATGCTAATGGTTTTTGCATCACGCTTCGCCTCCTTAAATTTTTTTAAGAGAATAATTTTTTCAGCCAGCTTTGTTTAGTTGGTTCGTTTTTAACTGTTGATGTTGTGTTGTCAATCTGAACATCCTCAATTGCTAGTTGTTTTGTATTAACTGCATGATCGGCGGTGAAGACAACCCCTAAATCGGTCTTTGTCATCGTTGGATCATTTACCAGTCTAAAATTAATACCGTCCTGCTTCGCTAATTGCATGTACGGCATGGTTGCATCAGCGTCTAAACGACCGTTTAATAACAGAACACCATCTGGGTGATGTTCAAATTCTTCACCCCATGCCTTTAAATAACGGTCTTCGCCAATCGTTTCCATTCGCTGCGTTTTATAAACCCGTTCTTTGAACGTCCCTAGGTAGTGATGTTGTTCATCTGGGTTCACTTCTGGCGTACCATACATGGCATTTTGTAAATGCGGATCAATTTCAGTCATAATCATCTCCTTTAGGTTGTGTGCTCTATTCTAACATTGATATACAGACAAAAAAACGGGGCAAGCAAGCTTGCACCCGAGTTTTTAGCTAATAACCAAAACGACAAGCGCTGCGGTGAATACTGAAGCCATATAACCACCAAACATCAGGTGTAAGGCATTAAAGACTTTTGGAAAAGGACGTGTGAAATGATGTCCCAAAAAATAAATGATGGTTGGCAAAATCATAATAGCAGCAAAAATTTCAACTGCTGAAAGAACGGCGGCCGAAATCATTAGAGCTTCGCCTCCAATTCTACATCAGGATACTTATCCTTAAACCAGCGTTCCGCAAATTGGTTTTCAAAAAGAAAGACTGGCTGTTCATTTCGGTCACGCACCAACAAGTTTCGTGATGAAGCCATTTTAGGATCAAGTTGTTCCGGATTAATCCAACGGGCAATCTTTGAACCCATTGGTTCTAGTACAACTTCAGTATTGTATTCATTTTCCATTCGGAATTGGAACACTTCAAACTGCAAAGAACCAACAGCACCCAAAATGTAGTCACCTGAATCCCAAGCTGTATACATTTGGATAGTTCCTTCTTGCACCAGTTGTGTGACTCCCTTGTGGAATGACTTTTGCTTCAACACATTCTTAGCATGTACATGCATAAATAATTCAGGAGTGAAGGTAGGCAATTCTTCAAATTCAACCTTCTTCTTACCTGCGTAAATCGTATCACCAATTTGGAAATTCCCAGTATCATACAATCCAATAATATCACCCGGTACAGCTGTATCGACATTTTCACGTGAATCAGCCATAAATTCAGTCACATTTGAAAGGCGTAACTTTTTCCCGGTACGGGCTAAAGTGACATCCATACCACGTTGGAATTCTCCTGATACACATCGTACGAAAGCAATACGATCACGGTGATTTGGATTCATATTCGCTTGAATTTTAAAGACGAAACCAGAGAATTGTGGATCATCCGGTTCAACTTCTTTATCATCAACAGTCTTCTTACTTGAAGGCGCTGGTGCATACTGCATGTATGTCTCCAAAAATGTCTCCACCCCAAAATTCGTCAAGGCAGACCCAAAGAATACCGGGGTTAATTCACCCTTCAATACTTTGTTTTCATCAAAAGTATTTCCAGCATCCTTTAACATCTCAACTTCTTCTTGGGTTTCATCCCATGCTGGCGCAAGTTGAATTTTATTTTCAGTGGCTAAGTCCGTTCCTTCCGCATTCAACGGCAAGAAACGTTCTTCACCTTCTTCGGGATGATAGACCTCCACGCGGTTATGATACATATCAAATAACCCAGATAGAATTTGACCTGAACCGATTGGCCAGTTCATTGGATAGGCGTCAATCCCCAATGTTGATTCCAATTCATCAACCAAATCGAGTGGTGGTCGCCCATCACGGTCCAACTTATTGAAGAACGTAAAAATTGGAATATGACGTTCTTTAACAATTTCAAATAACTTCTTCGTCTGTGGCTCAATTCCTTTAGCAGAGTCAATTACCATGATAACTGAGTCGACGGCCATCAATGTACGATAGGTATCTTCTGAGAAATCTTCGTGTCCTGGTGTGTCCAGAATGTTAATGCGCTTACCTTGAAAATCAAATTGCAATACCGATGACGTCACCGAAATACCACGTTTTTGTTCAATTTCCATCCAGTCAGACTTTGCAAAATTTCCCTTACGGCCTTTGACCGTTCCCGCTTCGCGAACAACCCCACCAAGCAAAAGCATTTGCTCAGTAATCGTTGTCTTACCTGCGTCGGGGTGAGAAATAATGGCGAACGTCCGGCGATTTTTTAATTCTTCTTCAAAAGATGCCATAGTTTATACCCTTAATCTTTACTTTATTTATCATTTCTTAAATAACTTAATAATTTAGTATACCGAAAAAAAAGCCTTGGTTCAACAACCTCGGCTTTAATTGGACATTTATTTACTTAAATTATTGGTCTGAATGACTTGTTGAACTGGTATGGCTCGTTTTCGTATCTGTGTGTGACTTTGAATGTGCCTTCGCCTTTGCAGCTGCCTCACTGGCTTGCTTTTTAGCGATTGATTCAGCCCGATCTTGAGCTGCATAACTTTCGCGAGCTGCACTTTCTGAGGCAGCATCGGCAGCTGATGCTTGAGCTGCCGATGCTTGGCTCGCCTTCTCGGCGGCCTCATTTTTACGGTTAACCTCATTCAAGGCTTCTTGTATAGCAGAATTGATGTTAGTCAAACCATCGTCAACCTCTAAAGCGGTACGATATTGTGATTGCGCTAAATGCCAATTTTCATCATCGACCGCATCTTGGGCCTTAATCGCATGACTTAATTGCGTTTCTGCCGTCCGCGTTTCTGGAGTCATTTTGATTGATTGGGCTTGTTTATAATCGGTCTCTGCTTTTCGCCAATCTTGTGCTTTTACAGCTTTTTGGGCAGCTTTAATGGTTTCATCATAATTTTTATTTTGAACATATTGATAACTGAAAACACCCACACCAATCATGGCAAGGATAGCAACTAACGCAACAATGAATTTCCGCATAATCAGACCCTCCAAATTTGAACAACTTTATATAAATAGTTAACCATAACCGCAACAAGATAGCAAAATAAAAAATGTGGCTCATCACCACATTTTTCATAACGATTAGTTACGCCGTCTTATTTCCAAATAGCGTCGGTACCATAAGTCCACATAGGCTCTTGAAAAGGGTCCTCGTTCATTTTGAATCCAATCAACTAACACTTTGACATGCTCTTTTAAAACAAAATCCGTTTCTGCCGAATAATGCCATTTTGCACGGTGTTGTTCATATTCATCTGTATCTAACAGGCGGCGTTCACCGTCTGGAAAGACTTTGACATCGAGGTCATAATCAATATACTTCAATGCTTCTTTATCTAAAACAAATGGCGATGCCAAATTGCAATAATAGGACACACCGTTTTCGCGTAACATCGCGACAATATTAAACCAATATTTTTTGTGAAAATACACAATTGCAGGTTCGCGGGTTACCCAGCGGCGCCCATCATCTTCGATCACAACCGTGTGATCATTTAAACCAATCAATTCGTTTTCACTTGTTTTTAACACCATCGTGTCACGCCAAGTTCGGTGTAAGCTGCCATCATGCTTGTAACTTTTGATCGTTATGAATTCCCCTTCACGAGGCAACCGACCATCTTTCATGCTTCAAGCCCTCACAGTCTCTCACCTAATTCCTATTATATTGTACCACGGTCCACCATGAGATTAGACAAAATCCTTAAATATTTTTTTGATAGTCATCAACAAACCGATTGATTAAATCAAAGGTGTAACCACGTCGCGCTAAGTATCCCTTTACGCGTCGTTCCAAATCCCAACCAGTGTACTGATGGTAGCGCTGGAAGGCTTTTTCACCGTCACGACTTAAATTCTCCCATTCCTGGTCTGGTTCATCAGCTGTGTCATTTTCTAAAACATAATGGTGTAACGCTTGTTGAATGTTACGACTGGCAAAACCTTTTTGCAAAAGATTTTGCATGACCTTTTGTTCCGCCATTCGATGAGCTTGTCGTTGATACTTATGCATCAGTTTCGCAACTAGCTCATCTAAATGTTCTAATTCATCACTATCGTCATATTCATCGGCGACATCTTGAACAATATCATCCGATATCCCCCACTCTTTTAACTTTTGTAGGGCGCCTTTACGGCCCAACTTACCACTATGACTCACACTTGCCAAATAAGTACTAGCAAACTGTCGGTCATCCAAGACATGTGCCTTTTCTAAACGATCTAAAGCATGATTAATGACATCAATTGGGAATTCCTTTTCACGGAGTTTTAAATAGACTTGATAACGTGACCGTAATTGCCCAGTCGCATATAACAAACCTGTCGCATAAGCTTTTTGTTCATATTCAGCTGCTTGAACTTCGGCCAGCATGGTATCTGAAACCTCGGTACCTTTAAAGAGATCAAATCGAATCAAAATGTTCTCATCAACTGCGATAGCAAACTCATCATCAAGATAAATATTATAGCGGCCCGGTCGTTTTTGTTGCGTGACTTTTGTAACAACTGGCATCAGCACCCTCCTTTCCCAAAATAAAAACACTTAGCTAAACGCCAAGTGTTTTTATTATAACATTATAGATATGAAGACGTACCTGGGTTCAATTCAACAATCTTACCTGTACGCTTGTAGATAATCCATTCGGCGATATCACTCACGTAGTCTGCTGTACGCTTGAGATATCCTCCCACCACAATGTAGTCAGTAGCCGTTTCGACGATTTCAGAATCATCTTCCATGGCTTTAATTGATTGTGTCCGAATTTCATTGGTATCCTTGCTAACTTGTTGGGCTTCTGCTGAAATTTTCTCAGTTCCGCTGACATCATTGTTAACGTAGTAATCCAATACTTCACGAACCATCTTAGCAACTTCCGTTCCTTCACGACCAATTAATTCTTCAATGGCTGGAACACGCTTGTTCCCCTTCATGTGAATTGTTGAAATTGCAATGTTTCGTGCATTATCACCAATACGTTCCAAAACTGACACTGCCTTCAAAATCGTTACAATTTCACGCAAATCAGTTGTCACGGGTTGGTACAAAGCAATCATTTCAAAACTTTTCTTTTCAATCGCAATTTCACGTTCATTAATGGCTTTATCACCATCAATGATTTCTTGCGCGGCTTCACGATCATGATTCAAAAAAGCTTTAACAGACTTTTCAAGAGTCTCTGAGACCAAAAGTCCCATCTCTTTAAAAGACGTATCTAAATCAGCAAGTTCTTCATCAAACATTCGACGCATCACATATCACCTCTTTCTGGTTTACTAAATCTATTATACAACAGTTTACATCGCGTTTATCCAAAGCGTCCTGAAATATAATCTTGAGTTTTTTCTTCCGATGGGTTTAAGAACATCTGCTTGGTTGAATCAACTTCAATCAAATCACCACTCATAAAGAATGCTGTACGATCTGAAATACGTGATGCCTGTGACATCGAGTGAGTCACGATAATCATCGTGTATTGATCACGAAGCGTCATCAACGTATTTTCAACCTTGTGTGATGACACAGGATCCAAAGCAGCGGTCGGTTCGTCCAAAAGCAAGATTTCAGGTGCGGTTGCCAAAGCACGGGCAATTGACACACGCTGTTGTTGTCCACCAGAAAGTGACAAAGCAGACTTGTGCAATGTATCTTTGACTTCATCCCAAACGGCTGCTTGCTTTAATGATGTTTCAACCTTCTCGTCAATCACTGCTTTGTTGTTTTCACCTGAAATACGAAGCCCAAAGGCAACATTATCATAGATAGAAAAAGGAAAAGGATTAGGCTGTTGAAAAACCATGCCAATGTCTTTACGAAGCGCCACTGTATCTGTATCAGGTGCATAGATATCATGCCCCTTAAACATAAATGTTCCATTAACAGTTACATTGTCTTGTAAATCATGCATCCGATTCAAAGCCCGTAGGTAAGTCGACTTACCTGAACCAGAAGGTCCAATTAACGCCGTAATCCCATATTGGTCATAGTCCAAGTTAATGCCGTGCAATGCTTCTTTTTCTCCGTAGTAGAGATGAACATTTTCTGTAGTTAAAATCTTATCTGTCATGTTTATTACCCCTAGCCGAAGTTACCGTTAACGTAATCAATCGTTAACTGCACTTTAGGACGCGTAAAGATTTTACGTGTTTCATCATATTCAACAACTTTTCCAAGGTGGAAGAACGCTGTGTAATCAGAAATACGTGCCGCTTGTTGCATGTTGTGCGTCACAATAATAATTGTGTACTTATCCTTTAATTCCAACAAGGTATCTTCAACCTTAGCTGAAGAAATCGGATCCAAAGCAGATGCTGGTTCATCCAACAATAGAATGTCTGGTTGCATCGCAATCGCGCGCGCAATGACCAGACGCTGTGCTTGTCCACCTGACAAAGCCAAGGCTGACTTATCAAGGTCATCTTTAACTTCATCCCATAAGGCAGCTTGACGTAGAGATGTTTCAACTCGTTCATCCAAAACATCTTTATCACGGATACCATGTTGCTTCAAAGCAAACGTAATATTCTCGCGAACTGATTTCGCAAATGGATTTGGACGTTGGAATACCATTCCGATGTGCTTACGCATTTCATAAACATCAATATCTTTTGAATTGATATCAAGGCCCCGATACATAATGTTACCTTCAACATTGGCAACACCATCGTTCATTCGGTTCAATGAACGCAAGAACGTTGACTTACCAGAACCAGACGCTCCAATTAATGAGGTAATCTTAAAGCGTTCAAATTGTAAATCAGCATCTTGCAAAGCTAATTTATCACCGTAATATACTTTTAAATCTTCGGTCGAAAGGGCAATTTCTTGATTGTCCCCCATTTTATAAATGTTGCGAGTTGGTTGCTCGGCATCAAAATTTAGACCTGACACATTATTCTCTGTCATGCTAGGTTCCTTCCTTATTTCGTTGAAGTCAAGCGCTTGTACAAATAGCTACTCAAGTAACGTGCTAAGAAGTTAAAGAGTAAGACCACAATAATCAAAACAGCTGATGCCCCGGCTGATACAGCAGCAGCATCCGGCATAATTCCTTCTGAATTGATCTTCCAAATGTGCACTGCCAAAGTTTCGGCAGGACGCATGATGTTCAAAGGACTTGAAACATTAAATGGGTTCCAATCACCAAAGTTAAGTGCTGGCGCTGATTGTCCGGCCGTATAGATCAAAGCCGCAGCTTCACCGAACACACGTCCAGCTGACAAGACTACCCCAGTAACAATTGAAGGCAAAGCTGCAGGTAAAATAATGTGTCCTACAGTTTCCCAACGTGACAGTCCAAGAGCAGCTCCTGCTTCACGTTGTAAGTTTGGTACAGTTGCCAAGGCATCTTCGATTGAACGTGTCAAAAGTGGCAAGTTGAAGAAAGTCAATGCAATGGCTCCTGACAAAATTGAAAAACCAAGTTTGAATTGCACAACGAACAACAAGAAACCAAACAAACCAACCACAACAGATGGCAATGATGACAAAATCTCGATTGTCATACGCACAATCCCTGTAATCTTACTCTTAGGGTTGGCGTATTCATTCAAATAAATTCCAGCCCCAAGTGCAATCGGGAATGAAAGCAACATCGTAATTAATAGTAGATAAAGGGAATTAAATAATTGAATTCCAATTCCTCCCCCAGCTGTAAAGGCTGAAGCAGGTGCAGTCAGGAAGTGCCAAGACAAATGTGGCACCCCTTGAATTAAGATATAGCCGAGCAGAGCGGCAAGAATCAAAATGACAATTCCAGCAATCGCATAAAGGACAGCCGTTGCAATCTTATCAACTGTTTTCGCATTCATAATTACATGGCTCCCTTCTTAGCAATTGCACGAATTGCCAAATTAAAGACAAGTGACATCAACAATAGGATGAGCGCTAAACTCCAAAGCGCATTATTTTCGAGTGATCCCATAACCGTGTTTCCAATACCTTGCGTTAGAACTGATGTAAGGGTTGAAGCTGGAGATGTTAAGTTATGTGGCATCAACGCCGCATTTCCAATGACCATTTGTACGGCTAAGGCTTCACCGAAAGCACGCGCCATTCCAAAGACGGATGCCGTCAAGATTCCAGGTGTTGCACCACGCAAAATCACCTTATAAATCATTTGCCAACGCGTGGCACCAAGGGCCAAAGCTGATTCACGATAGTGACGTGGCACAGCGCGTAATGTATCAACAGTCATTGACGTTACAGTTGGTAGGATCATAACAAAGAGCACCATGGCCCCTGATAAAATTCCAAATCCTGATCCGCCAAAGACAGCTCGCATAAATGGCACAATGACTGACAACCCAATAAATCCATACACAACTGATGGAATTCCAACCAACAATTCCGTAACTGGTCCCAAAATCTTAGCACCACGCTTAGGTGAGATTTCAGTCATGAAGACAGCTGTTCCAATTGCAAAAGGTGTTGCAATCAAGGCTGCTAATAATGTAACCAAAAATGATCCAACGATCATTGGGGCAGCCCCAACCATTGGCTTACCATGCGCATCAACTTGGCTTGGTGACCATTCTGAACCGGTCAAAAAGCTCCATAGGTTAACGTGATCCGTAAAGAACGTTGCTAACCCCTTCGATGCCACAAAATAGAAAATTGAAATCACGACGACGACGATCAAGGCTAGTGCTGAAAATGAAATAACACGTCCAAATTGATCTTTTCGTGATGCCTTTGATTTCTTTAATAATGACTCACGGATTTCATCCATGTTTCTGTGCTCCTTTTTACTTAGCTGGTGTGATATGACCATTCATATCACGTTGAATTTTCATATCATGAATTGAGATGTACCCAAGTTGTGGTACCAAAGTGCTTTGAATATGCTTTGTCATAATTGAATCCAGGAAGGCTTGCACATCTGGCTTTGGTTGACCCTTTGTGTAGATGTGCTCGTATGACCAAATTGGCCAACTACCATCTTGCACGTTCTTCTTGTCAGCCATAACCCCGTCCAAAGTTGGCACAGTAATTGTTTTATCTAGGTAGGCGAAGGCTGCATATGAAACAGCACCTGGCGTAGATGAAACAACTGAACGGGCCATTCCTGATGAATCTTGTTCTTGTGCATCCACAGATGTGGCGCCATCAAGCCCCCACTTTTCAAAGGTTGCACGTGTTCCAGAACCTTCAACACGATTGACAATCACGATTGGTAGATTCTTCCCACCAACCTCCTGCCAGTTTTTAATTTTACCTGTAAAAATTCCTGTTAATTGTGCTTTAGTTAATTTATCCACACCAGCCTGCTTATTAATCATTGGGGCAATCCCAACAACGGCGACCTTATGGTCAACCAGCTTTTTGGCATCAATGCCGCTTTTTTCCTCAGCGAACATATCAGAGTTTCCTAAATCAACGGCTCCAGTTTGTACCTGAGCTAACCCAGTTCCCGTTCCACCACCTTGAACATTCACAAACACACCTTTATGGTTATTTGCATAATCTTCACCAGCGGCTTCAACTAATGGCTGTAGGGCAGTGGAACCAACTGCATTGATGTTCACACCACTATTTTGCTCTCGGGTTGCATAACCCCACGACAAAAGACCTGCGGCCACGGCAACAAGGGCCGTTCCAACAATCCAACTGCGTTTCATAACGAACGCCTCCTAATATTCTAATGCTACTACTAGTATTATCACGAATGGATGTAAAAGAATCATCTCAGTAATGTAAAGAATAACGTTACAATTGTCTTTTTTAAGCCATCCTTCGGTTTAGCCGTTTACACAGCAACTGTCATTATACCTGTTTCAGTATTTTCACGTCCACGTAAATTTGAGAAATTGCATAATTTTAATATTTAAAAAAAGGTGATCAACGTTCGTCGTTGATCACCTTTTTATTTAGATTTCGGTACGTAATAGGCCGTACTTGATTGAATCATAATATTCGCCTTGCCAATAGCGGACTTTACGAATGCGTCCTTCTAATTGCATACCACTGCGTTCACCTAATCGCATCATGCCAAGATTGCCTGACCACGTTGTAAAGCCAACATGCGGTAGCTCAGGATAAACAGTCAGCAAGTGTTCCAACCATGGTCGAAATACCGCTGTGCCAATTCCCTGACCCCAAAGAGTTGCATCATAAATAACAATCCCCGCTTCCAGCCATTTTCCTAAAGACCCATCTTCAAAATAACCACTTAGCATCCCGATTGGGCGATCATTTAAACAGACGACAGCCGCCGTGGGCACACCAACAAACTTTTCACTAAAACGTTGTTCGAATTGGGGCCACGTCCAAACTGGATCATTAAAATATGGACCATTCAGCTCCATCCACTTTAAATCTGCGCTTGGACCAAATGCCACCGCCCACATTTCCGGTAAATCATCATGTTCAATTGGCCGGACGATAATATTTTTCATCTGCCACCTCCATCTAAAATTGGAACAGCTTAATCCTCAATTGACCAATCATCTAAAGTATCAACTTCATGGGTGGGTTGGACTGATTGTTCATGGACATCATCTGGTTTTGAAACACCACTATAAACTAGCAATGTATCAATATCAGCATGAATGCCCGCTAAGATATCCGTATTATAATTGTCGCCAACCATCACCACTTCATCTGCAGTACGTTCAGCTCGCTTCAACGCTTGCTCCATAATAATCACCGAAGGCTTACCGATGACGATGGGTTCAGTCTGGGTCGCTGTCTGAACGGCAGCAACGATTGTCCCTGCTCCAGGCAACATACCACGTTCATTCGGCAAATTTGTATCCACATTGGTTGCAATAAAAGTAGCTCCCGCTTGAATCGCTAAGGTTGCCTCGGTTAACTTCTCGTAGTTAATTTGTCGGTCTAACCCAACCACAACTGCATCGGCTGGCTGTTTATCCACAATGTCGATGCCATTGGCTTGAATGGCTTCCCGCAATCCAGCTTCGCCAATAACCAGAACCTGCTTAAATTGCTTTTCAACTAAATAATCGGCCGTGGCCATAGCACTGGTATACACTTGATCAGCCGTCGTTGCGATATCATGATTCTCCGTCAAATTCGCCGCTACTTCCGCCGGATTTTTAGTCGAGTTATTTGTCACAAACATATAGTCGCTATTTGAAGCCTTTAAACGGTCAATGAAACGTTTTCCAGAAGGGAATTGCGTTTTACCTTGATAAATTGTGCCATCTAGGTCAATCAAATATGTTCGATAATGTGTCATTATGACTGGTTTCCTTTCGCATCTGGTTTGTCATTTTTACGCTCACGCACTTCAAAATGGCGACGATTTGACTTACCTTTTACCTTAACTTCACTTTTTTTCGGCTTCGGCCCTGGCTTTTTTGCCACTGGTTTCTTCTTTTCATCAATTTCGGCCTTGCCGTTATCTTTTTTGCCATGATTACGGTGACGATGACGACTCTTCCGTGCCTTTGGTTCATCTTCTTTTTCTTCCACTTGATGTGGTTCCAAATTGTGTAACACAAAGTAAGGTGCCCCAAAATTAATATCTTCAAACAAGTAATCTTCTAGCGAATTAATCTGTTGATTTCGGGCAATCCCAGGGGTACCTTGCTCATAAAAGCCACGCAAACGCAATTGTCCCGAAGCGATGTCACCGACCAAGTAATCATATTTTTCTAAAAAGGTGCTAAACCGCGCAGCTAACATGGCTTCATCATAAGCATCACGATAATTTTTAACGAGTTCATAGCCACGTCCGTTGATATTCAACGTATTCGGCTGCGAACCAGCAACAATCGTTGTCGCCGTTTGGCGCTCTGCAAATTGGCTCTCGGCCAATTCCTTCATTCGTTCACGATTCATAGTGTCTCCAGTTAATTAAATTTTTTGGTTAACGTCGCTGCCACGACTTCACGTAGCAGCACATCATAATTCATTTGGTTGATGCCGGCGATTTCAATTGTCGGAAAAAACGGAATAAATAGGTAGTGGTCTAAACCAGCAATGGTATAGGTTTGATATGGGTCCAATGGACGATGATTCACCCACCAGTTCCCATCAGCATCTTGGGCAATACCCGCCCAGACCATCTCACCAAAGGCTTGGTGACCGCGAAATCCCATGCCTTTAACTTGATAACTCAATAAAAAGTTTCGATTTTTTTGAATTTCCAATAGCAACCGTTGCAGTTCATGCCCCGTTAACTTGGTTAGCATTGGGTGAACTGCATGTGGCAAGCAGTCATGTAAATCCTTTTGGGTCACTGGGCCTACTGGCAAATCGGTTAGAAACATCCCCGAAGATAAAACAGCCACATCCGACTCATAAAAATTTTGCAGACTTGTTAGTCCCAAATCAATCAGGCGATGTTCGTCGGTTAACTTTCGCGAATATATTGTCGGCATATCCGCAATAACCCGCTGGGTTAATTTTTGGTTTCCCAATTTAGCATAGTGTTCTTTTTCTTCAGCATCCTCAGGTAATTCAGGCATTGTTTCAGTCGGCCATGCCTTAGCATGGGCTGAGGTCATTTTACCATTTTCTAGCGTCATCTGCACAGTCCCGACATGGCTCCCATAGCGTCCTGCCGCTGCAACCAACGTATCACCGTGCCATTCGCCATCAGGCAAGACATGATGCGTATGCGCTCCCATAATCAAATCAAGCGCCGGATAACGGTCAGCTAACTCACGATCAGTTGGTAAACCTAAATGCGACAACAAAATGATCGTATCCGCTTGCGCTTGTAGCTCTGGTAATAATCGTTCTAAGGTTACATCAATATCGACGGGTTCCCAACCCAATAATGGTAGGGTCCGTTCAAAAGGTGCCGTCAGACCAAATAACGCAATTTTTTGACCAGCCTTCGTTGTAACAATCTTATAGTCATCCGCCCATTCCGGACGTTGATGCGTCGAAGCATCTAGAATATTCGACACCAAAATCGGGTAATTCGCTTCATCATACAAATGATTTAGCGCCTCGTGGTCTAAGCCTAACATTTCATTATTACCGACTGTCGCAGCGGTATAACCAATCTCATTCATCAATTTGACATTAGCTTGTCCCAGAGTTGCTTCAGTTAAGGCATGTTGCCGGTCAATCGCATCTCCAATATCAAAAACAAACGTTTGGTGTCCTTGCCGTCGTGCTTGGTTTTGTTGACTTTGGATGAAATGGCGAACTTTTGGCCAATTCTCCAAATGCGAGTGGATATCATTTGTATGTAGCAACATTAATTCTTCACTGACCATTATGACGCCTCATCTCTATTCTATCTATTTATACGCAAAAAGCGGGTCCTTGCCGTCCCCGCTTAAGCACACCATCATCTTATTTTGCCTTGCGAAAATCCGGTTAACCAATTCACAAAAGTCGTAAAATTATCTGGATAAGCATTTGCGCCGACAAATTGTTGTTCTACCTGCGTCGCCTCATCAAACGTGCGCAATCCCCACTCATCCGTCGGACCAGCTTTAATTTGACGATACTCTGCTTGCCAATCAGCAGTTAGTTCAGCTAAACGCCGCTCGATATTATCCCACTGGAATCCAACATCTTGCCAGTCATTTTCAAACCGGCGTAATTTAAAATCATGTTGAATAATCTGCTGACGTTTTCTTGAAAAATCAACGCTATCATCCGCAATATCTAATTGGGGTAAATGATCATCATTGTGGCGAGTGACAATAAATGCATGATCAGTCATTCGTTTCCCTGCAATGGTTTCAAATCCCGCTGCTAAATTGCCGCGATAAAATTCAAAATATTTTAATGCCATGTTACTTATCAATCACAATCAATTCAGTTGGAATACCTTGGGTTAGGTTTTCGTTCCCGACGGTTTGAATCAAAATGTCGTCTTCAATACGTACGCCACCAACATTTGATAGGTAAATGCCTGGTTCAATCGTCAAAATCATATTGTCACGAACAGTATCACTCGCATCTGCCAACTTTGACACAATTGGCCCCTCATGAATATCAAGTCCAATACCGTGCCCAGTAGAATGCGTGAAATTATCTGCATAACCAGCGTCATCAATCACTGAACGCGCTGCTTGATCAACTTCACTCACTGGACGACCAATCTGTAAGGCATCAATCGCTGCATCATGTGCTGCCTTGACAGTATCATAGACCTTAGCCATCTCTTCATCTGGTTGCCCAAAGGCAATCGTCCGTGTGACATCTGATGTATAGCCATCTACATAGTAGCCAAAGTCAATCGTTACTAATTCGCCAGCCTCAATGACCTTATCAGTATAAGTACCATGTGGTAATGCCGCCCGAGCACCAGAGGCCACAATCGTATCAAAGGACGGCTTGTCAGCCCCATGCTCCTTCATGACACGGTCCAAGAGATTAGCCACTTCACGTTCTGTCATGCCAACATGAAGTTGAGGCAAAAAGGCATTAAACCCAGCTACCGCAACTTCTGCTGCACGACGAATTCGAATGACTTCATCTGGTTCTTTAACTTCACGAATTGTCTCAAATAGTGATGGAATTGGGACAATGTCCACACCATCGAAGTTTTCATCTAAATAGTCAAAGTCTCTAAACATAATTGAGTCCTCAAAGCCAAGTCGTTCAATCTTAAAACGCTTAGCAGCTGCCATGGCAACGCCCCAGTAATTACGTGTAACCAATAATTCAATTGACGTATCAGCTAATTTTTCACGATATTCATCTTCATAACGGTCGTCCGTGATTAAGGCAATCTTATCTTTACCAACTAGAACGAGACCGTCCCCCATGCCACCAGTAAAGCCTGTTAGATATTCCATGTTAAACCCATTTGTGACTAAAATGCCATCAACTTTTAAGGGTTCAAATACTTTGCGCACATTTGCAATTCTCGTTTCCATAACCCGCCTCCATCTTCAATCTATTTGTTTCGATTATACCAAACTTCCACTCGAATGGTTTTAATAGATTTGCGCAACATCCGTTTGTAATTTTTTAACAGCAGTCCAATTCACCGTAATGCCAACGCCCGGTTTCTGAGGTACCTCTACTCGTCCCTCTGTCAATTGGATCGGTTCATAAATCACATCAAGTTCCAGGCCATCTTGCGTCGCTGCAATATCAGCCGGGAAAATTGGGTTCGGTAAAGTTGCTGCTAAAGTCACATCAACAAACCGGCCTAAGCCTGAACTCAACATTCCCCCAATCCAAGGTAATTGCCCCGCCTGATTAATTTCCGTAATCGCCCTTTGCGTGGCGGTAATCCCACCTAATTTACCTTGTTTCAGCGTAAAAGCATCAGCAGCGTGTTGTCGAAGTGCAGAACTAACATCGCCGACGCTATTAATTGATTCATCTAAACTAATCCTTGGTACCCTACCAGTGGCCAGTAATTCTGCATACCGCTGCCACGGCGATCCAACTAACGGTTCTTCGACTAAGGTAATGCCCTGCGCTTTAAGTGTCTCTAGACAATCAACACTTTTCAAAGTATCAGGTAAAGCATTATTAAGGTCGATTGAAAAGACCATTTGTGGAAATTGGCGTTGCACTGCCTGCAAATTTGGTAATTGATCTAAGGCGGTTGCCTTTAACTTCACTCTCCGGTAGCCCGCTTGTGCAACCTTTTCAATTTCAGTGTAAGTAGCCGCTACATCTGCCTGAATCCCAACCGCTTTACCGACAGGTACAAAGCGATGTTGGGCACCTAGCAACGTCGCTAATGACTTCCCTACCGTTTTACCATAAGCATCCCAGCATGCCATTTCCATAGCTGCACGTACAAACGTCAACTGAGTTTGTCCCGCCAAATATGCAGCCACGGCATGCGGATGCTGCCACTGTAGACTTTTCAAACCAGCCGCTAAATTGCCCAGCATCTGTCGGGAATCCATCTGCGTTTCCGGTGCGTAAGCCGTATTCAGAAAACTTTGAATTTCACCATAGCCGACGCACCCATTGCTTAGGGTAATCTCAAGTAAAGTTAGTTCGCGTAGCTGGGTCGTATCATGTGCCGTTTTAAAAGATTGTTTGAGCGATAACGCAAAGGGGATCGCCCGAATTTGAGTAATTTGCATTGTAAGCTCCTTCTAGCAAAAAAGCACCTGAACAACAGGTGCTTTTGCTATATTAATTAAGCCAGAGGCGTAAAACAAGCATACCTACGAAGGCCAATGCAGCGATTAGCATCCACTTGTTCCGCGTTTTATACCAGTCGTACAAAAGGTATCCTGACAACGCAGCAGTTGAGAGAATCATTAACCAAGGTTGTGGATAAATCATTGACGCCACAATTAATACCAAAACGACAATCGGTAGCATTACATCAATTTTTTGTTTCATGCGTTTTTTCCATCTGATTCGATTTGCGCCCAAGCGCAAGTAATCAGCCCTTCCGTTGTATAATTTAACCGTCATATTCACATAAAAACCGTCGTTTGGCCTCATAAAGCTAAACAACGGTTTTTAGTTTTGACCGATGATGTTCCCTGTCGGACTCGAACCGACGACCGGACGGTTATGAGCCGTCTGCTCTAACCAACTGAGCTAAAGGAACCTAACAGCAATGCATTTAATCGTGTGATTAAACAATGTCCCCACACGGACTCGAACCGTGGACCCAAGGATTAAAAGTCCCTTGCTCTACCAACTGAGCTATGGAGACAAATGCGTCTGATAAAAAGACCACATTTGATTATACATGAATTCAATTTATTTGTATAGTTGGATTACAGCTGATTTAGCGTCGTTGTGTACTGCTCAGGTGCTTCAAAGTGAACATTGTGTCCCACCCCTGGTACGATAAGGGCTCGACTACGTTGCAATTGTTGTTGCATGCGTTCAGTAATGCCCAAGAACTTCGTATCCAATGCCCCATTAATCAAAACAACCGGTACGCTTAAATTCTCCAAACTTGACCAATAACTAGGCATCGCTCCCGTCCCAAATCCTCGCAACGATGCCGCTACGTTATTCGGATTCTGTTCGACCCGTTGTCGATGCATAAAGGCTTGTTGTGCTTCTGGTAAAGCCTGTTGACTAGCAAACATCGGCAGTTGCTCCCATTCGGTTACGAAATCCACCATTCCCGAACGTTCAATGCGCTCAGCCTTGGCCTCATCTGCCGTTCGTCGATTATGTCGGTCCTGAGCATCCGCTAAACCTGGTGTCCCACTTTCCAAAATCACCTGCGCTAACGCGTCAGGATATGTCAGCGCATACGCCAGGGCCAAACGTGCGCCCATTGAATAACCCACTAGTCTGATGTCTTTTAACTTAAGCGCAGTGAGTAAGTGATGTAATTCAGCAACCTGCGTTTCCGCTACAAACCGATGCGCATCAGCAACTGTTGGTTTATCAACGCCCAGCCCAAGCAAATCCAGATAAATACGCGTACCTTGCGGCTTAATTGACGCAAAATCCGCCTGACTCCCTAAGAATCCGTGCAAAAAGACCCATACTGGCGTTCCGGCTCCTTCGATAGTGTAAGCATATGGATAACCTTCAATCTCAATCGTTGGCATCTATCGTTCCTCCAGCTAATTCTGCCAATATCGTTTGGTGTTGCGCCACGTTTTCAGAACGATCCGTGATAACTTCAATGAAGTGTAACCCATTTGCTGGTGTTTGAACGAGCACGTCTAATTGTGCTAAGTCAGTGATTTGTGTATATGGTGCATCATAAAGCGCTGCAATTTTCTCAACGGATAAGGCTTGCGGCGTCCCAAACAAGGTTTCAAAATAATCTTGCGCCTGCGCTTGGGGCAAGAATGAGAAAATACCACCGCCATCATTATTAATAACCAGCACATTTAAATTAACCTGCGCTTGCTTTGCCAACATTAAGCCATTCATATCATGGAACAAAGCCAGGTCACCAATGGCTAGCCAATTATTTGCATGCCCTAACGCCATCCCCGTTGCTGTTGCAACTGTTCCATCAATACCGTTAGCTCCGCGATTAGCCCAAGCCGTAACGGCATGTTGTGGCTGCCAGTAATTATCATAATCACGAATGGCCATTGAATTGGCAATGAACAATTGCGTCTCAGCTGGCAAGCATGCCATCGTTTTCACGACACCCACATCACTCAAAGGCTGGCGGGCAACAGTCTGTGCAACAACCTCTCGACTCGTTTGCCATTGTTCCAAAAAGCCGGGCATTTGCGGCGCTACCGCTTGATCAAACGCCATCAAAAAAGCTGTTTCGGTCACATCTAGTTGATAGCGGGCAACGCGACTATGGTCGCGACCAACAAAACTCTTACCAACTTGAACAACCGGAATATTCTCTGCCTTAATCCATTGCAATACTTTAGCCGATACAGGCGTTCCACCAAATCGTACAATCAGGCGCGGTGTCGGGTACGCTTTAACGCACCCACTTTCAATCAGCGCATCAATCCCCGTAATGGCGTTTGCATTTGGCCGAACTTGTCCTAGGACATCTGCCAAAATGGGCAACGCATGTCGTTCCGCCACAGCTTGCAACTGCTTTTGATAAGTCGTTGATTCGGCTGGCCCGGCTAAAAACATCACGGCTTCTGCAAATTGCGTACGCAGACTTTCTGGTACTTCAAGCACCGTTTCCGTCTCAGCATATTGCACCGTTTCCACATTTGGCCAAACCGTATCTAACTCTGGCATCAACGGTTTACGCAGTGGTAAATTAATTTGAATCGGTCCAGCTGGCTGTTGACCCGCCAAATGCACGGCATCTTGAACTGCATAATCGATATATTCAGTTGTATCAGGTGTGGTCGACTGCATCGTCACCGTCATCGCCTTTTTTACATGCGTACCAAACAACGCTTGTTGATCAAGCGTTTGCGGCGCACCGATTCCTTGCAATTCTTCCGGTCGATCGGTTGTCACTGCAATTAAAGGAACATGCGAAACTGCTGCTTCTGCAATCGCTGGTGCATAATTAACCGTCGCCGTTCCCGAAGTTGCCAGTAACGCGACCGGTACTTGTTGGGTCTTAGCAATGCCCAGTCCCAAAAATCCGGCATCACGCTCATCAACCGCCATGTGTATTTGCATATCTGTTTGGACGGTTGCCGCAAATTCAGCCCACAACAATGCCACTGGTGTCGTTCTTGAACCTGGTGAAATCACGACATGCCGTACCCCTTGGGCATACAAACTTTGAATAAAATGTTTTAGATTTAGTGTTAAGTCATTTTGCATCCATTTGGTCCTCTAATAATTCTCGCATCGGCGTCATCTTCAACTGTATTTCTTGTGCTTCTTGCGCTAAGTCTGATTCCGCTAATACCCCCGCTCCTGCAAATAATTGCGCTTGATTAGCCTCAACCAACATCGAACGAATACCAACAATAAATTCTCCCATACCGTTAGGTAAATAATAGCCCAATGGCGCTGCAAACAGCCCACGTGGGGCCCGCTCATAATCCTCAATGACTTTTTTCGCCCAATCTCTGGGCCACCCGCCGAGTGCTGGCGTCGGATGAAGGCGTTCAACCAAAGCAAACAATGGCGTTTCCGCATTTAATTGACCTTGGATTGGCGTATACAAGTGTTGGATTTGGGGCGTTTTTAACATCTGAGGCGTTTCGGCATATGTTAGCTTGCTGATATCAGCAAGCTGCTTGACCAACATATTAACCACAATTTGATGTTCTTCGCGATTTTTCTGATCATGCCATAAAGCATCTGCTAACACCGCATCAGCTTGTTCATCATCACCCCGCCGAATTGATCCCGCAACTGCTGCAGTTTCAAACTGGTTTCCCGCTAACTTTACAATCCGTTCAGGTGTCGCAGACACAAAGATTGTCTCACCACTTTTCATCACAAAATGGTAGCTATTAGGCTGCTGTGCCACAAGGCTTTCCAATAATTGCGCAATATCAATTGACGCATCAAAATCCAACGTCGTTTGCATGCCCAAAACAACCTTTTGTTTAGTGCCATCAGTTTGCATCGTTTCTAAAACTGGTTGCATACGTGTTGTCCAATCAACTTCATTGGTTTCCGTCAGCAGCTGTAAGGGGTGCTTAGGCGTACTAACTACCGTCGTTCCCCAGTCGCTAACTTCATTTAAATCAATCACTTGATTTGGGGTAAAAAAATAGCCCCCCATTATACCGGGCAACTCTTGATCAGCATCAAAATTAAAGCCACCAAAAACTGCAGTACGTTGTTGTTGCACCCACGCATTCAGGTCACGTTGATCAGTCCAACCACTTATCTCAGTCTGGCACCCAAAGCCAACCAACCGGGTCGCTTTATCTGCTGATGCAAAATAAACTGCATGTTCATTTTCACTAAATTCAGTCATCCATTTTTGCATTTCGTTGCTCCCACTCTATTTGTAAGGTTAGTAAAGCCTGACGCAAGCCATCATCTGCAGCCGTGAGGTATAACCCTTTAACGCCCCGGGTCACTAAAATACTGGCAGCATGGTACATGACATCGGCTTGCATTTTGGCAATCGCTGCCGGATCCGTCAATCTGGGTGTTTTTTTATAAATTTCACGGTGGGTCACGTCCGCAGTGTTAACTACCATATGATTGGTTGACGCATCGTACTCGAACGGCGGGCCCAATATCACACCAGCATAATTCAAATCAAACCCTTGAATGGTATAAATGGATCCTACCTGATTAATCGATTCGGGTCGCTCCGCCCAAGGCGTTTTTTGTGGGTCGTACTCATCCCACGGTAAATCAAAATCATCCATATAAACATGATGTTGACCATTTGGTAAGCGCTTAAAGCCACTCGTTGCAACCATACGTGAAAGGCCAACTTCATGGTCGCGTTTTTTGATTACGTCAAACATATCTGCTGCACGATCAAAAATACGTAAATCATAGTCACCCAAGTCATCTGGTAATGGCAAAAGCTCACCTTTACCAAAAGCATCAAGCCAGTTTAAGATGGCCGGATTAGCCTGAACACGATATTGTAAATCCAAATCGAAATCTTGACGTTTCGCATGCGCTGTCACTTCATCTAAAAGCGCATGACTCCAGTAAGCTTTTGATTGCATCACTTGTTCAAAATCGAAGACAACTACGACAACTTTCGCGATCTTCATTAATTCGGTCAATTGATTGTCTTGGTAGAATTTAATGTAGGGTTCACTTTTAGATAGTAGTAAATGACCTTCATCGACCAAAACGACATCATACTTTGTCCCATTTTTATGAGCCGCATTAATGATGCTCGTTGGTCGTTGATAATCTTTCTTGCGTAAATTAGGTTCCGTACTAGCTAATTCTTGATAGACCTTCAATAATTCAGGATGATTAACTGTAAAAATATTGTGAGTTCCTTGATATGGTCCAACATTTTGACGAGCACTATTTTGGAGACGTTTAAAGAGTTCCGTCAGCACAACGCTCTTTCCCGTTCCGGCCTTCCCATTAATAACCGCGACAGCTGGCTGATTATCAGTAGCTACTAACTGTTTCTGAATAAATTTTTCAATTCCAGCTAACTGCATTTCCTGGTCTTGTGTCAAATTTTTAACATTAAATTTTTTTATCGTTGAATTTTCCATAAATTCATTATACACCGTGGCAACGTTGATAGAATGCCCCTTTCAAAAAGCAAGCAAATCTTAAATTAGCACTCTAACGAAGAAAGTGCTAATTTTTTCGCAAAAACCCTTGTATTTATTTTTAAAGGTGCTACTATAGTAAATGTAAGCAAGGGGTTGGCAAAACAAAGCCCGACTTACAACAACCAAAAATAAAAATAAATTATAAAGAGAGGTATTTTACCATGGCTAACGAAGTACGCACATATAACGATTTGAATCACTTTATCGATCAGGTTTCACGTGGATTGTTTAACGAGGCATCAACACCATCTGTATTGAACGCTGATGTGACTGAGTCTGATGACAAGTACACTGTTCATGTAAATGTACCTGGTGTTAACAAAGACGATATTAACTTGAACTACCGTGATGGAGTTTTGAATATCGACGCAAAGTACGATCATTTTGAAGATCATTCTGATGAAGATAACCACGTTTTGTTGAGTGAACGTCAAGAAGGAACAGCACACCGTAGCTTGAACCTACCAGGTGTTGACGAATCACAAATTTCAGCAACGACTGAAGATGGTGTTTTGAACATCACTCTTCCAAAGGTGCAAGAAGAAGATCACAAGATTTCAATTAACTAATTGAAATAAAAAAGCAGTACGCTAAACGTACTGCTTTTTTTGTGTCTTCATAGATTTAAATGTCGTTGCCAAACCAAATCTTCATTTCGCGTTGGGCCGCTTCAGGACTGTCAGAACTGTGCACAACATTACGTAACTTGTCATCCGCATATTCTCGCCCAAAATCACCACGAATTGTGCCAAAAGCAGCTTCAGAAGGGTTAGTAGCCCCTGCCATACGTCGGAAAACCGAAATAATTTCAACGCCACTGGCGACAATTGCGACAATCGGACCTTCTTGCATGTAAGATTTCATGTCAGGATAGTATGGCTTATTCACCTTATCGGCATAGTGCTCAGCTAACAATTCATCCGTAGCTTGTGTCACCTTTAAAGCATCAATACGATAGCCCTTGTGTTCGATTCGTGAAATAATCTCACCAATGTGTCCTTGGCTTACGCCATCAGGTTTAACTAAAATCAACGTTTGTTGCGTTTCCATCTTCTGCACCTACTTTCTCTATATATCACCCAACGAATTTTACTTCGTTTCATATTATACCCGTCTGAACAGCCGTGTACACAGCTAATTGTGATTTAATTAACAAAAATATAGAACACGAAGCCTAGCCCTACAACCAACGCCATTGCATGTCTCCAACGGTATTGAAACATTATGGCACAATACTCACGAAAATACGCATGCCAAAAGGCTTTTGGCGCTGTTTTAGCACCAACACTATGCGTCGTAACGCCAATTTTTTGCGCCAACAGTGCCGCACGGTAGGTATGGTAATCACTTGTAACAAATACGCCCGCAGTTGGGTTTAAGCCATGTTGGATTAACCAAGCCTTCGTAAACATCATATTTTCAGCGGTACTCGTTGAAGCTGTTTCCAACACCAAAGCCGAACGTGGATATCCTTTTTCTTCACAATAGGTCGCCATCGCCTCAGCTTCTGAAATCGTTTCATCACCACCCTTACCCCCTGACAAAATCAACCAAGGTTGGTCCAGTTGTTTTGCAACAAGTAGTGCTTGATCTAAACGGGCCTGTAAACTTAACGATACTTGATTACCATAATTCAAACCCGCACCCAACACTAGAACATAAGCTGATTTAACCGATGTTTGATTTTGGTGCCTATAAATCAGAAAACCGATGCCGTAAGCAAACCACCAAAATATGAAGTACCCACTTATAAAGCCAAGCAAGATAACGATTAGTTGTAACCTTGGCTCTGGAGTTAACCACAGCTGAATGATTAGCCCCGTGAATAGACAACATATGACCAGCACAATCAGAATCGTCGCATTCACTAAGCGATAACGATGATTTCGTCGTGTCAGCCATGCCGTTTGAACAAGTTGCCAACCAATCCATATGCCAGCTAAACCGACTAGGATACCGAATAGACTCAATCCAAACACCCAAACTCGATGCATCCACACGTTTCCATAACTTAATTCAGTCACTATGCCAGCCACCACCAACACGAGCATCGTAACCCCTACACCATTCAAAAGACGAATTCGTCGCGTCCGGAAACTTAGGTACAAGCCAATCAAAATAAACAGCAACCCCATTATCAAGTACGCCATTGTTGCATCCCCGCTAAGACTTCACCCAAAATCGGAGCTCGTCGTCTCAAAAAATGACCACCCGTTGGACGGACTAAACAATCAATTTGTAATGCCGTTGCCAAATCAAACGATATTTGCCATGACACAATTGGATCATCTTGCGCAGTCACCATAACTCCTTGCGCAATGCGTGCTCGAATCCCCATTTCGTTCAACTCGTGCGGCACAATTTGGTTCAGCTCTGGAAACGCAGACAACTCCTGATTAAAACCACTTACCAACAGTACAGATACGGGTGCCCCATTAGTCTCAGCTAAATAGGTTAAAATCCGCAAAACCCCTAAACTATGCCCAATCAAACAATTCTCCTGATTCGGATCAATGATTTCACTTAAATATGTTGTCCAGGCATCCATATTCAAGTCATCTTTCTCCGGCAAGGACAACCGCTTAACACGACCACCCTGGTGCTTTACAATATATTGGTCCAGCCATTCGAACCAATCCGAATCTGCATTCGCACCATAACCAGGAACGATATAGTAATTCATAATGCACCTCTTTTCATACCTTATATATTGTTTTCAATCTAAAAAATGTCCGTGTGAGTTTTTCTAACATATTTTTTCACTTCTCAATTTTTACGCCTATACTAATTGGTATAGTTAAAAAAAGAAAGAAGGAATCGCTATATGAACCCCGTTGACACAGTCTTTGTGCTTTTCTCCGCCCTTCTAGTATGGATTATGACCGCTGGTTTGTCACTCTTTTACGGGGGACTTACGCGGTCAAAAAGCATGCTAAACACAATGATGATGGTTATTTTGCCACTAGGCTTTGGAACTGTCATTTGGTATCTCTTTGGTTACAGCCTAGCTTTTAATGGTAATGGGGCTTTCATCGGTAATTTGAAAGACTTTGCCTTTGCTAACGTATCTCTTACTCAAAGTACACATGACTTAACGATTCCCGATGCAGTCTTTGCCATTTTCCAAGGGATGTTCCCTCTTATTACAATTGGTATTATTGCTGGCGCCGTCGTTGATCGTATCAATTTCAAAGCATTTGGTCTTTTCACCATCATTTGGATGCTAGTTGTTTATGTTCCACTGGCCCACATGGTTTGGGGTGGTGGTTTAATTCAAAAACTTGGCGTCCTCGACTTTGCTGGTGGTGATGTCGTCCACATCTCATCTGGCGTCTCAGCTCTCGTCTTAGCAATTGTGATTGGACATCGTAAAGACATGTTACCACCAACCGTAAAAAACGTTCCCGCTGTCGTTGCTGGTGCTGCGCTCCTATGGCTCGGCTGGTTTGGTTTTAATGCCGGTTCAGCACTAGCGATTAACGAAGCTGCCATCCAAGCACTCTTAAATACCATCTTAGCTGGTGCCCTTGGCTTTACCCTATGGAACTTGCTTGACTATCTCAAAAATAAAACAATTTCACTTTCAGGTAGTTTTACTGGCGCCTTAACGGGATTAGTATTGATTACGCCGGGTGCAGGCCTCATTAAAAGTAATGCAACCTTCATCACAATCTTGATTGGCACCCCAATCTTATTCTTCGCCATTAATGGCCTCAAACACCACTTTGGTTACGATGATGCCCTTGATGCATTTGGCGCACATGGTCTTGGTGGCATTCTTGGAGGACTCTTCACCGGGATTTTTGCTGATAAAGGATTATCTGGTACCGAAGGATTAATCCACGGAAACATCGGCATTATGGGCACCCAACTTGCTGGAATCACCATTGCGATTATCTGGGCTGCTATCGGCACTTTCATTATTATTAAATTGATCGGATATTTTATGCCGCTTCGCGTCGATCCAAACGCAACTGATTCACGCGATATCGTCGAACACGCCGAATCAAGTTTCGATTTCAACAACTAAAAGGACTCTGTCAAACTAATCACACGCTGTTGTGATTAGTTTTTTTGTCCAATCATTATGGTCAGCGGTTATATCGTTGACACCCCCGCCTTTCAGCAAGTCAATTAAACGTAAAAAAAATTAATTATCAAACCAAAATAAAAAACCCATGCGTCCTTTGAAGAACGCATAGGTTTTATGTTTTTTGGCATATAACTAATGGAAGAATGAAATGTAGAAACCAGCGATAACCAACATGATGGCACCACCAAGACGATTTCCCATTTGCGCAAATCCAATCAAGTTCATCCGATCTGACGCAGCAAGGACGGCAACGTTTCCGGCACCACCCATACTGTTGTTACAGAATCCGGCCGTAATCGCTGATTCAATTGGATACAAGCCAAACCAGTAACCGATAATTCCGGCAGCCAAACCAATCGTGGCCACACTAATCAAAACAAGCACAACAAATGTTAGATTCAATGAGTGCGCAAGCACGCTCAAGTTCAAGAGTGACAAACCAACACCAGCCAAAAGTGCGTGGGTCATGTTTGTGGTGACTGTTTGTCCAAACAATACTGCTGAATTTTCATAGTATTCTGGTAGAATACCAAGTGCTTTAACGACAATAACCGTTAAGATAATGAAAGCGTATGTGTTGATTTTTGGAAATACAGCATTCAAGCCAGTTCCAATCATGTAGAATGACATCGCCATGATTAAACCAACACCAAGTTGCTTCATGTTGCTGAAGTCTAACTTCTTCTTTTCTCCTGCTTGCGCATCATTTTCATCACGCATCATCTTACCGTGACCATTCCACTTGCTGTTAACCATGGTCTTTGAGATAACACCAGCAGCGATGATGGCAACAACGTTACCAAGCACTGTGGCTGGGAACAATTGTGATAGATAAGTTCCAGCTGAGCCACCAAGGCCGTGAGCGTAAATACTTGACAATGGCACGATACCAGCACCAACACCACCGGCCATAATTGGGAAAGCAACGTACATAACTGAGTGAACGAACCCGTTACCCATCAACATACCAACAGTTCCAACAACAAACCAACAAACAGCCATTGATAAGAAGGCAACCGGGATGAAACGAACCGCTGCCTTAAGCAACATCTTTCGATCCATCGCCAAAATTGAACTTGTGATTAGTGAAACAATGAAGAAGTCAATGAACCCCATATCACTCGTAAAACTTCCAGCCGTCTTAACAACACTCGCTGGCACAATACCCGTTGTCGCTAAGATTGCAGCTGCAAACATCGTAAAGACAGCCCCACCACCGAGATACGTCTTAAAGACCGGTAGGTTAGCCCCCAAGTAATAGAAAATATCCCCCATCAAAACGAGGACAAAGATAGCACCTAACATATTGTCAGGTAAGACGCCCATGTTAACAATAATGACTAACAAGATTGCCATAATCGCATATGCAACTAAACCAATACCATCAATTTTGATAGCATCAAGCTTAGACATAACTGATTTAACATTATTCATGATTTGATACCCTTTCCTAACCAATAATTTCTTAACACCTTTAAGTATAGGATTTATTTCACAAATTACAAGCATATTTTTTTATTTTTTCAAAAAACATGCTTATTTGTTTTGTTTTTTGAAATATTTAAAAGGCGCTTCAAAAAAAAGCTAAGACTGTTTTATCCAGTCCTAGCTTTTTCATTAATCGTTTAAATTGTAACGTAATGTCATATTGGCCGATCCAAGCGTCACCATTTCACCTAGTAACTTGGTTTGCCGCTGCAAAGCTTCATCTGCAAGAGCTTGGTTCGCCTGCGTTAAAATGTCTCCCGTTGCCGTTGCTTGGTCGGATTGAACCTGAGCATCAGCTTGTCGTTGAATCCGTCGGTAAGCTGACATCGCCTCTAGCTCATACGTGTTACGCAAATCAACGTAAAGGTCATAATTCGTATCACCCAACAAAGCCGTAGTACAGCTCAACCAGTACATGTTAGTCAAATCAAAGGTTGCCGTTGCATCTCGGAAAGCCGCCGGTGTGTCAGAGACATTCGCATAGAATGGTACTACCGTATTAAAGGTATTCGCACCAAAAGCTAACCAGTGCACACCTGCAATCGCATCAGGTACCCCATTACGAATTTGCAAAATGTGGACGTTATGATTACGGTTCAACCCAATCGAACGGAATAGCTTGCGATCACTCTCACTTCTGTTTCCATATGGATCATACTTCGTATTTTCATAGTGGGCACTCAAAATAAACTTAACATCTTCAACACTAATCTTACGATCGGCATGCATAATAAATGGTAAATCTTGGTCCTGTGGCTGACCACTTGCATCTGGTGTCAAATACTGTTGACCATACCAAACACGTGGATTGTTATAGACCGTATCCTTAACTGATGCTGAGCCAAAAATATGACGCAAATTATATCCAGAAAAATCAGGATTTAAATGATTATCATCAATAAGTGCTTTTAAATCAGCAGATGCCAAAGTATCAATGGCACTAAAATCAAAATTATCGATACTCATCCGATTAGCTGCAACAACATAGGCATCATCCGGTATTCGGACAGCCGCCCAGTGGTGTCCACCAATGGTCTCTAACCACCAAACTTCATCTCCATCCGAGAATGCAATGCCATTTGGTTCATAAGTACCATATGTTTCAAGCAATTGCCCCAATCGTTCAACGCCTTCACGAGCAGAGTGAATGTAAGGCAAAACTAAGGTCACAATATCTTCCTCACCAATACCACCATCCACAAATGGATCAATCGCTTGGATGCGTGGATTAGTAGTAATCGTTTCAGTGGCGGTCATCGCAATATTTTCGGCGTTAATCCCCGCCGCAGGCCAAACCCCATCCGTTAAGACTGCATTCGGCATTGAGGTATACCGCATGGGATTATCTGGTAAGTCAACAGATACTTGACTCAGTACCGATGTATAGTGTTGTGGCTGTTGTTCGGGATTCACCACGGTAAATCGTTGTGGATCAAGCGCCTCGTGACCATCGTCGTTACGCGCAATCAAGGTCGACCCATCAATTGAAGCATTCTTTCCAACTAATACAGTTGTACATGAGCCATGAATTCTATCTGTCATCTTCCTTACCATCCTTTGATTTAAATTATTTCTAATATTAGTATAGTCCTTTTTTAGCATTGGACCAACTAACAAAAAGAACGATTGAAAATGAAATTTCTTTTCAATCGTTCGTTATTTTATTTATTTTTCAAAGTGATGCTTTACTTGCCACCAGTCTTTGCTGATTGATAATAAGATTAAAAGTAGTCCAACGACACCAACGCTAATCAATTTGAATGTATTGATATTAAATAGGTCACCTTGATAATACACAATACTCTTAGCACCATCCAGCAGGAAGCGAATTGGTAGCCATGGCAATAACCAGTCGTGATAGACTGCCGGAATCATCTCGGGCGCAAGCTGCATCAATGGTGCCGAGAAGAGCATCAACAACGCAATAACTGGCAGCGCAGCAAATCCCAACCACATTTCCAAACCAAACATGATAAACATGAACGCTGCTGCAGCAATCATGCTAAAGCAAGCCATTTTCCAAAAATCATCATACGTATAGCTTAAAATATAAGTGACCAACCAAGTGGTTGCTAAGCCAACAATTGCAGCCGTTCCCGTTAGAAAACCAATTTGACCTAAACGTAACTGCCAAAGCTGACGTTGCCGCTCAACTTTAATGGTTTTGCCAGCTGTGAATACTAAGAATGTTGCAAACAAGCTTGCCATCCATAACGGTTGAAAGTAGGCACTACTTGCTGAATTTTTCTCTTTGACACTATGCCGTACATCAACTTTAGTGACCACTGGATTGGTAAGACTCTCAGTATTAACTGCTTGAAGCGGCACTTCATTTTTTTGCAGTTGTTGTAACATCATCTGCCCCATCCCGGCACTCATTTTCGAAACCATACCCGTTAACATCACCTGCACATTATTAGCCAACGTGGCGTTCTTAGCTTGATTAATCAGCACCCTTACTTTAACTGGTTGTCCAGTTTTCGAAACCATCTGCATGTTTTGTGAAAAATTCTTTGGAATAATAATCGCCCCATAGTATTTTTCCTGATCCATCGCCCGCTTAATCGACTGCTCAGTTGGCTTTGTCGTCCATTTAATAGTCGTCGCTTGACTCCCGGTGCCTAACTTCGTAATGTCAGTAAGTTGCTTTGCAACTTTTTGTCCCATCGGTCCTTGATCCTCGTTAACCATCGCTATTGGAATATTCTTCGCAACCGGTCGTGCGGTTGGAAATTGGGCAACAACCAAAATAAGTGCTAAAACTAATCCAACAATTAGAGAAAAAATATAAAATTTATTTTTGAACATAAGCCTGCTCCTTTTTTCGACACGCTGTCGCTTTACTAACCTCATTTATTGTATAATGCGTTTAAACAAAAAACGAGATACAAAACACGACAAAGTGTCGCATTTTAAAAAGGAAATCTTATGCCTAGTCAAAAAGTTCAAAAGACCCGCCAGAATTTGTTAAATGCCTGCATTCAACTCCTCGATCAACAAGACCTTAGCCAAATCAGCGTCACCGATATTGTTGAGCAAGCGAAAGTTCATCGAGCAACCTTTTATCGCCATTTTGAGGACAAATATGATTTATTGAACCAGGCCGAAACTGAAATTTTTGATGAAATGACCGCGGCCTTTAACCGCTACATCAATAAATCTGATAACACTAAAATTGACACGGCCAATTTTGCTGCCTATCGGCTTGCATTACTGCACATATTCATGCAACACGCCCCATTTGTAAATGCGATGTTAGGCGCCAATGGGGATTTAACGTTTGAGAATAAGCTATATGATCAAATTTATCAGTTAACCCAATTAGGTTTTAAAACGTTGTATCAACTTCCACCATCTGTGACCCAGAAAGCAGAATTCATTGGTCATTACGCGGCTTCAGCTGCTTTCGGTATTGTACGTCAATGGCTAAAAACGCCTACGAATACTCCAGATGAACTCGCACAACTCCTTGATGAGCTGACGATTAAAGGTGTAGCAACAACACTCAACGAATTAAATCCATAAAAAAGCTCAGGCCACTTAGTGCCTGAGCTTTTGTTTTACTTATCTAATTTTGTAACTTTGTTCTGATCGTCTTTTTGAACCTTCATATCTGACATTGGAATGTAACCAAGCTTCTTAGTGGTCTTCTTCATGTCATCTGACTTAACGAAGTCAATATACTTCTTTGTATCCTTGCTTGGGTTCTTAGTGGTGTACATATGCTCATAAGCCCAGATCTTCCACTTATTATCAGCTACATTCTTGTCGGTTGGCTTGACCTTATCAACACTGATCGTCTTAATCTTACTTGCGGCGTTCCCTTGCGTATATGAGAAGGCCAAGTATGAAATTGCCCCTGGTGTTTGTCCGACAATCTTTTGTACGGCGCCATTATCATCTTGTTCCTGTGAAGTCTTTGCTGACTTACCGTCCAAGACATTTTGTTCGAAGGTAAAGCGTGTTCCAGAACCTTGGGCACGGTTAACAAGGACAATCTTTTCGTCCTTACCGCCAACTTCCTTCCAGTTCGTAATTTTACCGGTGAAGATTTCTTTTAATTGCTTTGATGACAAGTTCTTAACTGAAACATCCTTGTTGACAACTGGCGCAATTCCAACTGCAGCAACTTGGTGATCTTGAAGCTTTGAAGCATCAACACCCTTCTTTTGTGAAGCAAAGATATCAGAATTCCCGACATCAATTGATCCCTTACCAACTTGGCTAAGACCAGCACCTGAACCACCACCTTGCACGTTGACGCTGACACCACTGTTCTTTTCGCCAAACTTTTCACCAGCCTCTTGGGCCAATGGTTGCAAAGCAGTTGAACCAACTGCCATCACTTTACTATCAGCATTGGCCACAGTGGCACCACCGAGTAGTGTTGCTGCAGCCAAAACGCTAACACCAAGGGTTGTTTTAATTAATGTACTTTTCATGAAAGTATCTCCTTTTAAAATTAATGTTGAAAGCGATTGAAGTCATAAAGAATTGTTCATAGTAGTAGTAGTAGTAGCATGTATTAGAAGTTTCAATCCCTTTCAACAAAACCTAGTATAGCGAACCAATGTACAAGCACGGTAAGTTTCGTGGGTTTTGTGTAAATAACACGTAAACAAATCATTTACAAAGCAAAAAAACACTAAATTGCACGTTAACTTAGTGTTTTTCTCAAAATGAATTTAACGATTCCACATACTTATCCTGAAATTGTTCGACATAGTCATCTGGCAAAGCTAACCCCTTTGCCAAATAGTTTTCAAAACTACCAAATTTTACAAGTATGACATCTGCTGCATGTTCTAGGTAACGTGCATCAACCTCAAGTAACGTCCGTAATCCAGTTAATTCACGTTCATCAACATACAATTGCGACTGGATGGCTTGCATGGTCTGCTGATTCGCATGTTTACGCATTTCATTCGTGAGTAAATAATCATCTATGATTTGTTGATTATCAATACCTGCCATTTTCAAAATAACTGCAGCAGCAAACCCAGTACGATCTTTTCCAGCAAAACAATGGAAAATAAGCGGTTGACCGTCATTTAAAATGTCCATGAAAAACTCGCGATAGCGTACGTGTGCATTGGCATCTAAGACGAGGTCTGAATAAGTTTACATCATGAACTCAAAACTATTTGCCGCATTCTTTAGCATCATTTCAAAACTTGGCGCTCCACTACCTGCACCTAGAATATCGATGTGGTTGTAGTTGGCGCCAGGTATGGTGACATCCGGATTAGCTGCAATTTCAGCATCACTTCTAAAATCATAAATGTGATGAATGCGCGTATCTTGCTGCAACACGTTGACTTGCGCATGACTGAGTTGATCCAGTTGTGCACTGCGATAAAAAACACCCGACCTCAATGTCCCAACTTGCCCAGTTTTACCACCAATATCTCGAAGGTTCACAATATCTAAAGTATCTGCATTCATTTTTCATCCCCTCGATTGATCACCCGTTTCTGTTTGAGTCTGTTGCGCAGCTAAATTATCGGCTAATAAATTGGCCAAACGTTGGCCCATCGGCTTAAAGGTAACATATGTAATAACGCCTGATGTAACCCCGCCGACCAGCGGCACAGCTTTAGTCACTGTTTGACCAAGCGTTTGGTGACTAATTCGGTGTCCTACAGAGCTTCCCACCTTTTTCATCATTGGATGTTTGACCCCTTCAAGCATAGCTTTACCGGCAATCTTTGTTCCAAGTGGTTCAGCCATCTTCTGTGATCCTAAATAAATTAATGAAGCGGCTCCGGAAACACCAAACATGCCCCCTAGCAACCCAAGCAAGCGGCCCCGTTCAACCTCATTCAAATGACTTTTCGGATTGAACAAATCATCTTCACCAAAGAGATAAGCTAACTGTTGGGCCATGCGTAGCGCTAACCCAAAATATTGCGCAATATCTGCGGCCCCCGTACCGAGCATAATTAGTGGATTGCTGGGTAGACCGGCCAATACTGAAGCAGACGCCGCCTTCGTTACATTATCTTTAATTAAAATATCCGCCATATCCCGCAATTCATTTGCTGAGTAGTAGGCTTGGGGTCCATTCTTAATAATCCCTTTCAAATTCTCGTCATCTTTAAATTGGGTTTTCAAGAAATTTTTGCGATTCACGCGGACCATGGGTAATTTTACTAGCCCTTCAATTGTTCGGTTTGCTAATGAATATTTATCTTTTGGCATATGCGCCTCCCATAAACAAATTTGTTACCTATATCATACGTGATATTGGGTTAAATTGACCATAAAAACATCCCCACTTTTTAGCGTTTTCCCTATAATGTTGACGATTTCAATACAAGATTAACAGTGTTGCAGACGACTTTTAACGGATTTAAGTTTCATTTAAGTTAGAGTGAATCTAAATTAAATCCCAAAAAGTAAAGACTTATGCGTCTTTTTTTGTTAAAATAAATGACATATATTGAATTGTGTCTATTTTTCATTTGGAGGAAATTATGATGAACGAATCAAAAGAACACGTTAAGATGTTTAAATCCGGAAAGCTCTGGGTTTCGGCCTTGGTTGGAACACTATTTTCAACTGCTTTAATTGGCGCTAATGCGACAGATGCTCACGCCGACGATGTGAACGCTGCCGCTCCAACGCAAGGGACGGTGCAACAAGGATCAACAACAACTGCTAACAATACTGTTGCCCTTTCTGCTGCATCAACAAACGATGTAACTGCACCAGTTTCAACAAATACCTCTGATGCAACTTCAGCTACCAGCGCTGTTGCTTCACAATCAGTTAGCGCTTCTGCCGCTGCGCCACAAAGTGCCGCTTCAGCTACCAGCACTGCCGTTTCAACTAGTGCCGCTGCTTCACAAGTAACACGCCAAGTTAAAGCTCAAGCTACTAGCACTGCTGCATCAACTGGCAAGTACGCCGATGGTACATACCCACTTGATACATCAAAGGCTTATAAGAAATCTGGAACCACTGAAACATCGACCATGCAACAGTACATGGGGACAAAGAGCTCTGTAACCATTAAGGGTAACCAAGCATCACTTACCCTTGCTACGGCGAATACAGCTTCTGCCGACATGATCAATGCATTTAAAATCAACGGGATTTCTGGTGTTCGTCAAGGAAATAACTTCGTATTTGATTTAACAGTTGACCAACTTGATAATATTTTAAAGGGTTGGGTGGATGTCACATTCGTATTACCCGGATTCGACCCAATTAATGAAAAGCAAAATGTTGATATTTCACTCGACATGAGTGGTGTACTTACAACGCAACAATCTGTCTCAGCTTCTCAATCTATCGCTGATTCTACTTCAGCGGCAGCTTCTCAATCTATCGCTGATTCTATTGCAAACTCTACTTCAGCGGCAGCTTCTCAATCAATTGCTGATTCTATTGCAAACTCTACTTCAGCAGCAGCTTCTCAATCTATCGCTGATTCTATTGCAAACTCTACTTCAGCGGCAGCTTCTCAATCAATTGCTGATTCTATTGCAAACTCTACTTCAGCAGCAGCTTCTCAATCAATTGCTGATTCTATTGCAAACTCTACTTCAGCGGCAGCTTCTCAATCTATCGCTGATTCAGTCCGTGCCTCAATCTCTGCTTCACAAAAGCAAGCTGATGAAACTAAGAAAGGTGCTATCGCAGATGGTACATATGAGACTACAACGAACTATTATAAGTCTGGAAGTACAAAGCCTTCTTCAATGAATCGTTTCCTATCATCAAAGGTGAAGATTACCGTTAATGGTGATAAAGCACAACTTGTTGTTTCAGCTCTTGCACCATCACTTTCAAAAATTATGCCAACATTTTCAATTGCAGGTGTCGAAGGATTTTTGAATGCCGATGGTCAATCATGGACCTTCACCATCCCAACATCACAACTTACTCAAACACTAGCGGGTTCTGTTTCACTCCTTGTCGGACCAAATAAAACAGAAAATTTTGACATCGACGTTAATGTAGCTGATTTACCTCGTGTAAAAACGCCGGAATCACAAACACCTGACTCACAATCTCAAGGTTCTCAGTCTCAAGAATCACAATCTCAAGGTTCTCAGTCTCAAGAATCACAATCTCAAGGTTCTCAGTCTCAAGAATCACAATCAACTGGTTCTCAATCTCAAGAAGCTTCACAAAGCGGACAAGCTCAAAAGCCTGAAAGCGATGTTAAGCCAGTACAACCAACACAACCTGAATCTGGATCACAAGCTCCTTCAGTTTCAGAACAAAGTGGCAGTATGACTGGTGCAACAACTCTTGAAGTAAATGGTCATGCTAGCGTCTCAGAAGCCGCTACAAGCACACCAACTGCATCTGCTGTCGTTTCAACGCAAGCAAAGCAAAACACACCAGCAGCCAAGACATTACCAAATACAGGTAGTGATCAAGAAGCGGCCCTTACTGGTCTAGGTGTTCTTATCGGAACCCTTGGACTTGGTGGTATCTTAAAGAAGCGTCACTAATCTGACGACAAAAAAAGGATCAGCTTAAGCTGATCCTTTTTTTACATGCTTTTTTTCATAAAAAAAACACGTACGATTAAGTACGTGTTTGTTCATTTATACATTACTTGTTTTCTGCTTTAGCTGCTTCAGCAAGCTGCGCTGCGTAGCGACGGTTTCCACGATACAAGTCGTAGATAGTCCATGATAGCAAAGCCAAAACTAAGATTGTAGCGATTGCCGCAATGATGTTGGCATCAGTGATTTGATTACCTGTTAGGTTATCACCGAAGAAGGCAGCAATTGATCCTGCCTTACCGAACAATCCGTACAAGTTCAAGATCGTAAGTGCTAGGACAGAAATCCAACCCAAGATACGAATGATGATGGTATTCTTGAAACGGTCTCCCATTTCAACACGACTGTCAGTCATCATCAACAATGGCAACATTGAGAATGGCAATGCAAAGGCTAAGAACACTTGTGAGTTGTTCATCAATGTGTTCAACGCTTCGTGTTGTTGTAATTCTGGTTGGTTAGCTGTCATCAAGACACAAATCACAACCGGAATCACAGCAAGCAAACGTGTAATCAAACGACGAGCCCACATTGGCATGCGCATGTGGATGAATCCTTCCATGATAACTTGTCCAGTCAATGTACCAGTAATGGTAGAATTCTGACCTGAGGCCAACAAAGCCACGGCGAACAATACTGACAGCGCACCGGATTTGGCAACGCTAATCAAAACTGGGTTACTTAGCATTGAACTATCAGACAAGGCATGGTACAAACCGAAGAATGATGGATCTTGAACCGCACCACTCTTGAACACAGCCACACCCATGATAAGCAATAGGGCGTTAACGAAGAAAGCCGCCGTCAATGAGATATTTGAATCCCAAGTGCTGAAACGCACTGTTTGTGCAACTGATTCTTCATCATCGTGGTCAATCTTACGTGTTTGTGAAATGGCTGAGTGCAAATACAAGTTGTGAGGCATAACAGTGGCTCCGATGATTCCCAATGAACCACTCAAAGCTGTCATACCATTAACTTCCTTAGTTGAGAAGGCTTCAGTTGATGGTACCAAACCGCCAATAACTGCTCCCCAATTAGGATCTGACAAGGCAACCTCATAAATGAAGACGAATAAGATAACCAAAATCAAGGCGACAACAATTGCTTCAATCTTTCGGAATCCGACTTTTGTTAATAATAGCAAAACGAATACATCCAAAACGGTAATGAATACCGCGACAATTAATGGAATTCCAAATAAAAGATACAGGGCAATCGCCGCACCGATAACTTCGGCAATGTCAGTCGCCATAATGGCCAACTCGGTCAAAATCCAAAGGATGACACCCAAAGTCTTACTTGTTCGGGCACGAATGGCTTGCGCCAAATCCATCTGCGTCACAATACCCAGTTTAGCTGCCATGTATTGCAAAAGCATCGCAATTAAACTTGATAGTAAGATAACAGACATCAATAGGTAACCGAAGTTTTGACCACCGGTAATTGACGTTGACCAGTTACCCGGATCCATATAACCCACAGAAACGAGGGCTCCTGGACCTGAATAACGGAGTAGGGTCTTAAAGAAACCAGCATCTGATTCCTTTGGCACCGGAATTGAACCGTTCAATTCCTCAAGCGACTTTCCGTTCGCATATTGAATCAATTTGAACTTCTTTGGCTCTTCTGTGCCGTTGTTTACTTCTTCACTCATAAAAATCCACCTTTCTACATATATAGTTGTATGAGTGCACGGAATCCTTAAGGTACGTACCTTAAGGATTCCTTTAACCAAAGTACATTTTACGCCCCTACTTTGAAGATTGCAAACATTAATATTATCATTTGACCAAAATAGTATTTATTTTATTCACAAATTTATTTTTACATATTCAATAAAAAAATTACAACAATTTTATGTTCATCATCGTATGTCGATATTCTTCAACCACCATGAACTTAAACAGCGTTAAATTAAAAAAACAGAGCCATGGCTCTGTTTCAACTTTATTCGTATAAATATGATAAATCACTGGCGACACTGGGATAAACAGGAATCCATTTTTTAAGATCGTCCGTCGTATGCTTTTCAGCAATCATTTCAGTAAAGTAATTAATCAACTCTTCTGCATTGGTTGCGAGTACAACTGCCCCAACAATGACCCCATCGTTTTGGTTAGTAATGACCGACACTTGTGCCGTTTTATCCTGAATACGATTATACGTGTACCAATTACCAAGTTTTTGTGTAACCACCCGATACTGTTCAGGTGCTGCTTGGGCCTGGTCAAGTGAGACACCGACCTGTGATAATTCTGGTCCCGCAAACACCGTGTGCGGAGTTGGTGGATAAACAATTGCGGCAGTGGTTCTACCAGTCAGTACATCAACGACATACTGCCCTTCAAATCCAGCCACTGGCGTTAGTTTCGGTGCAGGACTTGCGGCAACATCTCCGACTGCATAGACGTTTTCCGCTGTCGTCTGCAAATGCTCGTTCACCTTAACGCCACCGTGATCAGCTAATTCAATTCCTGCTGCTGATAAATCTAAATCGGCAACATTAGCTGGTCGACCCATGGCACTATAAACATGTTCAAAGCCAGCTACTTTTTCATCCTGAGTAACAACCTGTAAATCATCTTCCATTTCAATGGCCTGTACATCAGCATTCCAATGGAAGATTACACCCTTTTGTTGTAAGTTCGTTGCAACAATATCACTGTATGCTCGTGGAAAACCACTCAACATATGGTCATTGTGTTGGAAAATATGCACTTCAACACCTGCGGTAACAGCAATATTAGCAAGTTCAACCGCGACAAAACCAGCCCCAATCAAAGCAATTTTATTAGGCTGCGTCATTTGATGAAAAAAATCATCGCTAGTTTCTAATAAATCTTGACCAGGCACATCTGGTCGCGCTGCTTTAGCACCAGTCGCAATAACAATTTTATCGGCAGAAATTTCTTCACCATCTAAATCCAAGGCATGCGCACCAAGAAACTTTACAGTCGCACGATTGTGGTGAATATTAGCTGAACGAAGACCGGCTTCCGTTGCTGATGGAATGCCATCGGTATAACTTTTGGCAAACGTTAGCATTGCCGTCCAGTCGATTGTCGGAGCCTGTGGCAACCCAACTTGCTGGTAAACATCAACTTGGCGCTTAGCTTCGACAACGCCATAAAGCATCTTTTTTGGGTCACACCCGCGGTTCGGGCATGTACCACCCCATAAATCATTTTCAACAATTAAAATCCGCTTATCATCGGCTAAACCATACGCAACTTGTTGTCCCGCAGGGCCACCACCAATGATTACAACATCATAGTCATATTGCATGCGTTAACCTCCACTTTCTGACTTGCTTTTAGCCTAAACTTTTCAAGCAAATAAGTCAAAAGAAAAACGCCTAGTATTGGGAGTACTAGACGTTGTAGACTTACATACATTCATTTTTAGGAGTAGGAGTAGGTTTATGAATAAGTTAGTTTTCGTATGTAAGCCCTTCGTACACAATAGTTTTAAATTGTAATGAGTGTGATCAAAACAATTTAGTTTATTGATAGGGTCATTGCTAACCCTATGACCATATTATGCCGTTAGAGTTATAAACTAAAGTTAAATAGAGCCAAAACGAACCTTAAATTCCAAATTACTTTTGCTGTAAACTCACAATTTCGGTTTCGTCTTGAAAACCAATTCGATTATATAGGCGCTTTGCTGCCACATTCGTTTCTTCAACGCCAAGCACAATCCGCTTCCATCCTTGGGTTTGGAGATGGCTAATTGCATAGGTTAATAAATATTGACCATACCCTTGACTACGATAACGGTCATCAATGAAGACGCTAAAGATATAAGCGTAATCGCTAAGATCAATTGCACAATACCCAATTGGCGTGTTCTCTACCATTAAAACGTAACTAGCAATAGATGCGTCTTGTAAACTCTCCGTCAAGTATCGTTCTGCCGCCTCGTCCGAAATGTCGTCAAACGCGCTACTAAAAATCGGTACCAGGGGCATAATATCAGCTGCTTCCATCAGCCTTACTGTTGCTGCTCGCTTTGTCGATGGCTCTGCCAATTGACCCATGGCCATCTGATATTCGCTATCCGCTACACGCATATTCAACTTCTGCAGTAGGTTTGGATTTGCATCCAGAAAGACACGCTCCGTTAAGTAATTAATTTGTTTATAACCAAAAGCATCGAGGATTGACTGGGCCCGATTGAGCATCATACGCCCAATGCCTTGATGGCGCTGTGTGGGCAACACAGTTACAATTAGATCAACAATGCCATCTTGTGGCGCTTCATCAGCATAGATCATGGTAAAACCGACTAATTGAGCGGCACTATCATATACCAGAATGAAAGTCGGCATTCCTGGAAAATAGTTATACTGGTTACTTAAGTATGGTGCTTTAAACGTGCGGTCAACTTGATGCACTCGATGTATTAATGTTTGTACTTGTTTTTTTTCATGTGCTGTCAGTTTCGTCTTGGTCGTTATCCACATCGTACATTCCTCGCTTTTTGATGAGTATAACAAAAAAAGACTGCCACGGCAGTCTTTTTAACAAACTATTTTTCAACATGCTTGGCAAATGAAACATTGTCAGGCTTGCTTCCAGTATAGGTATGTCCAATATTGCTCAATGTTGGGATATTCTTTGCCACACTCGCCTTATCCTGACGACTTTCAACTGAAATCATGTGCAAGTTCCCGTATTGATCTCGTGTGAAGACAAATGAGATATACTCTTTAACTTGCCCCTTCTTTTCATCAGCAGCATCACTATAACCACCAACAACAACAAAGTCCTTGTTAATTTGCTTAGCAGTCATTTTTGATAATTGTGGTAATTGTTGCAACATTTGTCCGGCAAAGGTCCCCACGTCATGTCCAACCATTTGGGCATTTTGTGAGTTTGCTGCATACTTCGTATCAGCGATAAAGATTTGTGGTCCCTTCAAAGCATATGTTTGCGTGAATTGACCAGTTTGTGCTAGGCCGTTATTCACTTGACCAGCGACAACGTCTGAACGCTTGCCAAAGTCAGTTACTTGGAAGTAACCACCATTCGCGTTACCAACCCAAGTCTTTGATTGTTTCCCTAGCTTTTGAATTTCAGCTGTTTCATTCTTATCAGCCTTGCGGACACCAGGTGCCAACGTTTCAGTAATTTGCTTAGTTGATGCAACGTTCACTGGCTCAACTTGCAAGAAACTCTCAATCGCCTTGGTCTGAGTCGAAGCAATGAATCCCGCACCAGCTGCCAAGATTAATGAGATAATGACAACTAAACTAATTCGTGTCTTTTTAGTCATTTTGCACCTCCACTGGTCGACGCATTAATTGGCAAAATAGTACTGCCGTTCCAATAAAGGGTAATAGCATCCAAAAGAAATTATAGAATGAGACATGGGCATCACGAAAACGACGCGCCATTGCAGCCACATTGATGACAAATACGTTTAAGTATACAAACACATAGATGGCAACAATAAGCCCCACCCAGATTGGCAATGACTTACCTGCATCAACGACAAGTTGTGGTGCATAAATGGCTAGAAAATAAGCGATTGGCACAGTTACCATTGAAATAAAAATCATCAAGAGTAGTTGTCCGATAAAGAAACCACTACGGCTTAGCCGACCACTGAACGCATACAAGCCATCAGTTTGGTTCAAATACTGCTTTAAATACTCCATAGGTTAATCCTCCGTTGTCTCTGTGACAACCTTGAATTGGTCCTCTTTAATGAATTCCCATAGCAAGATGATTGCGCCAATGAATGGAATCAAAATGAAAAATAGGAAGTACTTTGATACACCAGCAGATCCAAGGCGACGTGCCATAGCGGCCAATGCTTGGAGCAACAATCCAATAAAGATAATCAAAAAGATGACTGCCACAATCGCAAAGACTGATTGCATCGCCATGCCACTAACTGCAATTAAAAATAAACCTAAGTAAAAGAGTGGTGTCAAAATCAATGACATCAAAATAATCCAAGCCAAGCCTCCAATAAAGAAACTCTTGCGGTCTAATGTTCCTTTAAATTGGAATAATTTTCCAAATTTAAAGCCATTACTTTCATTCAAGTACGCGAGTAAATATTCCATATAACAAGTCATCCTCTATTTCAAAATTTATAGTTGCTTTCCATTATAGTCTTTTCACGACCACATTTCATCCCCACTATATACTTTCAACACCATCTGAACCTTAAGAAGCCCACATGTCACCATGTGGGCTTCTTTCATTACATATTCCACTGCATGACTGTCTTTCCCCAACTCATGTTGAGATCTTCATCAAAGGCTTCCGTAATATCATTAATTTTATTAATTGGCTTTATATTTTGAACCAACAAACCTAAGCGATCCTGCACCGCGTCATTGTCTGTCAATAAATGAATGGCATGCTCGAAATCAGAACGAGTTGAACGTGTTGTTCCCACTAGATCTAATCCTTTTTCAAGAACCATACGGGTATTAATCGCTACTTTGTCCTCTGAAACGCCTGATAGGACAATAGCGCCTCGGGGATTTAAGTGGTCAATAATTTGATCAATCGCTGATTCAGAACCCATCCCCCCAACTGCTTCAATTGCTTGGTCGAACATATAGTCGTCCGGCACTTCATCAATTAACATCGTTTCAGCGAAGCTAATGTAATCCAGTTTTTCTGAATGCTTTCCCAAGACCACAATCTCAGCATCCGGAAATTCTTCTTTAGCAACAACAGCCGTAATGTAGGCAACATTCCCGTCACCCCAAATACCAATACGACGATCACGCGGAATCATTGATTCCTTTAGACGTCGTACGGCTTGGATAGCCACTGTAATCACCTCAATAAATGCATCCATATCACCTTGTGCACCTTTTGGAATCTCTACCAAATTTTCAGGCTTGATAAAGACATATTCACGCATAAAACCATCAGTTGTTGATGAACTAAATGTTGATGTCTTTAAATAATTATCGGATACTAATTCATCGAAACCGTGGGGATTAGTTGGCACCATTGCGACATGCGTCCCTGGTGCGTATGTTCCAGTATTATCACGGACAACAACGCCCACCGCTTCATGAATCAAAGCCATTGGTAAGCGTTCCGCCAAAACTTTCTTATCTCGTGTTCCCGTATAATAGCGTTCATCTGCCCGACAAATTGACATTAATGTAGGCCGCACAATCACACTTTCTGGATCTGCAGAGTCCACTGTGGTTGTAACCTGCTCAATCTGGCGGACACCAGTTAAGCGATACACATTATTAAACATCACTATCCTCTTTCGCAATAGCATTCGCAATTCGCAAATCGTATGGTCGCGTAATCTTCATGTTACTTTCTTCACCGTCAGCAACACCGACTTGATAACCAGCCAAAAGCATAACTTTAGCTGAATCAGTTAATTCACGTTGTTCTGCTTCAGACATTTGTAAATATTGATTTTGGAAGGCATTAATATTAATGGTTTGTGGTGTTTGACCTTGGTACATGTATGAACGCACCGGAATTTCTACTACTTCACCATCTACGGCACGAACAATCGTATCAGTCGCCCCAATTGCTGTATCAACAGCCTTATAAGTCTCAGCTAGACGAATATTATCCATGATAATTCGACGCGTCACAAAGGGACGTACGGCATCATGCATTACAAGAACATCATCATCATGCTTACCAAAATTTTCTTGAATATAATTAATGGCATTCATCACAGTATCGTTTCGTTCTGATCCACCTTCAATTACCACAATCCGATCATCATCGATATACTTTGCAATCAAGTCTTTTGCGTATTGCACCCATTGTGGGTGAATTGAAACGATAATCTTGTCAAATTCAGCAATCATAGTGAACTTTTCCAAGGTATGAATGATAATTGGACGATCTACTAAGGTCAAAAATTGTTTTGGACGTTCCGTATGCCCCATTCGACTTCCAATACCACCCGCCATTACTTGTGCATATATCATTATTTTTTCTCCTTTAAATAAAAACTGCCATGTTTATCGATATTTTTTACTGGTTTACGCCAATCACCAAAGAATTGGGTCAAATATTGATCCGCATTATCTGGTTGCCAAACCGGCATCCCTTCAAATGTCACTTGATGTGCCTTTTGCCACATGGTCACCGGAAAAATTTCTTTCGGTCCATACATCCCATTTAAGACGCCGGCTTGCGTTGGCTGTTGGGCACCTTGAGCAAATTTTTGTGCCATCTTACTTTGTTTTTGCGCTACACGATGGGCCGAAAGATGTGGCAATAACATTTTTAACACACGTTTTAAACCCACAAGTTTTGCATCACTTGGATAACGATCTGTTGAGCGACCGACATTGCGCAAAATATTTAATCCCTTTTGCTTCACAAAAAACCACTTTAATTGCCATGATTTTTTATTAAATGCGTCAATGGGGAAAATATCAATAAAGATGCCATGGGTTTGCTCATAATAGTCTGATTCTGCCTGTGTTTGTCGATCAACGATTCGTAGATAAGGAACCAGGTTTTTCGGATTCGTTTCAGTTAGTAGCTCAAACCGTGGATTACTTGGCTGGTATGTTGCCAAAAATTGATTATAATCCTTACGCATGAAACCCACGTCAACATCGTCATCCCATGGAATCAAAGCACCATCGCGGACACTGCCTAATAGCGTTCCACCTAATAGAAATAACTTTAAGTCGTGTTCGTTTGCAAAAGTCGCGACATCGTTCAGCATTTCAAGCATCACGGCGTGGACGGTTTCGGTTTTTAAACGTTCTACCATGGGTTCCTTGCTCCTTAGTCGTTTATTTGGCTGTTGCTAACGCAACCCGTCTACTTATTATACCAGTTGCAAGAACCCCTTCCAAACAAAACGTCACACAGTACGCTAATGCACTATTCTTCTGTCCCAATTAAATCAGCAATCAATTGCTTGCTGTAAAGGCTAGTTGAAATCGCCATTGTGACCAACTCCTCCAGCTGCGCATCCGGTTGCGCTGCCGCCATTTCTGATTCAGTTGTTTGAAAGTTTTCAACAAAATGCAACGCTTTTTCTTGTTTATCACAAAAAGCGTCATAAAAGGCTTTAATTGATTGATGCGCTAATGCTTCGGTCAGCACACTTTTAATTTCGCTCAATGTAAATGTTTGTTTCATCAACGTAATCACAATTAAAAAAACTAAATGTTGGCGTGAATACTTCTTTTTTACTGGGGCGGGCATCAAATCCTGCTTAACATAGTTATTAAGCATTGATGCGGTTAGGATTTTCTTCTCGTCGGCTGGCGTTACTGGTGCTAAGTACCCATTAATTAATTCAATGACTTGATCAAGATATAAATCAATACCAGGTAGGGTATCCCATCTGGGCAATTTAAAGTCATCCCATTTGTTTAGTTTCGTATTTGTCATGTTATCCCCTTCATCAGCTAGTCTTCATAACTAGATATTACCTTATTGCTATTCGAAACTCAATTTTTTACCATTCTTTGGACTGATACTGCTCTATTCAGGGTATAATACCTGTATTGTTAATTGCTAACCCCTCATAGAAACGGATATCAATTATGCCTACTGAAAAAGAACTCTTAGCAACCTGCAGCCAAGTTGGCAATCTGCTTTTAAACAGCGGCGCTGAAACTTTTCGCATTGAAAGTACAATTGAACACATTGGAAAAGCCGCTCAAACACCCATTGTCTGTTATTCAACACTTACAGCTATTTTCATTACGATTAATGAATCAACTGATACTCTATTCATTAAGCCGAAAATGGGTGGTTATGATCTTAAGAAAGTCGATGCAATCAACCAACTCTCACATGACTTTACACAACAGAAAATCAATTTTAACCAATTTAATCAAGCAGTTATCGACCTCGATCAAACCGTCACTCAAACACCTTTCTGGTTACAAGTACTTGGCGCCGGTCTCGTTTCAATGGCTCCAATGCTGGTATTCAAAGCAACTTGGACCGACCTTAGTTTGAGTTTTTTCGTCGGGTTACTGGCCTTCATTTTCAGTAAAAAAATTACAAACTACTATGATTTCCCGTATATTTCTGAAGTAGTTGGCGGTTTCACAATTGGCTTACTAGCTAGTTTACTCGTCAAATTTCACATCGGCGACAACCTTTATAATATAATTATTAGTTCGCTCATGCCACTTGTACCCGGTGTTGCGATTACTAACGCAATTCGTGAAATTATCGCAAAAGAAATTATTTCTGGAATCGTACGTATCACATATGCTTTCTTTGTCGCCGGCGCCATTGCCTTTGGTGTGATTTTAGCAATTGAGGTGTGTCACTAATGCAACCATGGATTAAGCTTTTCGTAGAAACTGCCTTTGGATTTATTTCTTCATTCGGCTTTGGTTTATTAACAAATATTCCCCGACGCGCGCTAATCCCAGCCGGCCTGACGGGAGCCGCTTCTTGGTTAGCCTACTGCATTTTCGGACTATATTCGCAACACATCGTTTGCCAAAACCTTATTGCCACCATTGTCATCGGTTATTTAGGGAATGTTTTTGCACAAAAGTATCAAACTCCGGTCACTATGATTTATATTCCAAGTCTGGTTTCATTAGTACCAGGTGGTATGGCTGCTATGGGGATGAAAAATTTAACCTTGGGTAGTCACCAAGCTGGGTCAGAGATCATTTCAGTTTTACTTATCGCAACGGCATTGGCCGTTGGCTTCATTGTTGGTGAAATACTTTTTAAACTAACTTTTCCAAAGCGCTAAAAAAGCCCCGTCAACTGACGAGGCTTTTTTTAGATGCGCTTACCGCGACCATTAGCATCGAAACGATACATAACGCCGTTAACCTTCATGGTTTTATTTTGCACACGGGCATGGTTCACATAATATTCAATGTACCCATTACCCAAATTTCGAACGCCATTAATGGCATCCCCTTCACGATTAAAGTAATAAACAATCCCATTCACATTGACGTGACCGTTACGTACTTGTAGACCTGTTTTTGGTGAGTAATATTCCAAACCATTCTTACCATAGCGACGTAATCCCGTAACACCATAGCCTTTGTTATCCAAGAAAGCATAAGTATTGCCTAACTTAACGTATCCAGGTGTCTTACGGCGAGTATAGTTTGATGGATTGTAAAATTCAATTTTGCCATTGCGCTTGATTGTTCCAGCAACTGCATCCCCGTTACTACCAAAGTAATAGCTCTGCTTACCAAGCGTAATTGCTTGATTTCGGGCTTGAATATGACTCTTAGGATCATAATATTCTAACTTATTCTTCCCGTATTTACGCAAACCAGTGATAGCATCACCATTTGCATTAAAGTAATACAGATTCTTTCCAGATTGCACATAGTTATTACGTTGTTGAATGTGCGTGGTTGGGTTATAGTACTCCAAGCCATTCTTTCCATACTTACGGAAACCACTTACGGCATCGCCATTAGCACCGAAGTAATAGAAGTTCTTTCCAGATTGCATATAATTATTTCGTAGTTGGATATGTGTCGTTGGATTATAGTACTCCAAACCATTCTTTCCATATTTACGGAAACCACTTACTGCATCCCCATTACCATTAAAGTAATAGAGGTTCTTTCCAGATTGTACATAATTATTACGCTGTTGGATGTGCGTAGTTGGGTTATAATACTCCAAACCATTCTTTCCATACTTGCGGAAACCACTTACGGCATCACCTTCACCATTAAAGTAGTAGTAATTATTTCCAACCTTAGCGTAGTTATTGCGCGTTTGTAGACGCGTCGTTGGATTATAGTATTCCAAACCGGTCTTACTGTAGCGACGTAACCCAGCCGTAGCTTGACCATTCCCATCCATGTAGTAATAAGTTTGTCCGGTTTGAACATACGTGTTAGACACACGCTTGTGGTTTTGCGCATAATATTCAACCGAGTTTTTGCCAAACTTGCGGAACCCAGTAATGGCATCTCCTTCACCATTGAAGTAATAAACGGCCGTTCCAATCCGTACTTGTTGGTTACGTACTTGCGCTTTGGTAGTTGGGTGATAGTACTCTAAACCATTTTGACCATACGTTCGCAAGCCACTAACTTTATTTCCGTTGTTATAGTAATAAAGGTTTGATCCTTCCCACACATATCCATTCTTAGCTTGTGGTTTTGGCGTTGGATTCGGTGTTGGTTTTGGTGCAGGTTTGTTAGTATTGCCTGATAAATTAATCGTACCCAGGTAGTTATACCAGTACATGGCAATATTACCACGTTCCGGTTGGTTACTATCGTACGGACGTTCATAATTTGCCAAGAAGACAATTGCTAACGTATATGCTGAAGCATTGCTCTTCATATATTGCGCTGCCGTCATACTACTTGTATATGATGGATAGAATTGAATACCGTGCGTCATTTCGTATTGAATTCGTGCAGCTTGACCGGTAAGTGTTCGATAATCCAAGCCATTCGCACGTGTCCAATTAATCAGCTTGCTAGCCGGTGTCCATTGCACCAATCCATATCCGCCACCGCCACCGATTTCAGTGATATCAGGCAACAAATAACTTTCAACAGTCATATTACCCAACATTCCCGCAATAGCACTACGTGTCCATCCACGAGCCGAGAAATAACGGTATAAGAATTCAGCATTCGCTTTTTGGGTTGCGGAATAATTATAATATTGTGTTGCCTTAACTGACTTTGGCGTTGCCGTCAAAACAGTTGCACGCTTAGCTTCTTTCTTTGGCGTCGCAACGGTCTTGCTTGTATTTTTAGATGAAACTTGCTTCTCAAGCTTGTCAGCTACCTTGGGCGCAGTAGCCTTTGGTGTGATTTTCTGCGGAGCAACTGTTTTATCACCTGACTCTGTCTTTACTTCTGTTAAACGCTTATCCTCAGTTGACTTGTCCAGCTCAATCTTTTGCTCTGTTGTAGGTTTCTCAACATTTGTAGCTTCATCTGACGTCGTTTGCTCTGTTACGGGAGCTTTGGTTGAGTCGTCCTCAACTGTACCTTGTTCTTTTGGCAATTCAACCAAATTGTCTGGTGTCTCTTCGGTTGTCACTTCAGATGACGCGTTGGCTTGATTCACCGAAACAGCTTCGGGTTCAGTTTGATTTTCAAAGGTCTGATCGACATCTTGGTTCTGATTAACCGTTGCTAATCCTTCTGATAACGCCTGCTTGTCGTTGGCTTTAGCCATCTCTTCCACAGAACTCACTGGCGTTTGGGGTGCCGTATCAACTTGTACATTAGTTGGATTCGTATTCATTGCCATTGTGATTTGGGCTTGCACGTCCGCTGCACTTGGGACAGACGCTGTTCTGTTTTGATCGGTTGCTTGGGCAACTTGTTGATCATGTGCGACGTCAGCATGGGCTTGTGTACTTGAACCACCTAAGATCGCACTGGTTGCCCCCAGCGCTGTTACCGCCGAGCTAACCCAGAACTTTCCACTTTTATACATTTTCATACGTGTCATAAATCAATCCTCTGATAATCTTTTTGAACATTTCTGTTTTGGGGATAATTGCTAAATTCTTTATATTTATTTAATTTCATAAGGTTTTCTTAACATCCTTAATATTACCGTATAACTTTCACAACGTCAATCATTTAAAATGAGTGACAAAATCACGCTAAACAACAGTCTTTTCACAACTATATTAGAACTTTATGAAAGTCATTTTCCATGATATTCACCCATTAAGACAAGCTAAAAATTTAAGTAATTAAGAAATAACAAACAAAAAAAATCCAAAACCTCAAATAAATTAATCATTTTTTTGATTTTAAATGCTATGCAAAAAAACCATTTCTGGTCGTTGACCAAAAATGGTTTTTAAGCTTATCGATTATGCTTTTACTTTAGGATGTTTTTCATTTGAATGATCAAACTTAAATAGATAACGTAACATCAATGGCCCAATAATAGTAGCTAAGATGATGATAATCAAAAGCATTCCTTGGGCTTCATCATCAATCACGCCTGCGGCAAGTCCCATTTGTGCAATAACAATTGAGAATTCACCTCGTGGCACAGTACCAGTTCCGATAATTGCAGAATCCAACCAACTGTACCCCGTAATCTTGGCTCCAAATCCACTTCCGATAACCTTCGAAAGAATCGCAATGACCGTACCAAAAATAATCATTGGTAAGTAGTCCATAATACTATCAAACTTAACATTCAATCCAACTGACACAAGGAAAATTGGAATAAAGAATGTGTATGACACAACATTAGAAGCTTTTTCAACTTTATGCGCGACCTTTGTTTCAGCGATGGCTACACCAGAGAAGAAAGTTCCAATGATTGCTGACAATCCAAAGAGTTCTGCTAAACTAGCCAAACTAAAGAGCATGATGAAAGCACCTAAAATTTCACTATATGGGAAGTCTAATTTTTCAAACCAGTGCATGACTGGTGTTGCTACCCAGCGAATAATTGAGAATGCCAAGATAAAGAAAGCAACTTGAAGCATCAGTGTAACCGCAATACCATGTGATGAACCACCGTGACCACCCGTCGTAGCACCCTTGGTTGCAAACACAAGGAATACTGACAGTAAACTAATCGCGAAAACATCATCAAAAATGGCTGCCCCTAAAATCGTTTGTCCGTTCTTCGTCTTTAAGCGCTTGTACTCCTTTAAAACATCAACCGTAATTGACGTTGACATGGCTGCAAAAACAATTCCAAAGAAAATTGACATCGTCACTGACTCATGCAGCACTGACGTCCCGAACCAATAAAAAGCACCTACTGGTAGTAACGCACCAAAGAACGCGACTGATACAGCTGGAACCAAGTATCGTTTTAGTAAACGCAAATCACTTTCAAGTCCTGCAATAAACATCAGGGTCATTACCCCAATTTCTGCTAAAAACTCGATGTGATTGGTTGGTTTAACCCAATTCAAAACTGCTGGACCAACAATCACTCCCGCTACCAACTGTCCAACAACAGAGGGTAATCCCATTTTCCTAAATAGCGTTCCCGAAAGTAACGCGGTTAGTAACATAATGGCAATCATGCCCATTTCACTCATATAACTACCTCCAATTTATGTAAATCCAAACTTAACAGTTCACTTTTGATAAAATTACAACTTCACGGTGTAAAATTAAAATTACAAATAATATTTCTCTAATACTATACTAACATGTATTTACCAAGCACGTAATGGTATTAGCTAATATTATTCAATTTATTTAACTTTAAGTAAGTTGAATAATATCATTATTTTTTAGACTTCCTTCATATTAAAAGGCCCCTACACTTACCGTAGCGGGCCTTAATTTGTTTATCGATTTAAAATACGTTTGAGTGACTTGTACATTTTGTGCTTTAGGTGTCGAATTGGGTACTCAAATTCACCCAACATTTGAATGGGTTGTCCATTAAATTCTTTCTTAAACTTAAAGACGCCATCACTACCATCAAATTCGCCAGAGATACCCAAGAAATTATACTTTGGTAAGCCCGCCGCAATTGCCTTGCGCATCATAGTGTCTTGAATCAGATATGGTCCAAAAAATTCTTTATATTGCTCATACATACCCGAGTATAAGTATGACATTTCTTGCGGTTGCTCTACAAACAAAGCTCCCGCAACAATCACATCATCCGTTGGGACTTGTTCACCGAACATTTCCTTAATCTTTTGGATACGTTTTTGGTGTTGTTGCTTTTGATCGGTAAACTCATTAAATTGTCCCCGATTTTTTTTAGTTTCTTTCACAGCTATCCGTTCGCTCAACTTGGTTAGTTTTTCGTCCAATTTTGTGATGACATCTTTTTCGTTATTGATGTAGTCAACAAAATTGATTTCTGCAACCACGTAATGCGCACGATTTCCATAATCATCAAAGAAAATTTCATAGAATTCTAAAGATTTATCCTCAAAACCAATGCGCTTAGCTGTGTCTTCAGTCAAAGCCTTAAAGGCAGGTAACTCTTCTCGTGTCAATTCACGTAATTTCACGCCAAATTGCTGCGTTTTTTTCAGATAATATTTTACATCAGGAGCTTAACTTGCAGTCAAAGTCTCATCACTCAATTGACGCAAGTCCTTTTCGTAAATCCAACTAGGAACATTTGTCGCCGTCATCCCCTTATCAAAGGGTAAATGAATCGCTCCGATTTTTTCAACGTGATTTAAAAGCATTTCATTCGAATCAGCAACGCCTTGTCCCTCGTTATCAAAAACCTGATAGGCTTCGTTTGGTGAGAATTTGATGTATAGCCCACCTAACGGCTTGGCATAGGCTTTCAGATGTTCTAAATAAGTATGTAAAAGTTGATAATTTTCATAATCAAGGACCGGTCCATGATTAATTAAGACTTCCGTACCTCCGCGTATCGAATTAAAAGTAACTATTGCACCCGCAATCAACTCCCCTTCACGCTTTAAGCCCAAAATCTTAGCTTCAGCCCCACGATCTTTTAGTAATTCATATTGTTCGATAGATTGTAACATCCCACCATTCGGTTGTTCGCGTTCAAATAGTGCCCATTCGGCAGGCGGTAACTCCGTAAATTCTAATTTATTCATTTTAATGCGTATCCTTATCAATTTGATATTGGTAGCGACATGCTCGCGGGCACATTCTTGGCCACCTAGGCAAAACCTACGATTTCTCAACATATAGGCGTCGCCCATCATTTTAACATATTTTTTATTTATGTGAATGCAGCCGCATTGACGCCATTTGACCTTGATTACTTTAAATTTTCTTACGTTCAGATTCAAAACTTTGTGAAAGTTATGCAACTATACTATAGTAAATAGTGATATATTTTTTTAACTTATCAACATTAGTGTTAACTCAAAATACATACCAATTATAAGGAGGCTAACTTATGAAATTGTCGATTTATCCACACGCTTGGATGACTGGAACGCTTTTGTTGATCAAAATGCCGATGCAAGTTTTACGCAAAGTAGTCAACAATATCAATTACTCAAACATCGTCAACATAACCCTCTCATTCTCGGTTTAGTTGACGACAATAACAACATCTTAATTGGCTCACTATTAACAAAGCAGAAAGTTAAATTGGGCATGAAGTACAATTTGGAGTATGGTCCAGTCGTTAATGACTGGCATGCTGATGCACTTGTTGACGCATTTTTTGCCGAACTACAAGCTTATGCAAAAAAGCATAACATTATGTTCATTACCGTCTCGCCCAACACGATTTACCAAAAATTCAATGATGAAGGCACGCCCCTCTCAAATCCTGATGAAACCGTTATGCATAAAATGACTGAATTGGGTTACAAGCATGAGCCATTTCTTTATGGAATGACTGATACTCACGCTGTTCCATGGCAATACGTTAAGGACTTAACCAACATGAGTGCCGATGATATCCATAAGTCGTACCACAAGATGGTAAAACAAGCATTGAAGAAGCAAGGCACTGGTGTACACGTTCGTGAATTAGGCCGCGATGAATTACCTCTCTTTAAAAAGATTCTAGATGATACTAGCATTCGCCGTAATTTTCACACAAAAGATCTCGACTATTTCGAAACAACCTATGACGATTTTGGCGAACGCGTAAAATTTGTCGTTTCTGAATTGCATTTCCCTGAATACATCGCAAATTTGGATGAAAAATTAGCCGATGTAAACCAAAAAATTGCTGACTTAGAAGAGAAATTGGCAAATGGCGGCAATGCGGGACGAATCAATAAACAATTAGCGGACCTAAATAAGCAACATGACAATCATACCAAACACCGTGCTAATATTGTTAAACTACAAGCTGAACAGAATTCAGAAATTCTAGTCTTAGCAGGTGCCCAATTTATGATCATGCCACAGGAAGTTGACTATCTCTTCTCGGGTTCATATGAACAATATGGTGAATTCTATGGGCCCCATCAGATTCAGGATTATATGATTCAAATGACTCATGACCTTGGTATTGATCGATATAACTTCCTTGGTATTGATGGCCGCTTCGATGGATCTGATGGCGTCATGAATTTTAAAACCAAGTTCAATGGTCATGTTGAACAAAAAGTCGGTACTTTCGATCAACCTGTGCAAGGCTTTAAATACCGCTTGTACCGACTTGGTAAAAAAATTAAAGGTACTGACTAAGCAGGTCTTCACACAACACGCTGTGAATGACTTCCATTAATAGGGATTACTATGTCATCAACTACAATTATTTACATCTTAATTATCATTTTCGCAAATACACTTGGGGCCGTTTCTGGAATGGGTGGCGGTATTATTATCAAGCCTGCCATGGACTTTATTAATCAGGACAATTTAAACAATATTAATTTCTTCTCAACTGTCGCCGTTTTAACCATGTCGATTGTTTCAATCTATCGCCAAACACGTTCCGGTATTAACATTGATAAGAAAACGAGTTTAGTTTTGGCAGCTGGATCTATCCTAGGTGGTTTATTAGGTGGTGAAATTTTACAAACCTTCATTAGATATGCGTCCTCGCTCAAAGTCGTTTCTATTGGTCAAACTGTCATCACCATCGGTGTCCTGATTATTATCTTATTAAATAGCCTTTGGCCCCATGCCAACCTCACACTAAAGAAACCCTACTATTATTTCTTTACTGGGCTTTGTCTTGGAACACTTTCAAGTGGCTTAAGTATCGGTGGTGGTCCCATGAATACTGCATTACTCGTATTCATGTTCAGTACACCGATTAAATCCGCCAATTTATATTCTTTGGTTATCATTTTTTTCTCTCAAGCAGCATCTCTACTGTCACTAAGCGTAAAAACACACGGTTTCTCGGGATATAAAACAAATCTTTTGATGTACATTATTCCAGCTGCAATCATCGGTGGTCTCCTTGGATCAGCATTAGCCAAGCGCTTACCCAACCATGTGATTCAGAAATTATTCATCATCATGGTCTCTGGAATCATCTTATTAAATCTCTACAATTTATCACAACTTATTTAAATAAAAAAGCGTACGAAATTTAATTCGCACGCTTTTTTTCTACCTAAATTTTCGCTAAATAAATACCAAATAGTCCTACAATTAAAATTAGTAAAATAATGATAAACGCAACCCGTGTATGCAACGTTTGTCGTTGTTTACGCGCAAAGCCCATTTCAATTAATCCAATCAATGCGACTGCAACGACAACTTTCAGGATTGTTAGTCCAGGATGTTCATTGTAGGCATATGGTAAAAGCATAAAGCCACTTCCAATTGCAAACAAGTATCCTATGCGCGCAACCATCATATTAACTTTACTTAATTTTTCATTTTTTGAAAAAAGCGCTACGCTCACAACAACAAATAATACTAACCATGTAATTAAATGCATCCAAACAAATGTCATTTTTATTTTCCACCTTTATTTTTTCTCACCTTTCATTGTATAACAATTCAAGAAATAAAATTAGTACGTATTTATTTATTATATTCAATGCACTATAATCAATATCAACGACATGACAAGTATACTCAATTGAGTAGTCTTAGCTTCTATAATTGAAAGGTTCCATTTTATATGAGATTTAATACCCGTATCATCTATCGTTTGTTATGCCTATTCATTGGGTTAACCGTCCATGCAACGGGGTCATCTATTTTACGTGAGGCCCATCTGGGTGTTGATCCCTTCACTTCGTTCACCCTTGGTCTTTCAACAACCTTTCATATCGAACTTGGTTTAATCCACATTTTTGTTAATGGCTTTTTCTTGCTCTTTGTTTTCCTAAAACGTAAGTCAGACATTGGCGTCGGAACCTTACTCGGTATGGTTTCAACTGGTTTTCTAATCCAATACATTTCGCCACTGCTCAAACCACTTCATTTATCACAAAACATTTGGGTGATGAGTCTCGCCTTAATTATCGGCGTAGCTATGTTTTCACTTGGTACTAGCTTTGAAATGTTGTCGGATTTGGGTAAATCCCCCTATGATAGTGTCGCTCCTATCATCGCTGATAATCGCCGTATCCGCTATCGTTATGTTCGTTTAACTCAAGATATCATTGTCGCAATATTAGCATTTTTCCTGCACGGCCCCATTGGAATTGGAACGCTAGTTTGTGCGACATGTAATGGGATTTTCATTTCAAATTGGCGTCGTCTACTCAGAAAAACATATTTGTATCAAAAACACATTGCTCCACATACAAAATAAAGCATACAAAAACAGGTTTGCAACATGTTGCAAACCTGTTTTTTGATTATTCATTTTGACATCTATCATGTCCAATAACCCAAATTTTCATCATGATGACAGATTTCTAAGCGAATAATGCAACAGTAGCCTCTTTTAAATCAAAGCGTCACTTAAAGTGCCAGCAGTTCAAAATTGGTCTAAAATACGCTCAATCCAAGTGCCCTCAGCTGGTCATGCCCGTTAAAATAACATTCAATCATTAAGTCTTTGAGAATCTCTAGATGCTTACCGTATAAGATGCTTTATCATTGCAAAGACTAAGGCAACCTACACAATGCCTAAACAAATCAATGTAAAGACACACAAGATGAGACAAAAGCCGCGATAAGGTAACATTCCTCCATCCTGTTGGGCCCATGTAAAGTTTGCAAAAAGCATTGTCATCGCAACTGCCAGCGTCAATACGGCAACCCGACGAAGATCAAAAATGAATAACTCCCCGCGAGTCATTGATTTTTTAAATCTTTTTTTGATGATATTAAAACTTTCCACCATTTGCTTGTATCTTTTTTCCTGTTCAATCTCGCTGGCCTGCGGATCTAAGACAATATTCGCTTGTTCTGTAAGTTCATCTAGCACATGGTTAAAATCATTGTCGTTAATATCACTAAGAAACTCATTTAACGTGTCCCGATCAAAGGGTTCTTTAGAATCAAAGCGATATTTTTTCAAAAAAGTCACAAGCGTCATTTCTGGAATTGGATTGCGGTTAACTTTCAAAACGCGATGCCATACAATTGAACGCGTAATAAAAATAACACTTCCTGCAATCACCGCAATAATAATATTTAACACTGTAACAAAATTCATAGATACCTCTTCAAGTTTCATCTTTCAACAACGCGTTTATATAAAAATATAATATTGCTAAATTCTGTAAAACTAAAAGTGTAACAATAACGTATTAATAATATATGAAGTATTATTATACACCCTTTCGATTCATTTTTGAAGACCTTTTGCAATCGTACCAATTGAGTGCAAAAAATAGACATGTTCGACATGTCCAATTGAACAAAAAAGACGCAACCTAAGTTGCGTCTTTTGTTTAAATTTAATTTTAGCCAGCACCGTGTTGGAAGGCAGGGTACAATTCCATACCACCATCGACAACCAATGAAGTACCTGTAATGTAGTGGGCTTGTTCTGAAGCCAAGAATGCAGCTGCATCAGCAACATATTCAGGCTTACCAATTTCACCCATTGGTACCATGCTTTGTGTTTGCATCTTTTGAACAGGATCGGCGAACTTCGCTGCATTGATTGGTGTATCAATGGCACCTGGACAAATGTTGTTTACACGGATACCCTTTTCAGCGTATTCCAATGCAACTGTTTCAGTGAACATCTTAGTTCCGCCCTTTGAAGCAGCATAGTGGGCAAACGTTGGCCAAGGAATTTGTTGGTGAACAGATGACATGTTAATGATGCTACCCTTCTTGAAGTTCTTTTCAAAGTCGCGAAGTGCTGCACGCGTACCCAAGAAAACACCGCCCAAGTTAACATCAATAACCTTTTGCCATTCATCGTATGGCATATCTGCTGTTGGGAAAGGCTTTTCAATCCCAGCATTGTTGACCCAAACATCAATTGATGAGAAGTTATCTGTAGCAGCCTTAGCTAAAGCTGCAACTTGTTCTTCATTTGAAACGTCTGCTTGGAAAGTTACCAACTTGTTACCAAACTTATCTTGAATAGCCTTCAAATCATCGGTAACTTTAAGTTCACCAACGTAATCAGCTACAACATTCATACCTTCTTCAAGGTAACGTGTAACAATTGCAAGTCCCAAACCAGTAGTTCCGCCAGTAACGACGGCAGTCTTTCCTTGTAAATCAGTATACATACAATACTCTCCTATTATTTATAAATTAGGCTTCAAGTTTAAATGCTTCGTAAATGTTTTCATTCTCTGGATCAACCAACTTACCAACGTTGAGTAGGTTATTGATAAAATCATTTGAATTACTTGAAAATGATGTCTTAATCAACTTATCAAATTTTTCGGTGAAGTTTTTGACAAGAACTTGAATTGCACCATCTTCGTCTTCATAGACTAAGACTAGTGAATAATCTGGAACCTTCTCAAGTGCTTCAAATGCCTTACGAGCGCGACCACGATGCTCAGACTTTTCAGGCATCGCATCACCATAGTACTTCGTCAAAAGTGTCGTTGCATTTTCCTTACCAACTAATAGTAAAGGTTTCATGAATAGTACCCTCCGAATTCAAATTTTCATTCCCCGACAAATACTTCCTGCATTTGCTTACCCCTAATATATCACGTATATTACTAATATTGCAAACATGTTATATCAAACGATTTTATATAAATGCTTTAATATTGCATTCATAAACAACCACAAATCGCTAAGTATCAAGGAAACACATAACATTTAAAATCGTGTAGACTCACAGTGTTTTGCCATTTACCACCCCAGAAATTTGATAACATCTGTATGAGTGTTACAATTAGTCAACAGAAGTAGCCACACTATCGGAGGTATGATGAAATGAGTAATCTACAAGATTTAGCCGCAGAAGCGTACATTTTTGCTGTTCCTTTGGTCTATAACCTAGACCAAATGAAGAAATCAGTTGAAGAAGGATTTGGTGTATTACCTGCCGTTCCTTACAACCAATTTAGTTATGGACAAAAATTAACTGATGCAAGCGACAAGTTCGTGACAACAAACAATGATACTGTGTATAACAACGCTCAACTTGATTTGAGCGCTGGTCCTGTCCTATTAGAAATCCCAGATATGGGTGATCGATACTATGTTTTTCAATTTGTTGATGCCTGGACCAACAACTTTGCATACATTGGTCAACGCTCAATTGGTGGTAATGGTGGAAAATTTGTTATTACCTCTGCTGATTACGAAGGTGAATTACCTGAGGGGTATACACAAATTACTGCGCCAACACGCTTCATGGAAATTGTTGGTCGTATCGCTGTTACAGATGAAGCAGACCTTCAAAATGTGAAAGCTTTACAGGCAAATCTTCACCTATACCAAATGAATAAGGAAGCCAAGCCAGCTGGCATTCCTACTGCAACTGGCGACAATGACATGATTTTTTGGAACAAGTTCAAAGCATACTTCAATGAAAGCCATTATGCCGAACGTTACCAACCCTTGATTGATAAGTATAGTACGCTCGGTATTTTTGATGGTAACATTTCAGACGACGCCAAACAAGCCTTGCTTGCCGCGCCTAAGACTGGACAACAACAAATTAAGCATCTCCTTGAAAATGTACCGTTCCCTGTCGAAAATGGATGGCAAAAAGATTTTCATGTTTTCGATTATAATTTCGACTACTTTGAACTCGGATCACTAGATACCGATGAGTGGAAATTACCACATAGCAATGAAAAGGAATTGGTACAAGCTAACTTTATTCGTGCTGCTGCTGCTTTGGGTGGCCTTTGGGGAAACCAAGGATTTGAAGCAGTTTATCTGCCAATTTACGTTGATTCAGATAATAACCAATTAAACGGAAGTCACGATTACGAAGTTCACTTCGAACAAACACCACCAACAAATGCTTTTTGGTCAGTGACAATGTACAATACGACTGGATTTACCCTTGTTGAAAACCCAATTGATCGATATTCAATTGGTGATCGCACTAAGGGCATTAAGTACGACGAAGATGGTGGACTTACAATCCGCATCTCTCACAAGGAACCCCAAGATGACGCAAATTGGTTACCATCACCAGATGCCGATTTCCGTCCCGTACTTCGCGTATACTTGCCAACTGAAGATGTTATTAATGGCACTTACCATTTCCCTGCCATCAAGAAAATTTAAGCATCTTTTGAACACGCTCATAATGAGCGTGTTTTTTTATACGCCATAAGTATGCGCACTTATTTGATATAATATAATTACAATAAAAATAATAAAGTTAGGTGTAATTATGACAATCGCAAAATTTCCTACATTAAATAAACAGTTAAATCAATGGCAGTCTCACCTAAATGATTACGGCCCACGTCTTACGGCCAACTCAACTCATAAAGAGTCAATTAATTGGTTAAAAGAGGAAATTCAAAAGTTAGACTATGCAATCACCTCTGATGTTCACTATTTAAATTTTTGGGAAGCAACCGCATATAGTGTCAGGTCTGTTAACCAAGAAATCCCACTTTCATCATACTTCCCATATTCTGGATTAACTTCGGATACGGGCATTACGGCTCCACTTATTTTTGCTGATACTAATGTCTCACAAGATGTTAGAGGTAAAATCCCGGTATTCATTATGGATATTTCAAAAGTAGGCACTGCGACATTCAATTCTGAAGAAATTATGCACCCTATGAATATTTCAGCCATAGCCATAAATGCTTTAGCAGCAGCTAAAACGAAAGGTGCCGTCGGCGCTATTTTCGTCTGGGAGAACCTAAGTCCAGAATTATCAGGCAAAGAGATCCTACCTTTCCAGAATGAATTTATGGACATCCCTGCGGTGTGGACTAATGCGGCACAAATTGATACCCTTCGAGAAATGGCGGATTCAAAAACCCCTGTCACCTTAACACTAGTAGGAAACTATGTTGAGAATACCGAAACAGAAAGTTTTTTCGTTAAAATACCTGGCACTAATCCAGATAACCACGAATCTCTTCTGCTCACGACACATACCGATGGCCCCAATGCCATTGAGGAAAATGGTCCAGTCGCCCTGCTCACCATTCTCAAATATCTAAAGGACTCACGAACAACATTTCCTCAAACCCTGATTGTCGCGTTCGTTAGCGGACACTTTCAACAACGCCAAATGGGAACGGACAACGCAAAAGCAACTGGGCGTTGGTTAGATAAGTTCCCCGAACTATGGGATGGCCAAGGCCCACACCTTAAAGCAAAATTTGCATTAACATTGGAACATCTCGGCTGTTTACACTATTACGATAATCAAACCCATCAGTTTGTGCAGACATCCACTCCACAAGAAAACTATGCTTACCTAAATACTGATAATGAGACCAGTCATCTTTTAGAAAAGATGATAACTACCTGCGATGACATCGATGATATCACCTACCTTGATCCAACTCAGGCAGCCTATTTTGGCGAGGGCATGCCAATTTATAAACGCGGTATTCGAAATATGGCGATGATTACAATGCCTGAATGGCTATTCCTTGAGCCACTACCCTTCACACAACCTGATATGCAATTAATGCGAGCTCAGATTGATACCGCTATTGCTATATTAAAAGCAATTAGCCAATCAGCGTAAACTTTAAATCGCTTGATCAAAAACGCCAAAACTGATTCTTTCTTGTTGACGTCGCTACTTTTATTATCTATAATACTATTTTGTATATAATAACTTATAAAGGATAGCACTTATGGATACACATGCAACCAACAAGCCCCTGTCAGGGTTAACATTAAATGGCACACAATTAAAATTTATCGCCGCGTTCTTTATGCTAATTGACCATATCAATAGTTACTTCCCCGAGGTGACTCCCGACTGGTTTAGTTTTTTAGGGCGTTTCGTCGCACCAGTTTTTACTTTCTTACTTGTAGAAGGCTTCTTCTACACACATAGCCGTCGTAAATACTTGGAACGCTTAATACTTGGTGCAAGCGTTATGCTCGTCATTAATACCATTCAAAATTGGATCACTGGGGCTGCGTTTGATACTTTCACCCATAAATTCAGCTTCTTTTTACTATTTCTAAGCGGTCACAATATTTTCATAACCCTGGCCTTGATGTTTTCAGTCATTTGGTTGATTGAAATGCTACGTCATCAAACTCACATAAAGACTAAAATCATGTTGGCACTGCCCATCTCGCTTTTGATGTTGGTCACTTTGATGGTTGAAGGTGGCATTTATCTACTGCCAATCGTTCTGGTCTGCTACTTTTCTCACAACCAGAAGAAATGGGTCTTATCATTTATCCTACTGTTTTCAGTTATTCTTTTCGCAAAATCTATTTTCAACTACTATCAAATGCAGGTACCAAATGAAAGCCTGTTCAGTTACTTGACCTTTTCATCTGAATTCATGATGGTTATCGCGGTTCCCTTGCTTGGCCTATATAATGGGAAGCGTGGCGGAAATGGTTCCAAGTGGGATAAAAACTTCTTTTACTACTTCTACCCAGCTCACTTAACTGTCATCTATATCATTTATGATTTAATCCACATTTTCTAAAAAAAGACCATCACTTCAGTAGTGGTGGTCTTTTTGCTTGCCGATATAACAAACAAAATTTGTACGCTTTCATCTAAACTATCACCAATTGCGTATAGCTACTTTCAAAGTTTGTCAATGATGATTTATTTAATAAACTCAAGTTCATCTAGTTTACAAAACTAGATGAAAGGTTTAACATTATCTTGTATAACACTAATGATAATTAAAGAGAGGTCTAATATGCCAAGCCTAACACCGTCAAACAGACACTACCTTATCAAATATGAAATGTTAAACACCATCACACATGCACTGGGGGCCCTAGCTGCAATCATTGGTGCTACATTATTACTCGTAAAAGCATGGCAACATCATCTGTCATCGCTCACATTAACAGCCCTCTCTATTTATGCGATTTCGATGATTGGCTTTCTACTCGCCTCAACGCTCTTCCACGCCCTTGTTTTTACCAAAGCCGGTAAGCTTTTCCAATTTTTTGATCATTCCGGTATTTACTTCATTATTTTAGGAAGTTACACCCCGTATACTTGGCTATTTTTACCACCTAATATCGGTTGGCCAATTTGGTTTACAATTGCTGGGTGTACAGTCCTCGGACTCATTTATGATTTATTTTTTGTTGGGCGTTGGCCATGGCTTTCCGTTATTATTTATGTCTGCATGGGTTGGCTGGTCGTTTTGGTCTTTCCGATGGTATATGCCGCACTTTCCCTAACCTCATTTATCCTACTGCTTGCCGGTGGCATAGTTTATACGATTGGCGCTATTTTCTATCTCCTACCCAAAATTCCGTATGCCCATGTTTACTGGCATATTTTTGTTTTGATTGCCGCTACCCTAATGTACATCTCTATCTATGACATGCTTTTCTAGAAAAAACACCACTCGTTCAAAAGAACAAGTGGTGTTTTTGTTTTAACTAAAATCAATTAGGGGTCTATCACGTAACCCGCAACTATAATTCTCGTTGCATGTTGACATGATTCATGCCAGCATCCAGAAAGACATCCCCACGTTGCGTGAACCCCAACTTGTCGTAAAAGGGTTTTGCAGTTACCTGAGCATTAAGATCCATCGACCTCGCCAACTGAAGTCTAGCATCTGTCATAATTTGTTGCATAAGTTGCTGCGCTAATCCACGCCCTCGTGCGTGACTAAGGGTTGCGACACGTTCAATATGCCAATTATCTCCTTGCACCTGCACTCTAGCCGTTGTTACCGGATTATCGTCCAAATAGCCTACATAATGGATTCGATTTTGATCTTCATCATCATGCTCGCGCTGTTCTTGAACCCCTTGTTCAGCAATAAAAACAGCATCTCGAATCATTAAAGCATCATCTGCCAATTCACCAAGACCGGTTTGCTTTTTAATATCAACTTTATCCATAACTACCTCCGTTCTCTAAAAGCACATGTTATTGAACATGTTGCTATACTTCATTTTTCAACATATTAATTTTAAAAACCCGACCTGTCAGTCTACACTAACAAATCAGGTTCAATAAATCATCTGCTATTTTACAGCTTGCACTAAGCTGCATTCTTTTTATTCGTAAGGTATGACTTAATCCCTGTAATAACTGCTGGCAAAACAGAGATGAACAGAATACCAAAAATCACGAGAGAAAAATGTTGTTGAATAAATGGAATGCGTCCGAAAAAGTAACCGGCTGGAATACATACCAAAGTCCACAGTGCTGCCGCAATCATATCCAACATGATGAATTTCTTATATGGATAACCAGATAGCGCTGCTGTAAAGGGCGATAGTGTCCGAATAATGGGCATGAAACGCGCCAAAATAATTGCAAAAGCACCATACTTTTCAAAGAAATGATTGGCATCATCCAAATTCTTTTGGGAAATAAAATGCCCCAATACCTTACTATGCACCAACGGTAACCCAATACGGCGACCAATGAAGAAGTTTAGCGTATCACCTAAAATAACCGCAATCCAAACAATCGCAATCAAAATAAAAGGATTCAACATATTTTTCGGCAAAGCCGCTACTGCTCCAGCTGCAAAAAGTAGTGAATCACCAGGTAAGAACGGAAAGATAACCGATCCTGTTTCAAAAAAGATGACTGCAAAAATCAATGCGTACGACCAAGGTCCTAAAATATTCACCCAGTGGTCTAAATGCTTATCAAGATGTAAAAAGACATCTATAACTGTCGAAACTGTATTCATTTCAAACGTTTCCCCATTTCCTTTTTTCCTACAATGGATTTAACTTGTTCGCCCCATATTTTTCATGACTTGACGAAAAAGACCAAGTGCAAAACAAATTACGGCACATGCTAATAGCATACTCCCTAAAACGTCAGATGGGTAGTGGTCTCGTAAAAAGACTCGGGAAATTGCAACCGTCATGACCCATAAACCTGCTAACACATAGGTTACATCATGTACTAATACTGACTGACTTTTCTTATAGATGATTAGTGCTAACACGAAAGCAATCATACTCGTTGTAAACACATGTCCACTCGGAAAACTATAACCAGAATCAATCACAAGATTTCCAGATGGCCGTGGTCGTTGAACCAATACTTTAAATACAAGCGCTAACGCACTTCCACCAAAAAATGTCATAAAAATGAATATCCCTAATCTAAAGTGGCGTAGAAGACATAAAACAACCACAATTATCATCGCTAATACAGTATTGAACGCTGGACTACCCAAGTCCGATATACCATTCATAAACATCGTTAAAAAAGGCATTTTCGTAGGATTTAGAAAATTGAAAATTGCGTGATCAAACTCATTGATGATCTTACCATGTAAGACCACCATGCTACCAAGCATTAAAAACAGTATAAAAAACATTCCTGCTCCAATATATAATTTGTGCGTAGGTTTGTTTTGAACTTCATTTGACATACAGTGTCCCAACTTCTTTTTTTATTTATTTTAGTTATAGCTCTACTAACTTAAAACACGCTAAACCGTTGATCCGCCGGCATTTTATTAAGCCAAAGCCCTTTCAGAAACACAAAAAAACGCATCCCAATTAACGGAATACGCTTTTTTTAAATGTTATTACTTCAAGAAATCTTTTGACTCATAGGCTGGATTAGGATAGTTATAAAATCCCTTACCGTTTTCTTGGCCCTTATAGCCTTCATCAACCATCTGTTGGATTTTGTCTAATCCTGCATCAAAGCCATCCGGCACATCATCTGTACGTCCATTCGAAAGAATTGTGTGCAAACTTGGTAACCCAATTTCATCCATGATAGCAAAAGCCCCACGTGGTGCTCCAGTAGCAATCATCCATGTCTTGTCAATTGTTTGCGGATCAGCCACACCGTTACCCCATAGAGCCAAAGCAGCATTCGTGAAAGGTCCCAATAACGCGTTCAACACATAACCATGTTGTTCTTTCTGCATGACAATTGGCACCATCCCGATTTCACGGGCAAATGCGACAACTGCTTTTTCAACATCAGGATCCGTCTTATCTGAGACCATGATTTCGGCTGTATTTTGCACCCAAATTTGGTTAGCAAAATGCAAATTCAAAAACTTATCAGGTCGGTCGGTAAATCCATTCAACTCAGAAGTCGTCATCGTTGATGAGTTTGAAGCAAAAATTGTTTCGGGCGCAGCTACCGCTGATAACTCCTTATAGAAACTCTTCTTGATGTCTAAGTTTTCTGGCACAGCTTCAATCACAATGTCCTTACCGTTAACCGCTTCGGCTAAATCAGTTGAAAAAGTCAAATTAGCATGAGCCGCATTGATCTGATCGTCAGTAGCATGCATATCTGTACGATAACTGGCATCCCAACCATCAATCTTCTTTTCGGCTGCAGTAATCGCTGCATCACTAACATCATAAACCGTTACTTGCTTACCAAAATAAGCACTCTGATAAGCGATTTGACTACCTAAGGTTCCACCACCTGCTACTAAAACATTCTTCATTTTCATTTCTCCTTTTTTGAATACCCACAAATCACACTACTATTGTCGTGTTTTGAGACCCTTTCAAAAAAAACGGATATCTAATTCACGATTTTACTTAAATTTTCTTTTCGCCAGACTCAGCTTCACGCGTTTCGTGTGCTGATTCTGTAAACCGCGCTTGTTTCTCTAAGCGTTCAGTTTTACGCTTTGCATCTTCCATTTCTCGTGCATCGGCAGCTTCAAATTCGTGTCGCTCTTCCATTATCGCTCACCTTCTTCAGCTTTCTTTTCGTTAACCCAGCCCGCTTTACTATAATGTTCTTCTTCGTGCTTATAATATTTTTCATCTGCATCGGTTGCTTTTGACTCGGCTGCATCTGTTAAAGCTTCATCAATTTGCTTAGCTTTTGCTTCTTCAGCCGCTTCGCGGTTTGCTTTTAATCCATCTCGCATCGTTGCCATCATAAGTCCTCCGAAAAAATATAGTTCCAACCGCCCTGGTCGTTAACACTATCTTAACACAAATGTAATCTTTTGTAAAATAAAAGGGGCAGAAATCACAACTAGTTATATACAAATATATATAACATCTATTATTTTTCGTTAAATAACAAAAAAGCCCGCACTAATGCGCACATTAGCCCAGGCCTCTTATTGTCCTCGTCCACTTATGATTCAACGCCAAGAACCGTCTTGACACTCTCTTCAAAATTAGGTACATCATCATCTAAAACTTCATACAAATCGTTACGTACTTTTGCTAAGTCACCGTTACGGATTAATTGTTGGAAAACCACAAATAAGTCTGCCGTTGACTCGTCGAACCCATCATTCAATAAGCTCTGCTTATAGTCTGCATCTGAAACTTGTTCAATCTCGAGCGTATTGCTTGTCACACGTGCCACAGTTTCCGCAAGCTCTTCAAAGGTATGGGCACGACCAGAAAATTCGTAGATTTCTTTTGGATTATCCATTTGCAATAACTTCACTGCAGCTCGAACATATTCAACTTCGAGCGCCCAGCCTACTTTACCGCTACCGGCTGAATAAATGGCCTGACCATCATTGACCACTTTATTGATAAACGGCATTTCATTTTCAAGATACCAATTATTTCGTGCAAACGTATGCGCAACACCCGTTTCACGAATTAAAGCTTCAGTTGCCTTGTGATCACCTGAAAGTGGGTTATCACCTTTATCAGCATGTGGGAAACTAGTATACACAATAAACTGAACTTCCGCATTTTGTGCAGCGCTCAAAATGTTTTTGTGTTGGTCCAATCGTGGAAAATCAGCATTGGGTTGCGATGAAATAAATAATAATTTATCCACGCCCTGCATTGATTTCGTTAAAGCATCCACTGAATCATATGATCCCGGTCGTACTTCAACCCCTGCTCCAAACATCGCTTCAGCTTTTTCAACGTTTCGAGCTAAGGCAATGACTTGATCATGATCTGTCAATTGTTCCTGCAACATTTTTACAGCTTGGCTTCCAAAACGACCTGTTGCGCCTGTAACAGCAATTTTCATTGATATACCCTCTTTCGTATTTGCTTACTTTTAATATATTATAGCACTAAATTAATGCAGTAACTAAATCACGAGTATTTTTAAAAATCATTAGCGCATTAAAAAAGCTAAGTGTTGTTTTAACACTTAGCTGACGTTTATGGTAAGGCCTTACGCTTCAAATCATTTTCGGAAACTTGATAGGTTCCCGGGGTAATGTTTTCACGGTATGTCTTTTGAGCCAGTTCTTGATAAGTTTGGTGTGGCTTAGGCATCACCATATATTCATATTGACTATTAATATCTTTAAACTGATCTGGTGAAACATTGAAAGCTTCTTTAGCATCAGCATTTTCAGTGAAGAAATAGTATCTTGCCACAAAATCGGCATAATATGAATTAACGTCATCCTGATCTGCATCAACTAACAGTATCCGTTGATCGTTCAATTGATTAATTTCAGGTGTCACCTGCTTTAATAACTGTGGCAGCGCATGTTCATTCAGACGGTCGTTAAAATGCATACCACCGATTTCTGAATTCACACCAATGACTGAAAATGTGAAGAAAAACATTCCAGCATATTGATAACACTTTTTGGCAGGTAACGAACTAAACGACCTTAAATCACGTTTGTTAAAATCCTGTTCTTTAAAATGCTCATCTAAGGTAATGACTAAGGTAGCCGCACTTAAGAGGATTAACAGAATAATCATTGTTGAGAGATATCGTTCGAATCCCGCTAAGACAACGGCTTCAGCCCGTGGCATTGATAAAATATACATGCCATAGATGCTTACATAATAGAGTAGGAATAAGCCATCGAACAGTATTGTCATTTTTAACAATCGGTTTTTAAGGCCCAGCCAACGCATTCCCAACCACGTTGCAAGTAAGACGCCATTAATTAATAGCAGCCCCTGCGTTGATAGCGAGCCTAAATCAGCATTCGCATGTAACATCTTTTGGGCAATCTCAATCAAATATGACGTGTGCTCACCCGATAGCTGTTGCCCATATGAAGCTGTATCAATTTGATGTTTTGATTCCGGAAAAGTATGTTTCACATGTTGTTGCCACCAGTAAAACGGCATTACACTTACAATGATAGCCAACACCCATAGCGCCATATTTTTAAGACCAACGCGATAGATTACTTGCCACTGTTGGCAGCGCTTGTGCCACATACCATTATTTTTAAAGAGCATATACAAGTAATAAGCAAAGATAATACCTGCAAAGAATGCCCCGGAATTTTTAATTAATAATAAATTAGCAACAGCTAAAATGACATGAATAAATTGTTGTCTGTATTGCTGGCGGTAAACATAAACGCCTGCTAGCCCAGCTAAAGTCACAGCCGCGAGCACGTAGTCGACCAACAGATTATTGAATCGGATTTGGACATTAAATATCATCGTAATGGCGATGGCCAAAACTAACAGTCCTGATAACATCATGCGCGTCTTATCGCGCATGAAACCAAAAACACTGTATACGGCAGCCCAAATGTAGCAGAACTGCGCTAAAAGCATATTGGATTCACTAAATCCGACAAAGTGTATTACGTAATTAATGAATAATCCCATCGCGGGGGGATATGACGTAAATGAAATAACCCCATCTAGACTGGCATTTGTTGGTAGGCGTCCCGTGAAATGCATAAATTTCACTATTGTCGCCCAATGTGAAAAATTATCATAATGGACCATGATACTGTGATAAATACCAATGGCGAGCAGGCCACCTAAGACAACCATCCATACATCAAAAGCATGGATTTCAACGGGTAAGGGCGCCTTCTTCAAGCCAAAAATCCGAACGATATAACCAATCAATAAAAGCCAACCCAGCCCGTTAACGCAGTAAATCCCTAGGTTGAGCTGATTCAACATACCAAACAAATATAAAATAACCGTTTGAATCCAAAAAGCCGTAATCCATGCCAGGTAAGGCGAGATGCCACGCATGCGAAGCATTCGTTCGTAACCCAGTAACGATCCAAGGAGCATTAAAATGCCGAAAATATTCATAATGATTTACCTCGTTTCACTTTTTCAGTTAAACGACGATTGATGCGTTTCCGCCAATTCTCAACACGATGCATAACATTCAGCCACAATTCATCTAGCGGCGTAATCCACTTATCTTGTTCACTCGTCAGATTAGCATTGGCTCCATCATAGACGAGTCGTAAATAAGCATTCAGTTGCTCAGGTGTTTGATCTTGCTCTTGTAGTTGCATAACCGCATAGACGCCATCATCAAGTGAAAATACACGCAAAATCGTGCCTTGCAGTATAATTGGTTTTTCATTTGGCACCTGCAGCGTGACCGTATGAGCTTCGCCAACACCAATGAGTGAAGTCTGTACATCAACTAATTTAAATTTAAGCGCTGTGTCTGAAAGATCTATTGTCTGAATGTTGATGTCCACTCGTCCAAGCTGAACAACACCAGACAAACTTCGTGAGAAGCGTTCAGTTGAACGGAATAATTGCCGGCCACTGGCGATAAACAAACAAAATGTTAAGTTAATAAAATGCGTTAATAGCCAAAATGTAATGACACTTCCGTACAAAATTTCTGAACCGAATTTACCGTAATTGAACTTAATCAATGCCAGTAAAATCATCCCCCATAATATTAAATATGGGAGCAGATATAATCGATCACGCCACGATGTTTTATTAGACTTATCAGTTACAATGAATTTTTTCTCTTTGATTCCGAGACTTTCAAGTAAAACAGGCACCACCAAAAATGGCGCAAAAAAGGTTTCTTGTACCTCACCCCATCGCTCATTCCGGATTGGCCCTGATGTATCACCTAAAACCCAATGTTGTAAGAAATACCCTGGCGCCCAAAAACACATTAATAGCCAAAAATTAGCCATCACGACTGGTTGATTGAATAAGGCAAATAGAATCGGCGCCATAATGAAAATAACTCTTCTAAAAAATGACCACCAATATAAATAACTATTAATTAAAATAAGGCGATTAACAGCTGGAAAATGACGGTTAGTAAAGATTCGCAAATTCCGACATGATTGCATCACCCCTCGAGCCCAGCGTTTGCGTTGCGTAATCACACCTTTCAAATCAAGCGGCGATAAACCACTCGCCTGCGGCACTTGAGTAGAGTAGCTCACATAGCCTTGCAAATTAATTAGGGCACCTAACTCAAAATCTTCAGTTAATGTGTCAGTTGGAAAGCCGCCCACGGCATCAATTGCTTCACGTAAAAATAACGCATTTGATCCGGTAAAAATGGCAGCTCCATTAGCACTATTCAAAACATTGATATCCCGAGAAAAATAATCTTGTTCATTCGGAACAATATTCTCAGAAAATAAATTATATTGGAAAATGTCAGCATTATAAAAACTTTGTGGCGTTTGTAGAAAGCCCAGTGGTTTTTGGTTTTGATCTGCTTGCATTTGCGCCCAATTTTGTAAGAAAGGTGGGACACTGGCATCAAGGAAGGTTGAATATGGAATCATATCAGCATCGAAAATGGCCACTAATGGCGCCTTTAACGTTTTCAACGCATGATTAATATTCCCCGACTTAGCTTCCGTATTACCTGAAAGTCCGACATATTTAACACCATAATCTGAGGCTAACGCTGCTACCTCAGGTCGATTTCCATCGTCAGCAATACAAACAGTCACACCAGCTGAATTGTCATAACGTAATTTCACAGCTGCATTGACTGTTTTACGTAGCAAGGCGACATCTTCATCATGTGTGACAATCAAAATGTCCACGTCAGGCAAAGGCATCCCTGTCGGATATGCCAAGTCATCAAGATGTTGCGTTAACTGATGTTTTGATACGCGCAATCGCAAAAAGATGGTTAGGTACGCTGTACAATTTGAGGTTATCTCGCAGACAACCAAAATAATGGCAAAAACAATTAACCATAGCGAGGCATGCCATGGCAGCGTAAACCCAACGCGCCAAACTAAATATAAAATAGTTAGGACGCACGATAAGACGTACATCAATTTTTTCTTAGTTGAGATCATGCTGACCTCCGTTTGAAGACAACGTGCTTTTGCACTTGAAAACTCAGTAAGCAAAGAATGCCATCCCCTATCAACTTTGCACCCGTGGCGAGGGCAACATTACCAGACTGACTAATCGTATGCGCAATCAAATAGGTCAAAGCCCCTGAACAAATCATTTGGACCACCATTAAGATACAATACTTCATCAATGTGTTATCGCCCTGTTTTTCAAAGACGACTTGTCGATTCAAACCATAATTCACAACACCTGAAATTAATCTGGCAGCAATCGTGGCCCACATTACACTACTCAAACTTTCAGTTCCCATGAGTTGCAAAAAAATGGCAAACAAACTAATGTCCAGCAAAAAAGAAACAATTCCTGAAAAAATAAATTTCATAAATTGTGCATAAATTGAAATTGAATCGGCAATGACTCGGAAATGTGAGGATGCATTATCATCGATGTAGATGGTTTGAATTGGGACCTCTTTAATTTCAATACCACTATCTTTCGCTTTGAGTAACATCTTGAATTCAAACTCAAAGTGATTTTCGGGAAATGTCTGTAGCACTGGCTCATAGATACTTGGCACAATTCTTAATCCGGTCTGTGTATCTGAAATATCTAATCCTGTGAAAAAATGGGTCAGTTTATTAGTAAGCACGTTTCCAAACCGACTTCGGAAAGGAATATCTTTACTAAATTGTCGACTTCCAATGACTAAATCCTTGCCATTAAAGGCTTTCGTTAGCTTTAAAACATCTGAGATGGCATGTTGGCCATCTGCATCTAACGTAATCACGCCCTCAATCTGAGGATACCATTCTCTAAAATAGCTCAATCCATATTTTAAAGCAGCGCCTTTACCTTGGTTCTGCTCGTGTTTCAGCACAACCACCTCATCTGCGTAACGCGCTCGAATATCGTTGAAGTAATGTTGATGTTCTGGACTTGATCCATCGTCAACAATAATAATATTTTCATTCAAAATTGGTTCTCTAATCAGTTCATCAATCAACCGACCCAATTTTTCATCTGGATTAAGTGCCGGAATAAGCACACCAAATTCCCCCATAAAAAAACTCCCTCTAATGTGTTTTTCTAAGCTAGCTCCCCCAAACTAACTTAGAAACAATTTGTCTAAGCATGTATATTAACATATAAAATTTTAATGGTAAACATACAAAAGCGATATGTGCCATATTTAACCAGCTTAAGTCAATAGTTTTATATTTTATTGGTACAGTTAATTTGAGTTATGAGCACAAACTCGATATACTAAGGGACGCTGTCGTGCTTATTCGATTTTATCATAAATGGTCTAAGCGTCATGATTCATAGAGGAGACTTTTACATGCACACTTTTGCGGGTTTTCTAATCGTGGTGTTTTTTATCACCAGTATATTAGTCGCCCTGGTTTATGTTTATCAAAATACGTTAATCTATAGTGACCAACTTTTCCCAAAATTCATTACAGTTATTCTATACATCGTTTTTACTTATATCATTCTGATTCTTGATGCCAATTTGGTCGACCGTTTAATTCTTTACTTTGTACCGCTACTCTTTATTAGCTTGGACACCGCACCTTGGAAAGTCATCTTCTGTGCCTCAATCCATCCTTGGCTAATGGCACTGTACATTGGACGCTATGCGCCCATTCCACATCACGATGCACGTATCTTATTCATTAGTGAAATCATCTTAATGATTGTATTAGCCGTCCTAACGATTGGTGTTAAGAACAAGAAATACTTGGCCATCCTGTTACCGATATTCTTTTCTGGATTAGAATTTTGGCAGAGTTACCAATTTAAAGATATTCTAACACCTAAATCATTGATCGTATTTATTTGCATTTTAGTTGCCTATCTATTCTTAAGTTGGTTAATTTGTTATATCAATGCCGTTTGCACACGTTTGCGTAACGAATTGTTTTATGACAAATCCCATGATGCACTCACGCATGTTTATAACTATCAGCAATTAACAACCGACCTATTCCAAAAAGCGCCCATTGCTAATCGTGACGCTTGGATTGTGATTATGGATATCGATAAATTTAAGAGCATTAACGATACGTACGGGCATCAACATGGTAATCTTGCGCTAAAACTTTTTGCTAATACCCTGCAAGAAACCTTAGCGGAAACGATTCCAGATCGTCCATATCGCATTTATCGCTACGGTGGTGAGGAGTTTGTTCTGTTAGTGACATCTGAAACGAGTGATTTGATGGCTGATAAGCAGATCATTCAGTCTGTGCTATTCTGTTTTCAAAAGAAACTTTATGCCCAGAGTTCGCTAAGCTTGCCAACGCCGATTACATATTCAGCAGGTGTCAGCCATACCGTTTTTCATAATTACCACACTTTACGTGCCTTTGAAAAAGCAGATTTATTTTTATATCAATCTAAGACCAAGGGACGTAACCGCTTTTCATTTGATGAACCAGCAACATAAAAGCCCCACTCAGCAAACACTGAGTGAGGCTTTTTTTATTTATCAAAATGATTTCTTATCTGGTTGAGCGAAATATCCGAAGTTGCATCAAACGTTACATCTCCAGGAACGCCAATCCCGATGGCTAATTCATGAGCCCCTCGAATTGATTCAATGCCTGCTTTTGAATCTTCAAGTCCCATGACCTGCGTTGGATCAAGATGCAATATTTCAGCAGCTCGTTCAAAAATTTCTGGGTCAGGTTTACCGGCGGTCAATGTTGCCGGATCTACAATCCCCTCAAAATAATCTGAAAGGCCAAGTCGCTCCAAAATGGCCGGCGCATTCTTCGAAGCCGATGCAACACTCAATTTATAATCATGTTCCTTCAGTTCATCTAAAAATGCTTGCATGCCTGGTAAAATATCGACCGGTGTCAACGTCTCAATCAGCTTTTTATACGCTGCATTCTTCTGTTCAGCTAAATCACGTTGTTCATCAGACGTATATTGATTTTCCAAGCCTCCTGCCTTTAAAATCAACGTCAACGAACCCATCCGGTCAATCCCCTTCAAATCTTCTTGTAACTGTGGTGTCCACTTTACACCTAAACGCTCAGCCAACTGTCGCCAGGCTTGCGTATGAAATTTAGCTGTATCCGCTAATACACCATCTAAATCAAAAGCGACTCCTTTAATATCTGTGAATTCCATGTCATTACTCCCCTAAAGTGACAACCAACGGTTCGCCATCTGTTATCGTATATGTCTCACCATCCACACTTATCTGTAACTGCTCATCCGCAGTAACCGATATCCAATCATGTGTTTCGATAATATCTAATACGATTCCTTGATACTGTTGCTTAAAGTGCACTGATTGCCAAGCAGCAGGTAATTTAGGCGTTATTTCTGGTATGTCGCTCATTAAATTAACACCAGCAAATCGATTTTGAATTACTGCTAGCGTTTCCCCCATCACACCTGTATGAATTCCTTCGGCGGTTGTCCCACCTTGAATGTCGTCAACATCGGAACGAATCGCGTACGCTAACAATTTTTCTGCTTCATCTAATAATCCCAAAGTGACATCAATCCCCGCAAAGACAGGTCGGGATGTTGTGGAACCATGCACTGTTCGCGCTAGGTAATAACTCTGATTAACAGCTAACCAATCCGGTTCAAGCTGATAACCAAGTTGTTCAATCAAATTTGCCACTAATTCGGCATCAAAATTGTAGAACAGCATCAAAAAATCTGCTTGCTTGGCAACTTGATACTCATCTGGAGACTTTCCTTCAGCCTTCAAAATCCGATCAACGCGATGAATATCACCATATTTTTCAGCGTATGCGGTGAAATCAAGTTCCTTTAAATCAAAGTAACCTTCGTACTGGGCAAAAACGCCCGCATCATTGCGTTCCAACCGAAGACCATGCATCACAGCTCTAACACGTTGCGATAACTTGTCGTCAAAATTCGCGCTGGCGGCAATCGCCTCAAAGGCAGGTAAAGCTATTTGCAACTCTTGTATCCAATTCAAAAGCCAAGCTAACATCACATTTGTATAGGCATTGTTCTGCACACCCGCTGCTGTTGCCCCAGGATATGCCTCATGGAATTCATCTGGTCCCATAACCCCTGCGAGATCATAGCGTCCATCATTTGCCTTCGTTACCTTATTTAGCCAGAACTTGGCAATCTCAAGTACCATGGTTAATCCACCATTTTGAAGTAGACTAACATCCCCAGTCATACGGGTATATACCCACAAATCATAGGCAATGGCTAAACTCACATGTCGTTGCAGGCGCGAATTGTCTGGAATCCAAGATTGATCAACCGTATTCAAGTGGATGACCTGTGCCTGTTCGTCGCCGTATAATCCAGACTGCCAAGGATACATGGCACCCGCCTCGCCTTCCTTTTCAGCATTAGCTTGCGCTCCCGCAAGTCTTTGAATCCGGTATTGGATTAATGCACGGGCGGCTTTTGGATCATTTGCCGCATAATATGGCACAAGGAACAGTTCGTCCCAAAAAATATGTCCACGATACCCCTCGCCAGTAAGGCCACGTGATCCAACAGAAGCATCTAATTGTGCGTTGGCCTTGCTCTGAGCGGCTTGTCGCAAATGAAAGATATTTAATCGAACCAACTGTTGCAATCGGGAATCATCAGCGACTACTTCAATATCGGAAGTTTGCCAAATATCGTTCCAATATGCGGTACTATGCTTCCGAATTAAATCAAGATTCGTTTCTGCCATAAGCTCTGCCAACGCATCAGTAATTGGTTGTGATTCTTCTTGTGTTGTCACAATAGATACCGTTTTAGTTAAGCGAATTGGCACATTCGGTAATAGCTCAATCTCGTAATGCTCCACTAACTGATTTTCTGTTGCTTCGACCAGCCCCGCAATCTGTTTATTTTGTTGACTGACGTATGTTTCCGCCCCAATCCCAATCCTAATCCCTGACTGACGCGTTTGGACATAAACTTGTCGGTTAGCCGCATCAATGTCACTTACATCAAATTCTTGTGCGTCAAAATCACGATAACGTTTCACATTTTGATTCGTCACACTGCTGTCAATCACACTACGCAATGTTACTTGCGCTGGAAACCCAGCTTCTAATTCAAATGTCAATCCAATTTGATGCCAGTCGATTGGATCAACTAGCTTAGTTGTTTTAACGGTCACTAGACCTTCCGCAATCTCAAATGTAAACGTCTCAAACAGTTCGCCGGTCTTAAAAGACAAGTGACTCTCCCGCGATGTTACATTATGCTCATCAAGTGCTTGATTATTTATCCAAGTCTGAATCAATTGTGGATTTGGTAAATTGACTAGGTCTTCATTAACGACAATTCGGTCAGCGACAGCCGTTTTAGTTTGATTAAAAACACCAGCTACATATAACGCCGGATAGTGGTTATCACTAAAAGTTGACCACACTGGCGCCCCGCGCCAGCCCAGATACCCATTACCCAAGGCTAAGATCGCTTCCTCTCCGTATGATTTAGCTGCTTGTGTCACATCATGATAAGCTAATTCCCAATTTGCGTGATTCATAATTATTCCCCTTATTCGATGACGTCCTTAAAGACGTTCTTCTTCTCGGCTGCTTTTGCTTTTTGAATATCTGCATCTGAGAATCCCCAGAAGTAGACACAAACAAATGAAATGATTAATGTCACCGTAGCGGCAATGACAAAGGCCCAAATATTAAATGGATTGTGTGGTGAAAAGAATGATGGAAAGCCAATTAATGAACCCGTAAAGCCAAACATATCAATTTTCATCAACCCAGCCAGGAAACCACCAATGGCACCACCAATGTTGGCCATCCAAAAGACACGACCATATTTCAAATTGACACCGTACATAGCAGGTTCAGTGACACCCGCGAAAGCGGATAAAGCCCCAGCTAATGAAATTCCTTTCAAGTCTTCATGCTTTGTCTTAGCCCATACTGCTAAGGCACCTGCCCCTTGTGCAATCATTGTAAAATTAATTAATCCATTCAAAACCGAATGACCTGTTGAAGCAATATCATTCGAAATAATTGGAATAACCATCCAATGTAGGCCAAAGATAACCAAACATTGATAGAAACCACCAATAATAAAGCCCGCAACTGCTTCATTTAGTGTCACTAACCAATTAATCGCTGCGGCTAATCCAGCAGATACAAGTGAAATAGCTGGCCCCATCACAACTAAGACCGTTGTTGTCACAATAAATACGGTAAAGAGTGGCACAAAGATCGAACGTAAAGCGAGTGGTGTGTGCTTCTTAAGCCAGTTCCCAACTGGACGTGCCATCCACGCCGCAAAAATAATTGGAAAGATTGAATAAGCATACTGCGGAATGTGAATTGGTAATCCGAAGAAGTTAGCATTCAATGGAACGCCCATCAAAGTTGGCATCCCCTTAGTTGGTGTCGCCCAAATCGCCGCGATTGACGGATGAACCAAGACCCCCGCGATTGTGGCAACCACAATCGGATCTGACTTTAGTTGACGTGCAGCACAAAATCCAACCAGAATGGGTAAGAAGTAAAAGGCCGAGTCGCCCATCGCATTCAAAATAATGTAAGTTGATGATTCTGGATTAATCCAATGTAAATTTTGCGTAAAGAGCGTCAAAAATCCTTTGAGAATTCCTGAGGCTGCCAACAATCCTATAACTGGAATCATAGATCCAGTTATTGTCCCAATTAAAAGCTGAAAAGCATACTTAATCCAGCCAATTATGGTTTTGGGTAGTGGTTGAACGGCTTGATCATCATCTATTTCTGGATCCGTTTCATCTGTTCCTCCCGCATAATTTGAACCTAACTGATGTATGACTTCATCATAGACATCCTCGACTGCTGGTCCAATCACGACTTGATACTGCCCAAGTTGTTTGTTGTAAACTGCCCCAGCAACCCCATCAAGTCCTTCTAAAATGGTCTTGTCTACCTTAGTTTCATCCTTTAAATAAAAGCGCAGACGCGTAATACAGTGAATCACTGAATTAATATTATCTGGTCCCCCAACACCAGTGATGATAGCACTGGCTAGTGCTTTATAATCTTGTCCCATTTTTTAATCCCCCCTAGTATAGCTAGCTAACGTGTTGCCGTACCTATTTCAGCTCCAGCTTCAATATTCCGAACGTGATCATTAATCGTGACAGTCGCCCCGAGTTTCTGTTCATTTGGCATCACCACCATCACCGTTTTGGCTAATCCATGATTCGTAATTTCATTCCAATCAACTTTAACCAGTTCATCACCAGCTTCAACAATATCCCCTTCAGCAACAATCGGTTTAAACGAATGACCACTTAAATTCACTGTATCAATCCCAATATGAATCAGAAATTGCAATCCATCTGCTCGTTCCAGACCAATCGCATGACCTTGAACCAATGTGACTTTAGCAAACACCGGTGCTTGCACAACCGCATTTTCTACCGGATTCACTCCATAACCACGCCCCATCATCCCTTGTGAAAAGACTGGATCATCAACATCTTGTAGTGGTATTAGTTCCCCACTCGCCACAGCAAAAATCCGTTCATCATCGATAAGTTCATGCTTCTTTTTAAATCCAAACATTGTCATATTCCCTCTCTTTTAATGCCTTTTAGCAAAAATAACACTTGAAAACCGATCAGCACGATGTCGCGATTCAGTATACGAGACAACCGCACTATCTTTTAAATATGTTTTACTTCGAACAACAACCACTGGCGTATACGCAGGTATCTGCATATACCGCCGATCATCTGCATCTGCAAGTTCCACGGTCAATGTTTTAATCGCATAATCAATTTCCAATCCCAAATCTTGTTCAAAATATTTGAAAAGTGACTGCTGTGCTGCTTCAGCGGTTAATTGGGGGGCTACAGATTGCAAGACATAGTCATAATCAATGATGTCGATTTCACCATCCACCTTACGCAAACGCACCACACGCTTCACTGCGACAGGTTCTGATTCCCCATACAACTTTGGCAACCACCCATCTTCAAATTCAACTAATTGATTTTGTGAACTCAAAGCCTCGCTCTGCACTAACTCCGTGTAACTTGTGATTTCGGATAACGGAAAATGAAATTGTCGTTGATCAATAGCAATAGTGCCTTTCCCTCGCAACCTCTGCACATAACCATCCTCGGCTAACTGTTTCATTGCTTTACGAACAGTTTCTCGTGCGACACCATAGTTTTGCATGAGTTTATGATCACTTGGCAATAATTTACCTTGTTCAAATTCACCTTCGAGTAACCTCGCTTGGATATCTTGATAAATCTCTCGATATTTTTCCATGTCTGTTCTCCTTACACTCTTAATTTATCAGCATTTGTAAGCGTTTACAACAGCGTAAATTCGGTTGCGCTTGAACTTGGCTAGTCATGTTGGTATAAATCCCTACTGGACTGGTTTTGTTTGTGCAGACAACTTTTTTGACAAAAAAATGACAAAAAAAAGAAGGCACCTATTTGCCTTCTTTTATCTTTAATTCATTAAGCTTTTGCAACTGCGGCCATGGCTACAGATGAAATATAATTAATTGGCTGACTAAAGTTTGGTTGGAAAAAGAAATCAGAAAGCGCTAACTGATCAATTGTCATCTGATTCTCAATAGCAACTGACACGACATTCGCCGCTTGTGTAACGTCGTGTGCTGACAAGAATTCTGCCCCAATAATGCGACGCGTTTCCTTCTCCCAAACTAAAGAAGCAACGACACGTTCAGTGGATAACATGAAATCAGGCCGGTAATCTTCTTCGATAGTAACTGCATCAGCTGAGATTCCCTTAGCTTCAGCATTAGCAACACTAGTTAACCCAGTTGTTCCAATCGCCGTTTCATATAGTTCAACAGCTGATGTTGCTTGCGTTCCTGGATATGCTACCTTTGGTTGTGAAATATTACGTCCAATCAGCATTCCTTGTCGTACAGCATTTGTCGCCAATGGAATGTAATCATACGCTCGCGTGGGATTGTAAAATACTGCACTAGCATCACCAGCGGCATAAACATCAGGGAGTGACGTTTGCATGTACTTATCAGTTTTAATAGCACCATTTGGTAATGTGTCGAGTTGGTCAGCAACTAAATCTGTATTTGGCATAAATCCAATGCCGAGAATAGCAATATCTGCTTCATATTCCGCACGATCAGTTTTTACACGAATGCCATCAGCTGTATCTTCAAAACCAACCACTTTTTCATTCATGGCTAAAGTTACACCATGTTCTTCATATTTGCTTGAAATGATTTCAGACAGCTTTGGTGATACGTTCTTTGCCAAAACGCGATCAAGTGCATCAATTAAGGTAATTTGCTTCCCTGCAAGTGACAATTGTTCTGCCAATTCAGCACCAATATACCCAGCTCCAATGACAATGGCACGCTTTACATCTTCGGTCTGTGCCTTTAAGCGATTTGCATCATCCCAGCTCTTGCTCATATAAATTTTGTCGCTATCAATCCCTGGAATGGGTGGAATAACAGCCTTTGAGCCAGACGTAATGATAATTTTATCAAACTGCTCTTCACGCATTTCGTCATTCGTCAAATTTTTAATCTTAAGACGTTTATCGGTTAAATCAGCTTGGGTCACCTCTGTCTGCATATGCATCTGAATGCCCTGAGTTTCTAGTGATTCAGGTGATTCGTAAAACATACGTTCTGTCGATGAAACATGGTCCCCAATCCATAAGGCAATTCCACAAGAAAGGAACGAGACTGTTTGGTTCTTCTCAAAGACATGCACTTCGGCATCGGGAACTTCAGCTTTAATCTGTTTCGCTGCAAAAACACCAGCGTGTGTACTTCCGATAACTGCAACCTTCATAGTTGACCTCCATTTTTAACCCTGTCATAGCATCCATATTCACAAAACAATCTAAATCGCTTTATCTTTGTGAACTCATTAACAATATTATACACACAGTTACTAATGGTAAGTGTTACCACAAGGTATCATTTACATTAAAAATTGAACACATTGGCAGATGTGTTCAATTAAAGGGAGAGTCATTTCTTGGTGGCCTAGTGAATATACGCATTTCATAAAATTCAATCCATGAATCTTCAAAAATAACTCTTTTTTTGTTGACATTTTTATCATTTAGTTTTAATGTTATGAACAATCATTAATATAAAAAAAGGAAGTCCATTATTATGCGTCTTATGAATCCAACAATTGAACATATTGCAATTATTAAGATTATTTCGGTTTAACGAAGTAAGCTTTCCTTTGAGTTGCTCACTTTGTTAAACCAACAAAGCGAGCAGTTCAATTGTATGGAATGCGGACATTCTTGCACAATTGGCTGTTGTAGCCAATTGTGCTTTTTTTATTACTCGGTATACATTAGGAGGTATTCCATTATGCAACATTCGCGTCAAAAATCTTTTACTGATCTACTGCTTATGGCATCATTAGTCTTTGGGATGTTTTTTGGAGCTGGTAATCTTATTTTCCCAGTTCAACTTGGTCAAATGGCTGGCTCACATTGGGTTTTGGCAACTGCTGGCTTCTTGATTACTGGGACTGTCGTCCCCTATCTGGCCATGTTGGCTGTTTCAACAACACATTCACAAAGCGTCTATGATTTAGCTAAACCTGTCGCCCCATGGTTCGGTATGGCCCTACTTGTCTTAATTCATATGACAATCGGACCATTCTTTGGTACACCACGTACTGCTGCTACAGGTTTTACAATGGGGATTGCGCCCTTTTTACCTGAACAATGGCAAACCCTCGGTATGGTTATTTTTTCAGCCTTATTCTTTGGACTTGCTTTTTTTCTCAGTATCACAGATTCGCGTGTAACAGCCTGGATTGGTCGATATTTAACACCAATCTTAGTTGTGCTTTTAGCCTTTATTCTCATTGTTGCAGCTTTTAATCCCATGGGTGATCTCAATCAACCCACCGCTACAGCGTATAAGACCAATACGTTTATGCAAGGTTTCTTAGATGGCTATAACACTATGGACGGTATTGCACTGGTAGCACTTGCTGTTTCAGTTGTTTACGCAGTGCGCGGACTTGGTTATCGTGGAGCTGCTGTTTCAAAGACACTCGCAAAGGCAGGGCTGTTAAGCATTATTTTTGAAGCTATTATCTATACCGCTCTCATTGCATTAGGTGTTTCAAGTCTTGCAATCATGAAGCCAGCAGAAAATGGCGGAATTTCATTGATGGCTATCATTAATCATTATTTTGGTACTTTTGGTTCGATTCTAACCGGCGTACTCGTGATTTTAGCTGTCTTCACCACTGCAGTCGGATTATTTTCATCTTTTGCACATGATATGCATCTGATTTTTCCGAAATTTTCATATAATGTTTGGCTATCAGTCTCAGCCATTGGTTCATTTGCAACAGCAAATGCTGGTTTAACGAACATCATTTCATGGTCTGCGCCAGTGTTGATGTTTATCTACCCATTTGTACTTGCTTTAATCGTCCTTTCACTCACTAAAAAATACTTTAATGGCTCTCAAATCGTTTATCAATTGACCATGCTATTCGTAACACCATCAGCCTGTTTTGATGCGTTAGCTGCTTCACCACTGGCAAAAAATGCATTGGTCTTGCCGGTTATTACGTTCTACCACCAATATGTCCCATTCGCGAGTCAAGGACTTGGTTGGGTTCTACCAGGATTAGTCGGTGCACTGCTTGGTTTAGGCGTTTACGCTGTTAAACGACAAAACGCTAAATAAAAAATGACCTACCATAAATGGTAGGTCATTTTTATTTAGGCATGCTTCTTTTTGGTTAAGTAAGACTTTAATCCAGTAACGATAGCTGGAATAACTGAAATGAACAAAATCCCGAAAATCACAAGTGAGAAGTGATCTTGAATAAATGGGATACGGCCGAAGAAGTAACCGGCTGGAATACAAATTAATGTCCACAAAGTTGCAGCAATCATATCCAACATCATAAACTTCTTGTATGGGTAGTTAGCAAGTGCCGCTGCAAATGGTGAAAGTGTTCGGATAATTGGCATGAAACGCGCCAAAATCACGGCAAAGATACCATACTTTTCAAAGAACTTATTGGTATCATCCAAGTTCTTTTGTGTCACAAACCGTCCCACAAATTTACTATGAATAAGTGGTAATCCAACTTTTTTACCAATGTAGAAATTCAATGAATCACCCAAGATAACAGCAATCCAAACGATTACAATTAATAGGACCGGATTCAGCACGTTCTTTGGCAATGCTGCTACAGCACCTGCTGCAAACAACAATGAATCTCCCGGCAAAAATGGAAACACAACTGATCCCGTTTCAATAAAGATGACGGCAAAGATTAAGACGTACGTCCATGGCCCTAAAACATTCACCCATTGGTCTAAATACTTATCAAGGTGTAAAAACACATTGATAACTGTAGAAATAGCATTCATTTAAAATATTCCTCACTCTGTTTTATTATTATAAATATCATAAAAATCTACTTTATCATATTGCGACATAATTATGTATCATCTATTTGAGAAATACCCAACGATTTTATGACAATTATGTCTAAACCCGCCTAACTAGCGTATCAGTTTCTATACACGGTGAGATCTCTTCTTCACTTTATGAGCAATTAATCGTAGTTCACACGATATGTTCTAAATCAATGCTATACTTAATTTAGAAAATAATTCATGGTAAGGAATCTAAATATGTCAAAAAACGTTAAAAGTTTTATTGCTCTTGTCATACTGATTTTGCTAGTGGTTGCTAGCTTTAGTCTTGGTGGTTTCATTGGTTATTCTAAAACAAATGAATCAAATCATTCATCATCATCGAACCAAAGCTCCTCTCAAAAAAATGAAACCTCGAAAACCAATACCACTGCTCCATCTTCTAGTACATCACAGGTTGACGTTAAAAGTAGCTCACCCAAGTTGTCTAAAACGGAAGCTAAATATACAGTGACTGTGCCACAATTGACTGAAAAGTTGCGTGCTCTTGCACGTGAAAATGACCTAGCCGGTTCAAATGCATCAACACTAGCAGTTAAACGCAATGCAGGCAATTCCTATACATTAATTGGATCAGATAATGATCACACGAGTTTGTTAACTGCTTACCCAAATCCTGACGGAAGTTTTACGGTTAATGATCCTAAACATACTATTATTAAATAATAAGAAAGAACCACCATGTACTTGATGGTTCTTTTTTATTGGTTTGGATTCATAACATTTGCATAAAACGTTTCAATACACGGATAATCTCTATGACCTATATTTAAATGCTAAAACCATCATAAATAAATTAAAAAGCAGCATTAAAGTCTTCCTTTTGATCAGTCATATTGTTATGATATTCTCTAGGGTGTCAAGACACCTTAGAAGCGCTGAAAATTCAGTATTTATGGAAGGAAAACCAATGTCTAATACTATTCTCAATAGGAGCAAATCTGTCCTTACAACAACTTTTGAAGGTTTAATTCACGCCTTCAGTCCGAAGTATGAAGCCAAAGAAGTTAAACAATTTACAAAGATTGACTGGCTTTTGCTTACAATCATGCTTGTTGCGCAAGTTGCGGTTTTCTATTCAGCCCACGACTATTCAACAGGTGCTATCACCTCACTGATTGCCGGACTAACGATGGTTGTCTCACTCATTTTTGTTAATAAGGGACTTCTAGCTAATTATGCGTGGGGATTAATTTCCGCAATTGCTTGGTTGATTATTGCCATGATGAACCATCAAATCGGTTCGACTTATACCCAATATTTTTATATCATTATGCAATTCGTTGGCATGTATTTCTGGCAAAATGACTTAAATGCAACGCACAGTAATCGCGTGCATGCAAAGCGCCTAACACACATTCAATTTGCCGCAGTTATAGCGGCCGCTGTTATTCTTTATTTTGTACCAAACCAAAATATTGCTGCGAATCATGGTGTGTTACCACTTTTTGAAGCAGCATTATTACCCCTTGGTATTGTTGGACAAATTTTGATGTCATTCGGTCAACGCTCACAGTGGCTATTCTGGATAACAATTAATGTTTTGAATGTCGCTATTTACATTCACTTACTTCAACAAGGCCAAGCTGGATCAACGACAATGTTAACAACCAATATCATTATGTTACTAAATTCATTTTATGGTACTTATCAATGGATGCGCGAAAATTAAATTAATAAAAGGCGTGGACCGGCTATTTTGTTGGAACACGTCTTTTACTTTATGTAAGCGCAAATCTTTCATATTCATTAAGAAATAAATATGATATCAAACACTTATAAAGAAACAGGTATATAATAAAATAATTAAGACTTATTTAGGTTTTAATGTGAATTTTTAGTTTTATCGTTCAATTAAGGATAGGAGAAAACAATGCAAAGGAAAGAACATGTAAAGTTGTACAAGAGTGGCAAGATGTGGTTAAGTGCCGTAATCGGTGCCGCCGCAATCACTTTGGGAGCTGGTGTGGCGAGTGCCGATGAAGCAACAACGCAAACAGGTCAAACAACAGTAAAAACTGAACAAGTCGCAAATACTGCCGACCAAGGCCAAACAGCCGACACAACGTCACCTTCTGCAACCGACCAAACGGTTCCAACTCAACCCACAACTCCAGACACTGGAAAGACAACTCAACCTACTACTCCTGATGCTGGCAATTCAACTGATACCACTCAGCCTACTACACCAGACACTGGTGACAAGACTGGTACAACCCAACCTACTACACCAGACACTGGTGACAAGACTGGTACAACCCAACCTACTACACCAGACACTGGTGACAAGACTGGTACAGACAAGCCTACTACACCAGATACGGGGAATAAGACTGATACAAACAAGCCTACTACACCAGATACTGGGAATAAGACTGATACAAACAAGCCTACTACACCAGATACGGGGAATAAGACTGACACAAACAAGCCAGTTGAACCCAAACATAAAGATGGCTGGGATGGTCCTAAATATTATAAAGACGGTAAAGCCCTAGTTGGAAAGCAGACCATCAGCGGTAAAGGTTACTACTTTAATGAATCAGGAATTGCACAAACTGGATTTATCACAACAGCTGATAACCAACTCAATCTTTATTTACCAGATTACACCCTAATGCGTAATGACTACTATTATCAAAATAACGCCATTGTCTACTATTTTGATAACGACGGAAATGCTTTCAGTGGTTTGCGTGTCTTCACCGATGAATATGGTAAACGCTACGTTGAAGCGTATGATCCTAAAACGCATTTCTTGGTTCGTAATAGCTATTTCCAAGATGGACAAGACGTCTACCATTTCGGATACGATGGTAAACCTACTAAAGGTTTGCGCTTTTATACCGACGCAAATGGTAAGAAACACGTAGAAGCTTATAACAATCAAACCTTCAAGCAAATGCGCAATGCATATTACCAAATTAAGGATAGTGCTTACTACTTGGGTAATGATGGACAAGCCGTCAAAGGATTACGTTTCTACACCGATGCAAATGGTAAGAAGCATGTTGAAGCTTACAATAACCAGACCTTTAAGCAAATGCGCAATGCGTATTACCAAATTACCAACAGTGCTTATTATCTAGGTAATAACGGTCAAGCCGTTAAGGGCGTACGCCTCTACACTGATAAAAATGGTAAAAAACACGTCGAAGCTTATAATAATCAGACATTTAAGCAAATGCGTAATGCGTATTACCAAATTACCAACAGTGCTTATTATCTAGGTAATAACGGTCAAGCCGTTAAGGGCGTACGTCTCTATACTGATAAAAATGGTAAAAAACAAGTTGAAGCTTATAATAATCAGACCTTTAAGCAAATGCGCAATGCATATTACCAAATTAAGGGGAGCGCCTACTATCTAGGTAATAACGGTCAAGCCATCAAGGGATTACGTTTCTACACTGATAAGAGTGGTAAAAAGCACCTTGAAGCCTATAACAATCAAACTTCCAAGCAAATGCGCAACGCATACTATCTGATTACTAATAGTGCTTATTATCTTGGTAATAATGGTCAAGCCGTCAAGGGTCTTCGATTCTTCACTGATTCGAAGGGTCGTAAGCAAGTTGAAGGCTACAATAACCAATCATTTAAGCAAATGCGCAACGCGTACTATGCTACGAAGAAGGGTACTTATTTCTTAGGTGGTAATGGAAACGCCATTACTGGTGCTCGTTACTTTGGTAACAATGTTGAGTTCTATCAGCCAAACCACCTTCGTTTAACAAATGCTTGGAAGACTTTCAATAATACCCGTTACTACTTTGGTCCAAAGGGACTTGCTACACAAGCCTTGCTAAACTACAGTTACTACTCACAACTTAATCAAGGGGCACCCGAAGGTTGTGAAGGAGCTTCAATGCAAATGGCATTGTCTCATAAGGGACGTAAGGTACCTTCTCTCCGCTCAATTTATAACCAATTAGGCTACGGTTACAACAAAAACCCACACCAAGGTTTCTATGGTAACCCATTTGGAAATGGTGGCGCTAAAACTGAAACTGTCTTTGCAGATGCTCTCTCTAAGGCATTTAAAAAGTCTGGTGCCGCTGATCTAACTGGTGCAACAGTTGGTACCATTATCCGTGAATTGAATCGTGGAAACGCAATTGTGACCTGGGCTGACTATTCATGGCGCTTAACTGGCGCACACTCATTCCACGTTATGACAATTGTCGGATACCGTGCCGGACAATTCTTAATTGCTGATCCATACGCTTATAGTCCAAAGGCAACTTGGATAAATCAAAGCACTTGGGCTTACGTTAATAAAAATACTAAGGCCAATGGTTTCAAGACACCACAATCTATGAATATGGTTATTCGTTAAGCTGAATTAAACAAAAAGCTCCCAGATAATGGGAGCTTTTCTATTGTAAACTAGCAGCGTATATTATTTTCAAACGTTTGACAATAATATTGAGAAGGTATAAGATTTAGCCTTAATCTTATCGAAATTAGGAGTCCACAACATGGGTATTTTTGGCACAACCATGGTCTGCATAGCAGAATGGTTATTATTCATATTTCCACTTTATCAGGCTTATTTAGAATTAGACGAACAGCGCGATCTCTTGTTAACAAATATTGATTTTGATGAGATTCACAATCACGCTTTCGCAGACCGTAAAATACATTTACGTGATTTAAATCAGTTAAAGTTACTACTCACTGACGAACAAAAAGCTGCTTTAAAGGCTTTCAACTCCCTTCGAAATAAATCCATTGCCTGGTTTTTCGTTGCGCTGGCTGGGTATATCAAAGCTTGTAGCTCAACCTTTGAAGTCATGGAACACTTCAGCCATCATGTCAATACTTGGCTATTCATCTTAGTCATAGCAATATTCACTGCCCTCGCCTTAGCCTTCATCGTGTCGCGTATTTTAACAAATCAAAAAGTTAAAGCTATTTAATATAAAAAACGAAAACAGCCAGTTAACATATTAACTGGCTGTTTTTATTACGCAATCATTTACCCGTTCTGTTTCAGGAAAAAGGTTTCTAATTTATCTAACCACTTTTGACGTTTCCTATCAGATGCCATCTTTACCATATTCAAACTGATCCACTTTACATTTTTCATCCCTGATAACTTAAGCGTCCCCCGCACCATCGCACGTTGAATCGCATTGCTGTATACCAACTTGTAGAATGGCTTGGGTGTATTCATCGTGGTAACAATCGTTGCCGATTGTAATTTTGGCAACTTACTGTACATCGAAATACCATTATTAGCATATTCATATGTCCCACCAGGAAAAATAACTTTGTCTATGAATCCCTTCATCATCGCTGGCATTAGTTCCCACCAAATTGGGAAAACAAATACCAAGTGGTCTGCCTCTTTCAATCTTTTAATATAGTCAATAGATGCTTGATCAACTGGTTGCTGATTCACAAACGCCGCTAAATCCTCAGTCGACATAACTGGATTGAATTGATCCTCATCTAAATCAATCACATCAACCTCGTTACCTGTTGACTGTACTGTTGAAACAATGCGTTCTAGGATTGCGTGATTAAAGCTTTTCTTATATGGATGGTTGTATACAATAACTGTTTTCATTTTTTGGTCCCTTACATTTTCATTAATTTATTTTGTATATACATCGTATCATCATAAAAATTATTTCTCTAGTAATAATTCATAGAAAAAATCATAGAAAAAAGGTAAAACAGCCATTTAATTTTACTGTGATACACGTATATGATAGATAAAAAACGGAATCTAAACATCAAAAATGATATATTCAGTATTTATATTTCTAATATAATAATTTATTGATTTTCAAAAAAATCATCTCATGTTTGGTTAGTTTAATAAATTGTAAAGTTCTCACTTCTAAACTCTTTACTCAGCATCACCTACTGATTATATATAACCACTGTACATTTTTGCTTGCTCATCACAAATTTCACCCTAGCGCTTCCTTTTTTTCATTTTATTTATTCCGAAAATATTCTTAACGTTTGCATTATTCAAAAATATACAAATAAAAAAGGACTACGCATTTGTTAAGTAGTCCTTCATTCCAGTTTCATTATATTGACACTTTTGACCGCAATAGTATGTGCAAAATTTTTAGAACTTCAATCGTCTAAATTCTCTATTTCACACTCACTGATAACATTATCGCCATTAATCCATTCACATTCTTGATTCAAAAAAAGTTTGAAGTTGTCAATAATGTTGTTTTCACCACCGATTACACTACCATCAACAGGCATATAGGAAATAAAGGGAATCATATCTACCGGATAATTATGGTCATCATAGAATGTTGTTAATAATTTCGAGAATTCAGTAAAAGATATCTTACCTTTTTCAAACTGGTTAGACAATTTTTTTAGAGAAAGATATCGAAGTTTTCTCAGAATATTTTTTTTAATTGAAGTCTGTATTTTAAACCGCGTTGCTATTTCTATAAGTGTATTATCTAAATGATCAACACTCTCAATCAATAACGCTAAATTATTCGCCTCATCAATATTATTCGCGACATTAGCTGTAGCAAAATCAATAATCGATTGATTCTCTAAATAATGGCATTTCACCCCAAAATAGATAATATCCCAATTTAATTTAATTATATTATTTTTCTCAGCATCCACTAAATCCTTATAAAGCAACATTCGCAACTACCTCATTTCAACATACATAACGTACTCAATATTTCCAAATGCTGAAACTGTAATCATTATCAACCATTCATAAGATATGTCCGCACTCATTCAAGAAATCGTTTCATCTTTCAATGTTCCAAACCGATTCAATCTTTCCACTATCTTAAACTCGAGTTAGCTTAGATATATGATTTTCATCAAGTGCCTGTTATTCCCCATAACCAATCATCTCGAATGAAAGTTTCAACCAATCCTTTATTTATTGGTGTTTGAAATATGGAGCATCAGTTTTTTGTATCAACCAGCTGCATACCATAACTGGTGATACGGATTCAATCTGAACTCCAGCGTGAGCTCAGTGATCTAGCAGGCCCTAATCATACACCATTAGCATTTTTCGAGCGAGATCATGAAACAAAACTTGGTCTAATGGCAACTCATCGAATATCAGCAATGAAATCTTTTCTTCATCCAACTTCTTAATTTTTTATCTATTTTCTTTGATGAAAAATCATATATTATACAGCCTTTCCTAAGATGTAATTTCTGGTCTACACAATAGATGTTCTTTCTCCATCAACACTCTAAGAACACATTGAACAATCGCGTATATTCATCAGATGGGCCATCTAGTTGAATCGTACTTGATTGATTAATATCATATTCCGGTAAAATCGAAGCCATTAAAACTCCCAGAACATTTCCACGAGTCAAGATGGTGCCATGGTAAAACTCACTATAAAAGACAACAATTGGCTTTTTCAGATCTGCGCTTAGATTACTTAAATCATCCATGGCAAAAGCTAACCCATGTAATGGATCTTGTAAATCATAATCCGGAAAACAATTATTCGCATCTTCTTCCTTTGTCACAACATCCAACTTGAACTTTTGGATAAATTCTTCTAGGATGTCATCATCAGAAACCATCTTTTCACCATCCAACTCAACCACTACAACGTCTTTATCTTGGTAATATTTCTTTGCAGCCGTGAACTCCGCTGGTGAAAGTCGATATACTTGATTCTTTGTCAGTAGATCAACTGGTTCGGTCCATTCCACCATTCCTGGCGTATAAAAATCAAAATGCTCATTGTCTGACGGATTAATTCCAGTTTCATTAAATAGCTGTTGTTGTTGCTTCAAATGCTCTAACCAGTTTTGTGATATTTGTTTGAAACAAAACTCATTTTTCGAATAATCATTCAAGCGCTCTGGACCGCGTTTTATGAAATATTCTCCCCACGTCTGTGCTTGACAGTCCATGATAATTTCCATAAATTCAATCTCTGCCTCACGCCAACTATATTCTTTTTGTTTCAAATACTCCACAAAAGGTTTATTGCCCAACTGCCTTAACTGATGAACTGCTGCTTTCAATTCGACATCTTTTAAATCACTAATCCCTGAAATTTTGTCGCTCCCTTTTTTCTTAAAGCGTATTTGTATATTAGGTTTAAGTTTGTGAGGCGCAAGCACATCGGTGATGATAAAAATATGACTCAATTGGTCTTCACTATTTTGACCTACCGTCATTAAATGATTAAGCATATTTTCAAATTTTGATTTAGGCTGAACTTTTAACGTTGTTTCAAGTGATTCAATTCGAGTCCTAGATTTTGATATCTTGCTTTCAGTCACATTATAATCCTGATTCATCCCCCAATCCTCCTTTTTTCCGATTAGAACGACGTCCTTTTCTTATTCCTGATATTATACGCTATCCTAACCAATTTTAATCATTATAAAGCCCATTTGCATTTTAAAAAGCTTACCAAATATGTTGGTAAGCTTTTTAAAATTGTATTTCCTGTAATTTATAAATACTATCTGTGATACTCAGATAGTATGCTAATCCTTTTTATTATTGAGTATTTGTATATAACTGACCAATACAACTCCATGCCTTCCAGAGTTTCTTTTCAACTTCGCCAAAGATTCAGTGAAAATAATTGCTCAAATTCCCCAGTATTATAGTGAACTATTCTCGTGATAACTGATTCAATACCATGCTTACGATTGTCGCACCTATAACAACAAGTATCGCCTTTTCGACATTTGAACTAACACCGAGGGCTACTAGAACGTTTTGTGGAGTGGTTGTGGTAAATTCTGGCATCATCTCACTTCGTGTGATAGCTGCGATTTGATCGCCTGGCCAAAAGTTCACTATATTTCGCATAAAATTTGGTAGTGCATCATAGACAATATATGTTCCTGAAAGGAACCCCGCCAAGGTTCCTAAAATCGTGGAAAGAGCTGAAAAACTCGACATCGTCCTTAAATATTTAGTAACCAATGCAAAAAAATTCGCAGAAAAAGTAATTAATAGTAAATTAAATAGTAGGGTTAATACGAACTCTTTGTTAAATGCATTTTCGTTATATCGAATACTCAAATATCCAAAACATAAAATCGTAAAGACGATGGTAGCTACTGCCCCCTCGATAATTGCTGTTAGTGTGTATAACCAATTAAGGCTATTTGCCTTGAGATCATTATTAACTTTAAAATCATTCAACTTGTGATTCTTGCGATCTTCCATTTTTTGTCCGAAAGCATTCAGTGGTGTTGTTAGTGCAACAATACTAATCAATCCTGCTACCATCCAGGTATCTGTAAATTTATCAGCATGCGCAATCGTTGGTAATGAATCTATTAAGTTGGTTCTCAAGAAAAAAATGTAAATAATAAGACTAATGAACATTCCCAAAAAAGAAAAAAAGATACCTACCTTGTCTTTCAGATAAATCCGTAGATTTCGCTCTATAAACTTAAGATACATGAGTATTCTCCTTTTCCATATTTTGAAACAAGTCAGTATAGGTGGTTTTTAGAATTTCAAAATTCGTGTGCTTGAGATGATTGTTTTCAATAAAAGTGACCGCTTGACCTGGTGTATCAAAAAATTCGACTGCATCATTATCCGCAAAGGTTAATTTTACCTTAGGCATCCGGCTCATAAATGTGGGCATATCTCCGAAGTACTTGACGTGGCCACTTTCCAAAAACAAAACTTTATTGGCGTTTTCCATTTCATCTAACAGATGGGTCGTAAAAATCATGCCACAATTTACATGATTTAAAATAGCTTGTACATCCTTCCAAATTTTTTGCCGTACTGCTACATCCATACCTGCCGTTAGCTCATCTAAAATCAAAAAATCAGGTTGCAAGGCGACTGCTCTGAGATAGTTAACGACCCTTTTTTGGCCTCCAGAAAGTCGGCCATACTTGTATTTAGAATTAATTTCATACTCATTTAACTTATCGATAACCCTTTCGAATGCGGCTGAATCATCAATTCGATAGTATAAATTTTGCTGAACCGACAATTCATCATCTAATACATTATTTTGAAAAACAGCCGCAACTTGGGCATCGCTTCGCTGGATGCTCCCTTTAGTGGGGGGGACCACCTCCATTAACACATTCAAAAGTGTTGTTTTACCAGATCCATTGGCACCAACTAAAGCTATAACATCTCCTGCCTCAATCGATAATGAGATGTTTGTCAAAATATTTTTATACGATATATCCTCTAAACTTAAATTCATATTCTCTGCTTCTCCTTCCTTGTTTTGATATCGGTCCCAAACGCTAACAAATTCAATTTATTAATGACCAACATAAATCAATAAAGTAATCATCAAGATTGTAAAAAGCAATCTCACTGTGTGGTGTCTCCAGTGAAATTCATTATGGCTCACGCCTTGCCAAATTGCGGAAACCTGATAATAAACTAATGCTATTATGGAAAAAATTACAAATGTCGGTTGTCCAATGAATACGGACACAATAACTAAGACAATGCTGACACCTCCTGTAACTATATTTACCTTTTCAGCATTTTCTTTGTACATTTGTAGCGAAGCAAGTGCCATCAACAAGGCATACACCCCTATTACCACTCGTAAAGCTACCATGATGTGACACCCCCATAAATTAACTATTCTCTCATATTGTCATAATCTTATCATAAAAATTAGCGTATGTTCAGCTAAATCGGGAAATAAACATTTTAAATTCAACCCTATTTCGGTTTTTATTAAAATTAAGTGATACAATAATTAAATTAAACCCAATTGAACAGAGGCTATCATATGAAAAAAACAATCGCGATACTTTCGGATGTTCACGGCAACTACACTGCGCTATCATCTGTCATAAACGACATTAAAACTAATCAGGTTGATGAAACCTGGTTTTTGGGGGATTTAATCATGCCTGGTACAGGCGGTGATGACCTCTTCGATCTACTCGATGAAGTACATACGACTGTATTTCTACGTGGAAACTGGGACGATTGCCTTTTTGAAGTTATGGATAGTACAGACCCATTCAACTTTGAAGATTCTGCAGATGTATATGTGGGCATCTTAACGCAATACGTGTATGCTCATTTATCTAAAAAAAATATTGAGAAATTACGCAGTGCACCGATTTCTTTAGAGAAAACTGTTAATGGTGTAAAAATCCAAATATCGCATAATCTGCCCAATATCAATTACGGTCCTAATTTAATTGCTCAGGCTGACACACCTGCCTTTAATCAACTTTTCGATACTGAACACACTGACATCGCCGTATATGGTCATATTCACCATCAAGTTCTTCGTTATAGTTCACTTGATCAACTTGTTATAAATCCCGGTTCTATTGGGATGGCATATTCTAAGCATACACGTTTAAACAAAGACCGACGCGCCCAATATGCGCTGCTAACGATCGACGATTCTGGCGTTTCTAACGTTGATTTCAAAAAAGTTAACTACGATATTTCGCAGGAGGCTCATCGTGCTGATGCATACAATCTCCCATATGCCGCGCTTTACCAAGAGTCAATTAAGACGGGAATCTCTCGTGTGAGTGACGGCGAGTTATTAGCAACCATCAATGAAGCAAATGGTTACATTTCTCAACTCAAACAATTTTTATTACATGAACAAAAAAGACTTACCAAATGAATTGGTAAGTCTTTTTCTACAGTACACCCTAGTTTTCGCCGATTTCTTCTAATACACGCAATTGTTCATCGCTTAATTTATTAACGCCCTTTTCTAGGTTTTCGCGTTTGAACTCAGCTCTCTTTAGCTGCTGTTTGTAACCCCGTCCTGTGTATGGCGTTGCACTAGTTGGCAAGGTTATGTAGGTGCCATTATCTTGTGGAATATACGCAATCCTGTCATCGGAAGATACATAATTTCCTGCACCATCAGGCTTTGCATCTGCTGGTAATTCGTCAACATCTTCATTGATTGGCACATCAGAAACACTACTATCTGTCGCTTCAGTCGACCGCGTATCATCTCCACTATTCGTTACTGCATCTGAATCCAGTGATCCTGAAACTTCTTCACTACTGCTCTCTGTTACAGTTGAAGATTTGGTTGATGGAATTGATTCGGAGATTTTTGAAGACTCGTTCACACTTCTTTTATTAGCTCCTCGGGATCCCATCACACCCCCGATTGTTACACCAATTACGATGATAACTAATACAACCATAATTACTAAAATCCACGGTACCCGTTTCTTTGCTTCATTACGTCCACTTCGTGTTTCTTTATCAGACATTTATCTTCTCCATCTCACTAGTATCATACCCATATTATATATGAGTTATCGGATTGGCACTACTCAGTGTTATCCCTATTTAATGTCATACATGGGTACGTTCACATTAAAATCCCACTGAGTGGTTATCTCTCGCATCTAAGCCGGTGCTGTTTAATCCCCCCACTAAACGACTAATAAAAAGACATACCCCTATTGGATATGTCTCTTTAAGATACCTAATTTGATTTTGCTTGTTTCTTTGCCGCACGCTTCGCTTTTTGTTGCTGGTGCTTATACTTATTGTACATTGGCATGAATACACGCTTATGACGTGTGTGCTTCTTATAAAGATACTCAGCTTCAACGTATTCAGTATTTTTAATTTCGGCGTCGATGGTAATCTTTACAGTATCGCCCGCTTTGAAGTCCAAAAGATCTTCATTAGCGATTTTATTATGCTTTGCATCTTTAACTTGAAGTGCAACGTCCGTGATTTCTTCGGTTCCTGAATTTTCCAACGTCAATTCATGTTCTCCAGTTTGCTCTAAACTGAAAGCAACATATTTGTTGCCTAGGAAAACAAATCGAAAAATCTTTAAAATCCAATTATGCAAAAAAGTAAAGGCAAAAACCGTCATCCAACCACCTGGTAGGATTGAGGCTAAGGTACTGATAATCGCTACTAATAAAATTCGCATTGTCTGCTCCGCTCTTTAAAAGTTGTCTCATGTATTAAACGACAAGATTTTTCATGCCCCAGGAAAACTTACTTTAAGTTAATTCCAGGAAGCTTGTACGTCTCATTAAAGATTGCCTCTTGTGGTAGGTAGGCACGTAGAACAGGTCGGAAGCGCCCCTTCGGAGCTGGCAACCAATTAGCTGTATCTTCTGGTTTCTCAGCAGAAATTTGAATTTTCAATGAACCGTCATCCTCGTACTTAATACCTGCCGTACGATCACCGATTGAATAACGATTAATTTCATTATCAACTAAGAAGAAGTTTTCAGCATCGTACATGGTAATTGACCAGAAAGCATCAACTGGAGGCAATTCCGTAAAGGTTAGCTCATACACATTATTACCGTCAAGTTGGTTGCCAGAGCCATCAACATATGTAGGGAAGTATAGTGCTTCATAGCCATTATTTCCCCATAATCCCGCCGTCGCTGCTACATTTCTCAAAACGCTGGCTTCTTCCAAGGCTTCGGTGGTCTTGGCATAACCCACTTCCCATTCCTTACCCTTTAACGCACCAAATTCAAAGTAATCAACATTGTAATCAAACACGTGGAATTGTTCTTGCCAACCGTTTTCAGTACGCGCATTTGAATTCTCTAAGAGATCAACAATAACCTTAGTTGCTTGTTTTTCTCCGTCAATCAACTTTTGTTGCGCTTCTTCAGACAGAGCAGCAAAATAATCATTCGCATTGCGGTCATCATTTAAACCAATTAGCTTTTCAATATCTTCAAAAATTGGCTTGAATGATTCTGAAACAGGGTAAGCTTGCATGTACGTACGTAACTTCTTCCAGAAAATCAGAGCATCGGTGTCGTCCGTATCGACAGTCGGTGTTCCAGTAATTTCAGCATTTTCATTGACACCATGCACTACCAGTTGCTTTTGCAAGGCATGTACATTCACCAAATCATCCTCACCAGTACATGCAATTCGTCCAACAACTGCAATTACTTGTGAAGGTGCTTTAATGACTTGATAGTCACTATATTCGGCAGGAATATCATTCATTTGGTCACTTTGAGCAAAGATAAACTTGCCACCCTTTTCACCCAAAGTACGTTGTCCTAAGTAACCAAAATTATTTGTCCAGGCATCTACCAATTGGAACACATAATAACGATTTTTAATTTCCCGAATTTCAAGTACGACTGGCCCAGCTGACAAGTCCATCATAACTTGTGAGTAAAGCGTATCGTTATTCACACTGACGAAATGATTATTTGCATCTGAAAGAGTGCTGGCATTACTAAACTCATTGTATGGCGCCTTAGGACTTGAACCAAAACCTTCTGAAACTGACGTTTTAATTTGATCAATATTTTGAACTAATGGTTTACCGAAAATGGCTGCTTTCACTTCAAGAGGTAAATCGCTCAACTTTGTCATATACATACTCCAACTCTAATTTATTTTTAATTCATTATAACTTAAATACAATCAGAACACTACAGTATCAATTAAGATGACTAATGTAAACAAAAGCAACCTTACAACTAAAAGTGATAAGTCCATATTTTTATTAATGTACCACTGTATTTGTGCATAACTGCTATTCCCAAACAATTATCGAAAAATAGCTGAATCGTACGCATCCCACCCAAACTCATTTTATGCACAAAAATGAACACATTGTAATATGTGTTCATCTAGCGGCATTAATTCATTTCATTATCATAAATAACTCAAGTTCACCTTATGAAGCAAAGACAATCGATGTGTACGGTGGCAATACTAAGTTTGGTTCAGTAGTTCTTACATGCACGTTATTATCTAAAATCACTTGGTCCGCCACCTCAGGTAGCGCTACCTCTTCCTCATGTGTGCCAAGATTAATAAGCACTGTTATAACTTGATTATCCAGTTCTCGTTGGTAAGCAATCACATTATCTGGTACATTTTGAAGTTCGATCAATGTGCCATCAATCAAAGTATCATGGTAACGCGCATCAGCTCTTATCACGGCCATCTGTTGATAAAAATTCAAAACAGAGTCAGCATTCGATAACTCATCAACAACATTTATACCTGCGCGATCATTACCCATTTCAAGCCATGGTTCATGTTTAGAAAAGCCAGCATACTTTGAATCATCCCATTGCATTGGTGTCCGAGCATTGTCACGAGATTTCGCATTAACCGTTTTTAACGCTTCTGCCTCAGAATAGCCCTTCTTTAGCGCCATTTCATAGTTATTAATCGATGAAACATCATTAAACTCTCTAATAGAGTGTCGTTCAAAATTCTTCATACCAATTTCTTGACCTTGATAGATAAATGGTACGCCAGGCAAAAAGTAATACATCGTCGCTAATGCTTTTGCTGCTGTCCCAGTCTGATACTTTGGGTTTGGCACTAATTTTGATAGTGCTCGTGGCTGGTCATGATTTTCTAGAACATTTCCACTCCAACCATCAACAGCTTTCATATCCGCTTGGCTCTTAAACAGAATATCTTTTAAATCTTTGGTCGACCAACTTGATGGTCCCAGATACCATTCATTCACATCAGCCACTTCAATGTTCATATATGAAAAATCAAAAATCATTGAGAAATAGCCGTCAGGTCCGATATAACTTGGCAAATCGCTTTCGGGAACCCCATACGCTTCACCAATCGTAATAGCGTCGTATTTATCAAAGGTCTCACGCTTTAACTCATCCAAGAACATATCGATTCCGGGGCGATTCTGTCCCTTCTTAACAACAGACGCGAGCCCGTCCTCAGCGTCAGCAGGAATACTTGCCCAATCCAGATCCTTTTTCAAATGTGTAATCGCATCCACGCGCCATCCGGCAACACCTTTGTCCATCCACCAATTAATCATTTGATAAATCTCTTGACGTAACTTTGGATTCTCCCAATTTAACTCAGGTTGTTGGGGCGCAAAGGTGTGGAAATAATAAGTACCTGGTTCCCCTGGAACTTCGGTCCAAGTTGAGCCCCCAAAGATAGCGCGCCAATTATTTGGGACATTTCCGTCCGTCGTCTTTTTAAAAATATAGTAATCACGGTAAGGACTATTTTTATCTGCTAAGGCTTTTTGAAACCATTCATGTTGATCAGAAGTATGGTTAACGACCAAGTCCATGACAATCTTCATATCTCTTTCCTTAGCAGCATCCAATAAATTATCAAAATCCTCCATTGTTCCAAATTGCGGGTCAATGGCCTGATAGTCGGCGATATCATATCCCATATCGACCATCGGTGACTTATATATTGGTGACAACCAAATCATTGTGATTCCTAATTTCTTTAAGTAATCAAGATGTTGGATGACACCTGGTAAATCTCCAATACCATCATCGTTTGTATCTTGAAATGAACGTGGATACACCTGATAAATTACTTCATCTTTCCACCAACGTGTGTGTCCCATAATTAAATCCCTCAACTTCCTATTATTTTCTTTATTTAACCCAACGTGTTGCGATTGCACCCAAAACCATCAATGCTCCGGCAATCAATAACATGGCTGGCATGCTTTGTCCGACAAGCGGGAAGACAGCAAATGATGCCACTGACGCCACAATTTGAGGTAAGCAAATTGTACTATTGAATAAACCAAGGTAGGTACCGTCATTTTCGCCATCTAGTTCACTCGTCAAATACATAAATGGAATAGCATTCATACTTACCCAACCAATTCCGATCATAATAAACGCCGCAATCAACGCAAATTGCGAGTGGATGAAGAATACTGACATGAATCCAATTCCACCAATGATTAATCCACCAGCGTAAGCAATTGAGCGCTGACTGATTGTTGTTTTTGATAAGGCAAAGCCCCAAACAACTGAAGCGACCGCTTGGACTGCTGATAAAATTCCAAACCAATTCCCGGCTGCTTGATAAGCGGCTGATGAAGGGTCCGTCGTATGCCAAACATTTTGAGCAATCGCCCCTGATCCATATGTCCAAAGATATTGGAAAGCTGCCCATGCAAAGAATTGTACGACTGCCAACGTCCAGAAGACTTTAGGAGCATGTTTAATTAACGTTAATAGCCCCGTCTTTTGACCATTTTTCTTCTCTTCTACTTGATGATATTTTGCATAATCTTCTGGATTATACTCTTTTACTGATGTGACAGAAAATAAAGCACTGACTACTAGAATAAAGGCCCCAATGTAGAAAGCCCAGATCACTGAATTTGGTAACGACCCTTTAGCAGCAACGTTCGAAACACCAATCGTTGTCAAAATAAAAGGTAGCAATGTTGCCAGGATACTTCCGATATTTCCCCAAATTGTCTGATATGACCAAGCATAATTCTTTTGATCGTCTGGTACCATGTCTCCAATAATCATTTTAAATGGTTGCATAGCCATATTTGATGATAAGTCCATAAATAAAATGGCAAATGCGCCAAAGGCTAAGGCCGCGGTTGATCCAAAGCCAAAGCCGAATGATCCCGAATTTGGTAATAACATCATCATAAGCACTGAAACTAAAGCCCCAATTAAAAGATATGGCATCCGACGACCACCCAATTTCGGTAACCACGTTTTATCTGAAAAGTAGCCCACTAATGGTTGAATAAACATCCCAACCAATGGTGGTAAGATAAAGAAAAATCCTAACTTTGTGGGATCCGCTCCGATGGTTTGAAAGATTCTACCCATGCTCGAACTTTGTAGTGAGAAGGCCATGGAAACACCCAGATTTCCAAAAGTCATTAACATGATTGTTTTCTTTGCTAATTCCGGTAAATTCTTTTTATGCACTTCAGCCATTTTCCTGCTCCTATATTCCATTCATTTGCTCAGCTAGCTGTACCTTTAATATACAGTTAAATGAAAACGCTTACAATACTTTTAAGTGTGTTACCGGTAACAGAATAAACATGATAGAATAGAGCATGTAAGGGTTTACATACACAAACTGGAGGTCACTATGGTTTCTATTGCTGATGTTGCCAAAAAGGCGCACGTCTCTAAGATGACTGTTTCGCGTGTTTTAAATCACCCCGAACAAGTTTCCTCGGAGATATCCGATACCGTACAACGCGCGATTAATGAATTAGGGTATGTACAACAACGTGCTGGTCGAGCACTGGCAACTAGTCGCACCTATACAATTGCTTTTGTCATGCTTGATGAAGTTTCAAATGTTGATCCTTATTTTGGTCAACTCATCACCTACGTATCCGATTATCTTTATCAAGAAGGTTATAACTTAGAGCTACATCGTAGCTTGGACGATCATTTTCATGACATTGATGGCATTCTCGTCAGCGGGGCTCGGGCGACTGATAAAGTTAAGTTGAATGCGCTAAATTTTCCAATTGTCGCCTATGGTAATCAACCTGAAATTGCAAGCGTAGATGTTGATAATAAACTTGGTACGATGCTGGCAAAACAGCATCTCATTACGTGTGGTTACCAACATTTGGTTTATTTTGGCATCGATTTAAATGAGCAATTCGCAATTGAACGTTTAAAGGGGTTCAAAGCGATTGATACTCCAGACTATATGACCGAAACAATCTATCAGTTACCTAATAGTGATAAAGAAGCACGCCAATTATGCAACTCAATCACCATTCCACCATTAACAGGTGTCGTGGCGGCGAGTGACCGACTTGCCCTCGGTGCCCTCTATAGTTGTTATGATAGAGGGCTCGCCGTCCCCACAGATGTTGGTATTGTTGGTTTCGATGGCATTTTCATTAACCATCTCAGCCCATTAGATCTCACAACTATTGGACAACCACTACAACAAATTGCTCAGAAAATGGTTCAAACCTTACTTACTGCGATTAGTTCAAATCATTCAAATATTCGTCACTCGGTTATACCCCCCACCTTACTTCAAGGGGAAACAACCATAGAAGTAACAGACTAATTTCAAAAAGGCCTATCGATTTTGATAGGCCTTTTTAAATCACTTACAACTCCCATCTAGTAAAAGAAGTCCAAATAAAAAATCGAAAAGTTTACGACTTTTCGTGTAAACTTTCCGACTCTGTAAATGAGCTATTTTATTGTTCTAGGATTTGACAATATTTTTTGAGTTGCCGCTTTCTAACACATCATGAAAATTATCAAAGCTGATTGATATCATGTCTGTTAGTGCTTCTCCAGTATATGATCCAATGTGCGGTGTGATTAATACTTTTGGATACAGTGCTCGCATTTCATCGACAACAGGGACTGGTGTTGACTTGCCAGAGAAGTCTTTTCCAATGACCATACGTTCGTCAGAGACCACGTCTGTTGCAAATCCACCTAACTGACCAGACTTAACCGCTGCAATAATTGCATTTTCATCAGTGATTTCAGCACGGGCCGTATTAACAAGAATAGCTCCCTTTTTCATCTGATTAATGTAGTCTGCGTTAAAATACTGGTCATTTTTACCTGGAATATGTGGTACATGTAATGAAACAAGATCTGCTTGACTTAACACCTCATTTTCAGATGTGTAAGTTAAGTATTCTTTCGCCTCTTCATTTTCATATACATCATATGCAATGACGTTTGCCCCTAATGCATGCCATAACTTGGCTTCTGCACGCCCAAGGCTTCCGGTACCAAAAATCCCCACTGTAACATCATGAATTTCAGTGGCAAACAATTCGGGTGCAACAACAAAGTCACCTTTGTACGTGTTATCAGCAGCCTGCACTACATGCCGTAATTGTGTAGCTCCCAAAATAAATGCAAGTTCACCGACGGCACGTGGTGAATACCCTGGTACATTTGCAACGATTTGGTTGTTGGCTGCAGCCGCTGATAAGTCGACATGGCCGATTCCAACCGTTCGACTAAATACATACTTAATGCCATAAGAATTTAGAATATCTAAATTCTGTTTATCTGCAACATTGTTTGCACGCAATAGAACCGCATCATGTCCCTTCGCCGTTTCAACGTTTTCATGCGTCAAATTTTCAGAAATCAAGGTTAATGTGTAATCATATTTATTCAAATCATTAAAATATGCTACTTCATTTGATCTAACACCATAAACTGCAATTTTAAAAGTCATGTCTTACCCCATCTTTTGGTTTAACTGATAACGCTTATTTGAACATCGATAATTGACCAAGAATTTGAACGATAACAATCCAGAATGGCATTGCAACTGTTGCTACCACTGTTGACATAAGTGATGCATTCGATGCTAACAATGCCTTACGATCAAAGCTAATCGCATATGCAGCAGCGACTGTAGCTGTTGGCGTAGCCATCATCAATACAATTGTTGCTAATGCTGTCCCATCTAAGTGAAGAATACCAGTTGCTCCAAGAATAACCAATAGTACGATGTTGATAACTGGCACCATGATCACCTTATTAAATGAATAGTACCAAACACTCTTGTCCTTGACAGCATCCTTAAGTGATACTTCACCCAATGTGATACCAATTGACAACCATGCTAATGGTGATGCCAATGATGAAAGATAAGTCAGTGGCTTGTACAACCAAGGTGCCGTGACGTCAATTCGGTAGAACGCAACTGTTGCCGCTTCCTTTGTAATTGGGCTTGTACCTGTAAGCGTTGGCATTGAACCTTGTAGCAACCAAAGGATTAACCCAAGGAAAGTAGCCAAAACAATTGGATTCATTAGCATTGAATTCAAATTCTTACGATCCATCTTCTCACCTGACATCTTGATGTATCCGTATGAATACAAGAATAGTCGGTATCCAATATTGAAGATTGAGGCATACATTGCACCCTTCAATCCATAGATTCCAGTTACAATTGGAATACCAAAAAATGTCGTTGAGCCAAACATAGTTAATACACGCATAACATCTTGTGTATCGTGATCATATTTAATGTACATGATCTTTGTGGCAGCAATCAAAATAACATAAATGACAATTCCCCAAACTAAGATACCCATTCCTTGTTTGAAAGTTTGATCATTAATCGGTGCCATAAATGAAACGAACGCCAAAGCTGGTAATGCCAACTTCATGACAACACTTGTCAAAGTCTTACCAACTTGAGCACCAAAGATGCCCTTCTTTCGCATGTAAAATCCAAGCAAGATAATAAAAATTGTTGATGTAATCGCAGCGACCACATCCCCATTTTCAAATGTCTGCAAAAATGCTTTTCCGATACCCATCAGAAACCTCCTAGAATAATTTCAATTTTTAACGACAAGCATCATTCTACATTATTGTGAAATATATATCAATATAAAACTACGGCTATTAAAAAAGGCTTTATAATAATGTTTTAAATTGAGAAACATTCACAATCATCGCCCCAAAAACCGAATGCACCATTTTTAATGGGGTAGTTTAAAAGATAAACGCTCACTCCCCTAAATGGTTTGCAATCTTCAAAGTTTAATCTTTCGCTCACTTAATTATAAAACAATTTGATATTAATCATAAACCAGCATACAATACCTTATAAATCAGATATTCTTCAAATTCGCATATATTAAAGGAGTCATCATGGCTAAAATGAATTACATTAATAATAAAGATAATAACCAAAAAAAATTTGATATGAAAACGAACTGAAAGTGGTAGGTAACATTTAAATGAGTTACTTAGGTGCATTGAAAAACAAAGCCTTTAGAACCTTGTACATTAGTATTATTTTAAGTAATCTTGCAAGTAGCATCGCTAATATCTCTTTAGTTTGGATTGCCTATAATAAATTTAATTCACCCTTTGTAATTGCGGTGGTACTTGCGGCGGTGACGCTACCAAATTTAATTCTTGGGCCATTACTAGGTGGCTTTCTTGATAAATTTAAAAAAACCCATTTAATGATTTTGGGTAATTTAATCAATGCAAGTGTCTTCATATTCTTAGTCTTTGACCCATTAAAAACTACAGTAGATTTTATTGTGTTCATCATGTTATTAGTGGTTAGCGGCGCAACTGGTCCCTTATTAAAGGGTGGCAGTTCAATGTTCATTCAGGATATTTTTACTAATCAAGATGCGAGAATTGTCGCTAATGCATTGACGTCAATCAGTTTTGACATGACATATATATGTGGATCCATGATTTCTGGTTTAATTATGGCGCTGGGATATGGCGTAAAAGTTTATGTATTGGTTGCTAGCTTATACGTGTTTGTTGCATTATGTGTTTGGCGAGTATCACGCTTAGTTGACATGAGGAAACAAGAACATACTCAGAAATCTGAAGTATATACCAGTTACTTTAGTAATTTGAAAAGTGCTTTTCAGACAATTATAAGCAATCCAACGTTACTATATCTGATGCTCATGAACTTTCTGTGGAATATGTTTTTATGGGCAGGTCTGACAGTATTATTACCAATTTTAGTGAAGCAGCATTTTATGGCCGGAGCCAGTCAATATGGGTTACTAGAATCGATGTCTTCTATCGGCATCGTGATTGGATCATTTGTGGTTGGAAAATTAAAAGTGACCTCAAAATGGTTAGTATTAGGCGTTGTCGGTACAATTGGTCTTCATGGTCTCTTGTTTAGCTTAATTGGATTTGCGACAAATGTTCAAATGACTGCGGTATTATTAATAACGATTGGTTTAGTTGTTTCACCAGCTTTGATTTATCAAAGTACATTCTATCAACAAACTTTTGATTCAACTGCACGTGGGGCATTATTCACAATTTCAGGAACAATGACCTCCGCAAGCTACCCAATTGGAATTGCTTTAACAAGCAGTTTGGCATCAACTCTGCATTCTAACGTTACCCCCATTTTTGTAACATATGGGTTAATCATTGCAGTTATATCTTTGATTGTTTATTTTCGAGTCAAGAACTGACAGTGTGTATCAATCTGTTTTGACATTATATACATTAAGCGAATTCATGTGTACGATAAATTTAATAAACAGTTGTTGTTAAAAAATGTGTCTTTAGAGAACACTTTTAATCACTTTATCGTGTACATTTCTGTAAGAAGAAATTTTCTACTTTATTCAACTACTTATTACGTTGTTTGGCAGATGACATCTTCAGCATGTGCACTCATATCCATTTTACATATTTCATGCCGGACCCCACATAACATTGCACTTCGCATTGGAAATCATCCATGGATCATTACTTTCGATTACATCTAAAGTCATCAATTCTGACAACATTCTATTAGACAAATCCAGAGACATTTTGGCGACAAGCAAGTGACAACAGTTGTCATTTTCAAAGTCAAATTTGGACAAATATAGACAGATTTGCTATTTAAGCACAGCACACATCCACAGCTTCTCAATCCATTTCCACAGTCCAAACGTCCCAAAAAACGCATCAGACCAACAAAAAAGAGACTTACCAAAATGAATTGGTAAGTCTCTATTTAAGTTTAACTACTTAGCGATGATTTCGTTGTATTCTTCACGAGTGTCTCCGAACTCCTTTATAGATCAGTGAGAAAGCCTGGTACAAGCGACATTCGAGCGACAAGTGGTCATTTTGAGGTGCCACCGAGAGCCCGTTTTGAAGTCAGATTTGGACAAATTTCTACATATGAAGGGGCTAAATTGAAGCATTAAGTCAAAAACAACGATACATAATCAATCTCTGTTTGAAGCCTGACTGATGGGCTCAATAATACTTTTGTGACATCCACACTTTTCAGGCCCAAAGAAAAGTGCTCGCCCTCTTTGCCCTGTCAACCCTTTCCTCGTCAATCCATAATAGAAAGAGTGCCATCATGCACTCTTTTTCACTTCGATTTCATATGACGGCATCCACGGTCCAGACCACCAACCGTTAAATCCTAAATTTTTAATTTTCATTTGAGCACCTAAATCAGCAAGTACTTCTGTATATTCCCTTTGCTTATGTTCAGTATCGACAATTACCAACGTTCCACCTTGTTTTAACACTCGATATGCTTCTGTAATTGCCTTATAACGTTCTTGTTTTGATTTGATATTGTGGATAACAAAACTACTTGTTACAAAATCAAATGAATCATTTTCAAAAGGCAAACTTCTGATATCGCCAGTTAAAATATTAGTATAGCATTTCAAATTTGCATTTTTCACATTAGTTTCAGTCTGCTTATTATCGTTATCTAGTTGATCGCGGCTATGCCATAAATCAATCCCAGTTGCACTACCATTACTCCCTAACTGTTTTGCAAATTTGATTAATGTTAATCCATGACCAGTTCCTAAATCCAAGACCTGGCTATCTGACTTAATATTTAGATCTGCAATAATACGATTCCATATCGCTGCTTTTCCATACAAAGACGTATGTAAAGAAATTAACCCCGCAGCGATCAACATTAATCCCCATAGCAATGCCCATCCTATGCCGCTAAAATTATGAAAAAAAGCAATAAACACTAGCACAATAACGCCACTAATCAAATATCCCATTGTCATGAATGGCGCATCAAGTCCATTTTCTTTTAGTCTATTTCTCATCTCATTCTCCGTATCCGTACCTAGCTACACCATATCAACTACCATCAATAATAGTGTATTTGAATATTTTTGTCGAAACGTTTAAAAATTACAATTCCTCACGTTTAAGACAAAAATGGCTCTGTCGGCCCTGCTTTTTTGATTGCACAAGAAAATGCTTCTAAGCACTCTCAATATAATCAATTAAAGGTAACGCTTTTTACCAAACCTTGAGTCGTCCTGGACGCAACGTTGTCTTGTTAAGCAGATAAAAGTCTCAGTTTAAATCTCCAGATGTGCGCAGCTTATAAAGCGCACTGGCAATGCGTCCCTTTCTTGAACCTGCGATTCTCAACGAATTCTTTGTAAACGGAGTAAGTTGAATGCCAGTGAACAACCTACTAAATCATCCCGTAAATTCTTAACCGATGTATCTTGTATCTCTCTTTCACCATAGAAAAAGGCTCCAAACAATTGAATGCTTGAAACCTAGTTATTTATTGTGATACTGATTCACATGGTGAAAATATGTGTCTCAAATTACCGACTAATACAATAATGTTAAATAACGCTATGATAGATGTTTCATATCAAGATGCATAAACATTTGTTCTGCTCAATTTTGAGCTAAAAAGTCCGGCTAACGACTCGTGTAGTTTCCTTCTCCCATTATTTCTTCATTTTAATCCTTGTGAGTGCACCCTGCGTTCCACCATGTAGTGCATAGAAACTAGGTGAATTTGATACTTCCTCATCACCTTCATCCATACTTACTACAGCAAAACTAACCTTTTCGTTTGGCGGATTACCTTCTTTACTAAAGATTGGTACTAACCCTATAAGTGTTTTTACTAATCTTTGTTACAGTCGTTTATTCGGCAGTCTTCTATTTACCTGAAATCTTAACATTCGCTACACTCTATTCATAAAATTAAAACACCTTTAAAAATCGACTGGAGGGCTTGTTACAAGCGGCACTCAGCTGGAAAATAGTCAGTTTAAAGTATTAACTGGTGCTTACATTAAAGCCTACTTTGCAAAATCGAAAGTGCTCATCTAAAGTCTATTCTTCTGCTACTTTATAAACTCATTTTTTCTCTAATTCATGCAACTCATCTTCAGTTTTTTTCATGTGTTCATCATAGTGTTCTAGTTTATACTTCAAATGATTGATTGCGAAATCAATGTCATCTTTACGTTCTTGCATAGCTTCAATTTGCTCTCTCAAAATCTCCTTTTGTTTCTCAGAATTATCGTGAGCATCATCAACTAGATCTGTATATTCCTTCAATGCCTTAATCGACATACCCGCATCCCGCATTTGTTTTGCGAATGTAATCCTTCGAATAATTTTTTCATCTATTTCACGATTTCCTGCGTCGTTTCGGTCAATTCTGGGAATTAATCCCTCTTTTTCATAATAACGAATTGTATCTGTTGAAACACCAGTTTTCTGAATAGCTTCTTTGACATTCATTTTCCAATCACCTTACTTTTCAACTGTTCGATGTGCCATCCATTTAATCATCTCTGGATCTTCATGTGAAAAGAATTGACTGTCACCAGTATCTAATTGTGCTATCTTCTCCATTTCACTATCAGTAAGTTCAAAATCCAAGACATCAAGGTTTTGTACCATTCGCTCTGGCTTGGTTGATTTTGAAACAGGTACTATACCACGTTGCACATTCCAGTGTAGCACAACTTGAGCAATCGACTTATTGTGATTGTCTGCAATTTCTTGCAGAGTATCATTTGTAAACAATCCATTCTTACCTTCTGCAAATGATGCCCACGCCTCGACTTGAACACCGTAGTTTTGTAGATATTCGACTGCTTCATTATTTTGGTTGAATGGATTAACCTCAATTTGGTTTATTTCGGACTTAATGCCACTAAATTCCGCTAGATTTGTGATTTGAGCAATAGAAAAGTTGGAAACACCAACAGCTCGAATTAAACCAGCATCTTTTGCCTCATTCATTGCCTTCCATGAACCAAATACATCACCATATGGTTGATGAATCAAGAATAGATCTAGATAATCTAACTGCAATCATTCTAATGACTCTTTGATAGCTATTTTAGTAGCCTCATAACCAGTATCATCCACCCATAATTTTGATGTGATAAATAATTCTTCACGAGACACATTTGAATCCTCGATTGCTTCTCCGACAGCCTTTTCATTACCGTAACTGGCAGCGGTATCAATTAACCGATATCCGGCATCAATGGCATCAATCACAGCCTGCTTTGCTTCATTCTGGTCAGTCACTTGATATACACCAAAACCTAAGTTCGGCATCTCAGTGTTTTTATTTAAAATCACCTTATCTGTCATAATTTCTATCTCCCTTTTCAATCCATATGCCTTAATTCTTAACTTTGAATAATTCAAGTGTATACCTTGGAGTTCACTCCAAAGCAAGCTTTATTTTAATTAGTGCAGACAGGGTAGGTAACTTTTCTTAGGCCCGTGTTAATATCACTTCCCATGTAGACGATTTACATTCCTTTCTGCATGTGACTGCACAAATATGCTCAAATAACCGTTACTGATACCTATTATCATAATTTTGAATTTCTTTTAACATACCTTGATACAGGTTTTCATCGCCTAATCCTTTTAACTGGTGCAGTGTGTCAGCTAATTTTGATACATCATGCTTAATCAATGCCAATCTAATTCGATTTATGTACACTAAATCAAACCGGTTTAAATCTTGCGATAACAGCATGCTATCATTGATATATTTTTCTGCAACACCTTCATTACCCTGATGCAAAAATAGCGAAGTAAGATTGAACAACAGTGCGTTTTTTAACGATTTCAAATTTGGATAATTATTATCGATTCTTTTCACCGCATGTTTCACAATATTTTCAGCCGTGTCGACATCAAAGTAATAGAGAACAAAATTAATTAAGTATAAATCTATTTCGGACCAATTATCAATTTTTTCCAGATAACGCCATACCGGCATGACTTCAGCTCTTAATTTTTTTATATCCTCGGAGTCTATTTTTCTAAATGCTTCTAAAACAATTCGGATGTTGTTTAGTACCTGGTTATTCACACCTGCGTTAAATTGCGATATTGAACGAATAAGCGCGTCAATTTCCGAAACTTGTGTAGAATTAAAAAGTCGCTTGAATGACAACAATATACGATTGTATTCATACTCGCTACTGTCGTGTTCGAATTCATAAAGCTCAACGATAGAGAGCCCAAGTCTTTCAAGTATTTTCTCGACCGTTTCAAACGATGGATTCTGCACGCCATTTTCAATTTTTACGATTGAGGTTCTTGAAATAATTCCTTCAGCTAAATTAGCCTGTGTCATATTGCGACTCTTTCGGGCTTTTCTGATTATTTTCCCAATTTCCATAACATCATCCTTTCAATAATAAGAAAAAAGTACTTTCAAAATAACGCAATATAACCGTTTTAGTTCAGCTTTAAGCTAAGAAATAAGCGAACTTACCGAATTTTTGCTTTAAACTACTCCCTCCCTAACTGTGAAAAAGCAGCTCCTATTCCAGTTAACATCCGTATGATTCCCGCTAAAAAGATCACAACTGTCATTCCTAATCCAGCTGCTAACAGCTTTCCTCCAATGAAAGCCCCGACGGGAATTGATGCAAAAGACATCATTCGAGTTACTGCCACGACCCGTCCAAGTAAGTTACTAGGCACTGTTTGCTGTCTCAGTGTAAAGTATGTGATGACATTAATCGTCCCCAAAAAGCTAATACAACTGAGGATCACCCCCAATAAAATATAATTCGTTGTCAAATTCAGCAGCAGAATCAATCCTCCAGCTCCCACCGTACTGAAACTTAGTATTTTACCCGCTTTAAATAAGGGAATGATTTTACTGCCAATTGGTCCGGCTAAAAGTGCGCCAATCCCACTCATTGCCATCGTGATTGTGGTTTCAGCAACACTGAATTTTAAATCTTGGGTCATGAAATACATATAATTTGCTTCAAACATATTTGTACCAAGATTTGCAAAGAAAAACATCAACGAACCACTAAGAATTACTTTTTGATTAAATACATACTTCATACCAATTAACGTATCTTGCCAAATTTCGAAAAATTTAAAGGCTTTCTTTTCTTCATGCGAGTGAATCATCCACGCCATAATACCAGCAATAAGAAAAAAAGCACCAGAAAACCACAAAGTATTATATCCGCCAAGAATTGTAACGACTCCACCACCCACAAGTGGACCAACTACTGACAGTGTATTTTCAATCGTTTGAATAATCGAATTGGCACTAACCAGTTCTTCATTGGAAACGATGTCTGGAATTAGACTTTGAAAACTGGGATGAATTAATGGGTCTGCGGAAGAAATCATGAAAACAATCCCGTAAATTACGTATAAATTAACGGGTTGCATTTGCGTGCCAACGGTTAATAAAATTGCGGCCACTGCACTCGCCATATTACCAAAGAACAACGTCCGACTCTTTGTAAATGAATCTGCAATTACGCCCCCAAATATCGAAAAAAGAATCCATGGTACAAATGAAAACCCAAATATTCCGGCAGCGTGAAATGCAGACCCAGTCTTATCTAAAATAATAATCGGCAATGCAAGTTTATAAATCCAATTAGCAATTGAAGAACTTAAGAAACTAACAGTTAGTAAAGAAAACTGCTGATTCTTGAATAGTTTTAACATTCCATTAAACTCCAGACATATAAGTGGTTTACACAATTTCAACTCGGTGGTCCTAATTCTAGCATAAATTGGTGTTCGCACTCATAATGTTAACTATTTTCACTTTCAAAGAAATTCCAATTCTTCTCGCATTAACGTTAGTGTTCAAGGATGTATATTTGTAATTTCATAACATCATACCTTCACAACTTTTGAATTCAACCAACACCCCAAAACCCGCATTAGACCAACAAAAAAGAGACCTACCAAAGTAAATTGGTAAGTCTCTTTTTAAGTTTAATTACTTAGCGATGATTTCGTTGTATTCTTCACGAGTGTCTTCAGACTCCTTTATAGATCAACGGGCGAGACTGGTACAAGCGACATTAGAGCGACAAGCGGTGATTTTAAGGTGCCTCCGAGCGCCCATTTTGAAGTCAGATTTATACAGTTATCTACCTATAATTATCGCTAAATGCAATCTCTAAGGCCAAATACATTCCTAATTTTCTCATTTGCAATACGCACAATTGGAAACTTTTTAAATTTCTCCATTTCTTTATCAGCTAATTTATTCCAAATAGCACTTACCCAATTGACATCATCCAAAATAATAGCGACACACAATTGTTTTTCCAAATCATTGTCATCATTTTCTTGATTTAAATCAATCAATTTCTTAATAGAGATTGGTGATACACAATTTAATCTCACATCTACTTGAATTTTATTAATCATATTTGTCAATGACTGATTTAAGAACGGTAAATCAAAAATCTTCTTTGCTCCTTTTAGCCATTTCTCATCTTCGGTTACATCATATGCACGAATATATTCAAGGCCTAAGTCATTCACTAATTCCCCATACCAATCAGGAACAACCTTATCTTTATCAAATTCACTTAACACCCAATCAATTTTATAATCAGGAATTTGCCAAATATTATCATCAATTAAGGTAAACAAGTTGCCAGCGTAAGTTTCATTATGCTTTAGAGCACTCGTTAATACAAAATTTTTATTGGAAAAGAAACTGTTTTTCCTATCAAACACAGATTTAATAACCTTATTATCATCGCACGTTAATATAAAGTATGTTTCTTTAATCTTTACGCTAAAAATATTCCCCAAAGTTGGTACTTCTTTATCACCATCAAGATACATTTTCATCAACAAATCAATATTCTTTTTAGACTCTTGATCGAGTTCTTTTAGATTAGCAAGAAAATCAATTCCTAGTATTTCTTTTAACCATTGAGCCCTTTTTAAGTAATTTATGTTTCCATACAAAGTATTTAGCGTTATTTGATCAAATTCAAACGGTAAATCAATTCGAATTAAATTTTCTCCTTCATAGATATTTACATACAACGATTCTACAAATGATTCCAAAGCTTTTACTTTCAGGAACATTTCGTCCCGTTCTGAATGTTCGAAATCCGGCTTAAATATAACATTAAAACTATTTTGGTCAAATTTAAATTCAAAAGCTATAAAATCTCCCACTTTCAAAACTGTGTTATTCTCTGATTTTTCTACAAACATACCATCAAAACGTTCTCCATTCGGGAATTCTACAGCTATATTCCTAAATTGATTAACCTCAATCTTGCCCTCTTTGAAATCAATAAGAACATTTTGCCCTTCAACTCTGCCTCGCCATGCAACATCTTCTAGGGAGAGGTTTTTTAAATTCGATCCTATGGGAATATCTAAAATAAAATCAGACATTCTACTTATAGCTGTGGGTTCAACGATGTTAGTTTGTCGTCCTAAATCGTATTGGTTATTATGAAAATGCTCAAATATAGAAAACAAAAACTCTTCTTTTACTTTTGTAAGTCTAATATTTTATGATTGTTGATTTGGGCCAAATTGTCTGAGCATTTTTTTAGCCAGAGCTGGTAAGATTGACTTATAATAAACCTCATTTTGATTAGTTATAGGGTTTTCAAATACTACAAAAAAAATCACGCCGCTATCTCTACTATAGGCTTCTAGCCATTTTCGTTGAAAAGAATATGCCACATTTTTCTTTCCTTTGATACTTTGGCTCAGTCCCTTTCACTTGAATTGGCACCTTATATTGATGTTGTTCAACCGTATGTTTTTCAGATTTGTACACGGTTACATGTCCATCTAAAACTGGCTCACGATCACCCTTTTAGATGTGAGAGGCTAAGCGGTGATTCGTCAAAATAAGAGATTCAACCTCATGTACTGCAATTTCCTCAATAATTGAATTATCTGTCATTCATTTCCTCACTTTTTTATTTATGGGATTAATTATATCCTAATGATAGTTAATTTAAAATAAACATTTTCTCTGATTGTCACAATATAAATAAAAAAGAAACTTCGTTACGCCATCTCGTCTCAGTTATAACTGATCTCTTCATACCACTAATTAAATGATAATATTTATTCTTATATTGAACTTATTTTTTATTACCACGGTAGAATATACGAACAGTTTTAGCTCTCTTGAAATACTAACGTTTAATATCCTCCAACAATAGTCAAGCATCAATCAAACATATAAAAATTTTGAATATGTATTAACTGAAAATGGTTTGTACACTTACGATGTTAATTTTCAGGTTCTTCAAGAACAATACTTGGTATGATAGTCAAATACTACTTTCAAAGGACATTAAATACTATTTAGTTACAGAAAGAAAACATGTTACAGAGACAGTTACTACCGCGTCTGATAAGAACTCTTTATATTGGTTTTCTCATCGTCAAAACCTTCTTAAATCAACCCGGTAAATTTATTTATACACGTCAAAGTCGAATGAGTACTAATTAATCCAGAGCCTTAAAACTAATTGGTTCATATTAGTACAAAAAATAGAAAAAGCCCACCTTAAAGCGGGCTTTTTTCACTAATTTGAAAATGAATCTTGATTAAATACTATTCCTCTAATAAGCATTCTTAAACAATTAAATTAGCAATTAATCGTTGTCTAACTTGCTTTGTTCCGCTGAAATCCAATCATCAAAGGCGTCCCTATCACTATAATTCAAATCATCACCAGCACTCTTAGGATCGTATTCGTAGTTAGCCGACATTGACTCTTCTCGAATATTCAGTACCCAGTGATATTCTTTAGGACACTCTACACCATTATCTACAAATAATTTACCAATATCTTCCATGTCTCCTACAATTGATTTTAATAAATTAAGATGACTACGGTCATATTTCTTTTCATCAATTTGATTGTCATATTTTGTATACACCTGCTCTGGTTTCAAAATCTCACCGGAAATCTCATAAGCATAATCCCCATAAAAGGCATTCATACCCCTAGCAATCGTTCCAAAAATATATGCTTTTTCGATTGGTAAATCAAATTCCATAACATCATCATAAACTGTCTGCATGATGTCGGTTTGTATTGCATTAAATTTTTCATCAAATTCATTCATACGCAATCTCCTTATTAGTTATTATAATTTGCAATTTTCTGTACCGGATCGGCCTTGGGTCTTTCGGATCAGTTATTGTATAAGTCACCTTAAAACTGGAAGGTCGCTCCGTCTTTGCATTCGGATACTTCAATTTTATCTTAACTTTGACCTTCTTACCATCTTTAAGTGCTTTAGCCCACTCATTTTCATCTTTTTCAAATCAGGGTAGACAGGGCGGACAGGGCAGGCATTTTTTCTTGGGCCACCGTCAATTTAGATTTTAGATTTATTGACCCTTAAACTTCTCATTCAACATCATCCAGAGGTCATTACTCTCGATTACATCTAAATTCATCAATTCTGACAACATTCTGTTAGGCAAATCCAGTGACATTTTAGAGACAAGTAAGTGACAACAAGTGTCGTTTTCAAAGTCAAATTTGGACTAATATAGACAGATTTGCAATTGAAGCACAGCACACATCCACAGCTTCTCAATCCATTCCCACTGCTCAAACGCCCCAAAACTCGCATCAGACCAACAAAAAAGAGACTTACCAAAATGAATTGGTAAGTCTCTATTTAAGTTTAATTACTTAGCGATGATTTCGTTGTATTCTTCACGAGAAACAACAGAAACTTGACGCTTATCACGGCCCATACGACCGAACTTTACAACGCCATCAGTCAAGGCGAACAAAGTATCGTCGCCTCCACGACCAACGTTTACACCTGGGTAGATGTGAGTTCCACGTTGGCGGTAAATGATTGATCCAGCTTTGATAGATTGACCATCAGCACGCTTCGTTCCTAGACGACGTCCTGCTGAGTCACGACCATTGGCTGATGAACCTCCACCTTTGTGGTGAGAAAGCATCGTCAAGTTGTTCAAATTCAATTGCATGATTTAAATCCTCCTCTTTCCGATGTCTTAGGCAATAGCGTCAATGACAACCTTGGTATATGGTTGGCGATGACCTTGCTTTGAGTGTGAGTGCTTCTTTGGCTTGTACTTGAAAGTAACAACCTTCTTTTCCTTACCTTGCTTCTCAACTGTTCCTGTTACAGATGCACCTTCAACGTAAGGTGTTCCGAACTTACCGTCAGCGAAGACGATCTTGTCAAAAGTAACCTTTTCACCGGCTTCGGCGTCAAGCTTTTCAACGTAAATTGTATCACCAGCGGCAACCTTGTATTGCTTACCACCAGTCTCAATAATTGCATATGCTGCCATGAGTCTGCAGACCTCCTATAATATATAATGCTATTTCTAGCGACAACTTAGACTCACCGTGCCCGCGGGTTTGCACCACTTAATACAGGCGACGAATGGTTGCAGTTTGTGGGTCACACAAACACAACATGAGTATTATACCTAAACGAGGGCTCAATTACAATAGTAATGTCGCATTAATCCCGTTTTTATCAGTCTTTTCTCTTAGTTAAATCCGCGGTTTCGGCCACACCCAAGCGATTAAAGTCAAAATGACCGTAGTAACCAGCCCCCAACCAATTAGGCCTTGGGGTTGATTATGGACAAAGATGGGCCATTGACTGATAAGATCATGGTTATACATTGCCCAACCGATGTATGAAATAAGTCCAAGCCAACTCACGCCGGCGAGCCAAGTTAATAATTTTTTTATCATCATCCATTCTATCCATTATTCGTTTTGTATCATTATAGGCGTCTTAGTCTCATTTTTATATGCTTTGGCATGAATAAATTAATGAACCCTTAAGCCTGCAACTAATTTATTTATAATTTGAAACTTAAATTGTACAATAAATGTAAACATACAAATCTATACGGAAGGACGTGCACATACATGGCCACATTTATTAAAGCCCACTATGCTGAAGGAAAGTTTATCATTTCAAGCGAAATGGTTTTACCGAGTTTACGGATTGAAGGCGTAAATTCTGACACTTATTTCTCAGATGAAGGTGCGCATACTTACACAATCACTGACGAACAAGTGCTCAATTTTTTGAAGTCAGAAAATTTGGCACAAGCACGCTTAATCTATGGGTCACCTGCACAACCAGAACCGATAGATTTTAGTATTGAGAACTATTTCATCCCCGAGAATCGCTTGACTGCTACTGTTGGTCGCGAAAAGGTCTATCTCTTTATGGATGTGCAAGGACAGATGTGTTTCACCATTAATAATCAACCATCTGGCTTACCGCTTTATCGTAATACCAATCTCATTAATTTCGTTCAAAAAAATAACAGCATTGAGGTCACTCTTGATGTGTACTCGACTTCAGTTGAACCTTCTGATATCAATATTTTGGTTGGTCAGGATGATACACAACAAGTTGAGCGAATTCAAAGTGTTATGACCAGCACCTTTGATATGGGGCAAAGTTTATTCAAGAGTCGTGTCGTCGCAGAATTTTCACCAATTGATTTGGCACAAACATTCAACTTCACACCATCGAACCAAGTTGATGCGCAAACAACCGACTATGCCTTCTGGCTTGAAATTGAACAAGACAAACAAGATATTCAACCTGTGCCACAGCGCCTTTTAGTTGAGACAGATGTCACTTCCGATGAATTATATCTTAAATGTAATCAATCGACGTGCTTATTGATTCAACCAAACTTGCTGCAAAACACACAATTGAGCTATGCTGCTAGCTACATTCCGGAGAACCTATACCTCCAGTTGAAAGCCTACCAGGCGAAGTTCCCAATTGTACCTGCCGACAATGCGAATGCGCGTCCAATTATTTTAATTGGTGAAGTTATTGGCCAAGCACACGATAACGGTAGTGTGATGTTCAACTATTTGAACAAATACCACTCTAAGGAATTCGATACTTATTATGTGATTCGCGCAGATTCTTCTGAAAAGGAAAATATTGATAAGTATCCTGATCAGATTCTTGATTTCCAAAGTCCGCGTCATCTGGAAATTTTCCTACAAACAGACTTGTTCTTGCATACGCATAACTCTGCCAATTTGGCACCGTTCAAGTCAGATTATTTAATTGAAAAAATATCAGCAACTAAGAAAATTGATCTTCAACATGGCATTGCCGGATTAAAGGCTCAACGCATTACTCAAAAACCTGATGCGAATGAGCAAATTGTTGTCAGTTCAAAACGTGAAGTTGAGTTCGTTGAGGAAGAGTTCGGTTACACCGAGCCACAAATTTTACTCACTGGATTACCACGTTTCGATGCACTACTTCGCAATAAAATGTGGTCTAGTTTCAAAGCACGTAAGCATGTATTAATCATGCCTACCCGTCGTCGTAAGCTAATTGATGCCACTGATGAGGAATTCAAAGATAGTCTCTTCTTTAAGACATATATGGCTTTAATTAACAGTCCTGAGCTAAAGCAGATGGCCCGTAGGAAGCATCTCCATATTTCATTTGTTTTGCATCCGGCCATGCAAAAATATGCGCCATTATTTAGTTCTGATTTCGTTAAAATTGTTGATAAAGCGCATAACAATGTTCAAGAATTACTCCGTGGCAATCAGGTCATGATTACAGATTACTCAAGTGTGAGTTTCGACTTTGCTTTGCAAAATCGTCCTGTCATTTATTACCAATTTGATGAACTTGTTGAAAATCGTCATTTTGAAATTGATCCACACGATATTGTTGGTCCGGTCGTTGATAATCAAGACGATGTATTGTTCGCTTTGAAGAACGCCCTTCGTCAAGAACATCTAACGAACGCCCAACGTTCACAGCTACCGGAAAATGTTTATATGCAGATGGATACACATGCACGTAAACGTTTGACGAAAGCCATTCAAAAACGATTTGAAAAATAGTTATTAACCACTAAATAAAAATGGTCGTAGACAATTAAGTCTACGACCATTTTATTTTTGCTTACAAATATTGTCCAGTCACTGACTTAGCATCACTTACTGAACCTTCTGGAGTACCCGTATAGAGGATTTCTCCACCGGCGTTTCCACCAGCCGGTCCCATGTCAATCATCCAATCAGCCTGACGAATAACATCCACGTTGTGCTCTATGACAACTACAGTATTACCATTATCCACCAGTCGATTCAAAATATCTAAAATCAACGAGATATCAGACATATGCAACCCCGTCGTTGGTTCATCCAAAACGTAAATACCGTTCTTACCAGCTAGCTCCTTTGCTAACTTCAAACGTTGTACTTCACCACCTGACAAAGTGTCTAGGCTTTGCCCTAGACTCAAATAACCTAACCCAACATCCACCAATTGTTGACACTTCTTCAAGATAGGCTTTGCTTCAAAGTAATTCAACGCCTCGTCAAAAGGCATCTCCATGACATCCACGATATTCTTATCTTTATAGGTATATTGCAACACATCTGGTTCAAAACGATTACCATGACAATGTGGGCAAGTAATGTCATTTTGATCCATATATGACAAATTCAATTGTAGCTTTCCTGTTCCGTTACATTCGGTACAAGCCCCTTTTGAATTATAACTGAACAATCCTGAATCCACATCATTCGCTGTTGCAAATAGCTTACGCAACGGTGTCATCAAATCCATATAAGTTGCCGGATTTGAACGACTATTGGTGTGAATTGGCTTTTGGTCAATGTAAATGGCGTCTGGATGTTCTGGTAAGAACACACCCTTAATTAACGAACTTTTTCCTGATCCAGCAACACCAGTCAAGACCGTCAACGTTTGTTCCGGTACACTAAGCGCAACATTCTTCAAGTTATGCAATGAGCTGGCTTGAGTTTGAATAAAATGCTCGGCTGGGCGTGGCGTTTCCTTGAATGGCAATGCCAACTTCAAAGAACGTCCTGTTAGCGTATCGGATTCTAAGAGACCCGAATAACTACCAGTGTACATAATTTCACCACCGTTAACCCCAGCATGAGGTCCAACATCAACAATATAATCTGCAATTTTAATAACATCTGGATCATGTTCAACAACCAGAACTGTATTACCAATATCCCGAATTTCAGCTAACAAATCATTCATTCGGTGAACATCTTTAGGGTGCAACCCTGTACTTGGTTCATCAAAGACATAAATCATATCTGTCAAACTACTTGAAAGATTTTTAATCATCTTCACACGCTGAGACTCACCACCTGATAACGTACTGGTTTCACGTGTTAATGCCATGTAGCCCAACCCAATTTCAATCAAGTTATCAACACGTTCCTTAATACCATCAATTAGTCCTGCCGCCCCTTCTGGAACCTCTAAATCTGCTAAAACAGTTGTTAATTGATCTAATTCCATATCAGTGAGATCAAAAATTGAGTAACCATCAATTTTTGATGCCAAAACTTGATCATTATAGCGCTTACCTTCACAATCTGGACACGTTTCAGCCACGCTAAATTCATCCATGATTTTCGCAGATGTCTTGGTTTGTTCCTTATCAGTCTTCACTTGCGTCCGAATAAAGTGCGTGACAAAGCCTTCATACGTCACTTCCAATTTTGATTTCTTATACGTAATTTCCACCTTGGTTGGCTCACCGTATAAGAACTGATGCCATTCTTCATCCGTATAATCCTGCAAGGGCCTATCATTATCAAAGAAGCCAGACTCGGCATAAGTGCGCCATTGCATACTATCAACTTTGTAACCAGGGTAGATAAACGGTCCTTCGTTCAATGACTTTGTCCGGTCAAACGCCGCATCAATGTTTAACGTAATAATCCGGCCTAAGCCTTCACATGTTGGACACATCCCCTGCGGGTCATTAAATGAAAACAGGTTCGCATAGTCGCCTAAATGTGGTGTCGCGAATCGCGAAAACAAAATCCGAAATAACGAATTGATGTCGGTCGTTGTGCCCAAAGTTGAACGAGCATTCCCACCCATGGGCTTTTGGTTCACAATAATGACTGGAGAAAGTCCTTTAATATCATCAATGGCTGGCCGTTTGTACTTTGGTAAGAACGTCCGCACGATTCCAGAGTAGGTTTCGTTCATTTGACGACCTGACTCTTGTGCGATCGTATCAAATACAATTGATGACTTTCCTGAACCAGAAACACCTGTAAAAATCGTGATTTTATTTTTTGGAATTTCCAGCGAAATATTCTTTAAATTATTTTCATGTGCATTAATGAGTTGAATCGTTTCTGGCATATTTTGCTCCCGTTAGATTAAAAAAGATAGCGTCCGCGCTATCTTGTACGTCAATTATTTTGATTGTAGCCATTCATTAACTTCGTGCGTTGCATCTTCACCTTGTGGTAGAAGACCATACTTATCCAAGAAGGCATGTTCTTGTCCCAAGTAGGTAATCAAGGTCGTATCAACACCGGCTTGCGTTAACTTATCAGCATGGTATTCACCTTGTGGACGTAACAAATCAAATTGATCCGTCACCACTAGGGTCTTAGGCATCTTTGCTGTCATGACATCATCCATCATTAATGGTGAAAAACTTGGGTCCGTGACATCTTCACCGCCAGCATAAATTTGGTGCATGACCGGCAATCCCTGTGGTATTTCTTGAATTTGTTTACTTAGGCTCGCCTTAATCTCAGCATCTTCGACACCAAAACGTTCGATTTCCCAAGTCACATCCTTCGTCTGATCAACGTCTAATGTCAATACTGGATAGAACATAAACTGTTTTTCAACATAATGTGTATGATTCTTTTCATTCAAATAACTGACAGCCGCCGTCAAATTAGCACCAGCACTATCGCCGCCAATGATGAATTGTTTACTTGAAACAAAATCAGCTGTATCAGTCGCCAACCATGCTAGTACGGCGTAGCACTCTTCAACGGCCCATTTCCCCTTTTTCTCAGGCGCCAAGGCATAATCAACATTGATCACTGTTCGTTGCGTTATTTGGGCTAAGTGCTTAAGAAAATTTTGTGGCACAAGCGGTGCACCACCAACCCAGCCACCGCCGTGATAGAAAACAATTGGGGTTAAATCGGCATCCAATGTTGCTGGCTGGTACACATATAGAATTGTTCCGGCATCAGTGACCACGCGCTCCGTTGCAACGTCTTCAGAAATATCAATGGATTCACTTCCCATCGTCTTTCGCATCTGCAAACCAATTTGGTCATATTGCGTTGGCTCAGTTAATGTAAATTCATTCGTACGTTCTGAATCCGGCGTATAAGGCCCTGAATTATCAGCCTTCCATTGTTCCATAATCGGATCATCATAACCAGGCTGCATATTTAGACCTGCTTTGGCTTTGTACTTAAGATTACCTTTCTTTTCGAACAACGCTTGCTCACGTAAGTAATCTAAGTCTGCTAAATAATCTTGCTTGCTCGGTTTCCATGGAATCATATTTTTATATCTCTTATTGTTTTGGTTTAGGAGTTACGTTGAAAGCGTCAGCATCTAAGCTTTGGCAATTACAAAATAGTTACCTTCTGGATCAGGAAAAGCAAAAGTTTGTTGACCGTTGTTTTCCATAATATCAAGTGCTCCGGGAATTGCATCGTGCAATGCTTCAAAGTCATCGCTAAACAGCATTAGCGATGGCGTATTGCCAAGCACCTCTGGTGAATACTTCTCAATAAACGTCTTATCAAAAAGACTCAACTGCATCTGGGTACCAACTTGTAAGACAATATTTTTAAAATCATCTGGCAACGCATTTGTTTCAGCAATCTCAGCTTTCACATACTTCTGCCAAAAGTCACTGATTACCTGCACATCGTCAACGTATAACATCACTCGCATTTTATTAAACATTATTATTGCTCCTTTATGAAGTACCCAAATCTATTTTGCTTCCTCGTCAGCGCGTTATTATGCCAGCTCATGTCTCTACGCTTTTAATCATAGAAGGGATATTGGCCCTTACGATAGTGGGTTAACACAACTTGATGCTGGTCATTAAAAATCTCAGGAAGATTGTCTAATGCAAAAAAGGCTAAGTCTGCAGTTTCTGCATTCGCGACTTCAAGTGTGCCACCAACTACTTCGACTTTAAACATCGTCACGATTGTTTGTGCCAAATCGCCATTTGGATAGCGTTGTGTTGCCTTTGATAGGTTACCTAATAACTGCGTCACTTTCACCCGAAGACCGGTTTCTTCCTTAAATTCACGTTGGCACGCTTCAGCTTGGCTTTCACCAAGTTCCAAGGCTCCACCTGGGAGACCCCAAGCATTGAAGTCAGTTCTTTTCTGCAGCAACACGTCTCCTTGGGCATTCGTTAAAATACCACCTGCGAAATTCAAGATAATCGGTTGATGCCCTACTGCTTCGCGCAGGCTATGAATATAATCATCACTCATTATGATTCCTCTCACACATTCAAGACAAAGTAGAAGGCGGCGGCAATCAAACAGGCCAATCCTGCAACTGTGAGTATCGTACGACTACGCATTGAACTATGCCCCTGAACACCATACATGAGACAAATCACACCCACAATGAATAATATCAATAAAATACCAACGTCCATATCATGCCTCCTCCGCTATGGTCACTTCCAAAATCGTCTTTAGCTTCTCGGGTGCGGTCCGTCGGGCGTCACTCAAATAAATCTCTCGATGTGTCTTACTTGTACGAACCGCTCCATGAGCATTAATGAAAGCATGCATCGTATCAAAACTATTCTGCTCGTCATCGTATGGTCCGACATGTAAGATGTGGCAAATTTTTGCCGGTTCAATTGTTCCGATACTGACTTGATCAATGCGCTCGACGTCAGCCTTTGCCGTTTGCGTTGCTGCCAGGGTCTCCTGAATAAAAGCATCAGGTACAAACTCAGGAATCACAATTTCTAAGCGATACACTAAATCCGCTTTCGTCCATGTTCCCAATTTTTGAGCACGTTCATTGATTGTCCAATAACCTTGTAATGGTGGGACCACATAATCGTCAAAATTCTCAGCTTTGATGCCGGATTTTTTGTATCCCATTTTCAATCCATATGCACACGCATACATCGCTTGAATATCGACTGAAAAGTCATCCCCATTAGGATCACCCGCCCCATTGATACAGAGACAGCGATAACCCGAACGTTCTAAGATTTGTGGTTTCTTTGTGGCATGATAACCGCTTGTTTTCTTTATATCAAATTTCATACACATATCCTTTATTTATATCTCTATTATAAACGTATTTCATCTATCCGCCGGTAAAATTTACCAAAACCATATAAATTACTGTACCAACTAGAATGGACAACATCATATTCTGTCGCCAAAGGTGTATAAGTACGGTTGCCAAACCCGCAATTCCCGCAAACAATAAATCCATATTCGGAACCAGAAGCTGGTCTTTAAAACTATATACGACTAACATGCCTAATATTGCGGGTGGTAATAAATCACCTAATTGCACAATAAATTTAGGGGTCTTGGCTTTACTTGGAAAAGTCCAAAAAGGAAGAAATCGAGTTAAGAAGGTTGCCACAGCGGCAGAAAGAATTGTTAAAAATTGTTGTGTTAATGTCATGATGCTGCCTCTCGTTTCGATTTAACATATAAGATAACAATCATGAGCAACATACTAGCCGGCATAAACATTGTGCCACCAAAAATGTAGACCATTAATATTGCAATAACGAGCCCGGACAAAGAACTAAAATGACTCGTTTCATGCATGAATTGATTCATGAAAATAACAATAAATAACGCCGTCATGGAAAACCCAAGCCCCTTTAGATCTAGTTGGATAAAGCTCCCCATAATACCACCTAAAAAGGCGCCACCAACCCAATAGATATAATTCAACATTGTGACATACAACATGAAGTTTTGGTGATTAACATTATCAGGTAACTTAGCTACATAATTAATCGAAAATGTTTCATCACATAATCCAAAAATCAACAACGGCTTGCGCCATCCTGTCCCCTCGTAGCGCTCAAGCATTGAAATACCATAGAAAATATGTCGAGAACTAATAATAAAGGCAATCATGAATACTAACCATGGGTTGAATGCTTTCGTCAGAAAATTAGCAATCACAAACTCAACCGAACCACCAAAAATTGTCATGGCCATTAGCGTTGGGTATAGGAAATTAAAACCCATTTGTTGCATATAAATGCCATATGTCATCCCTAAAAATGCAAAACCAATCATGATTGGTAACGTTTCTTTAAACGCATATTTAAATGTTTGATGTTTCATCAGCCTCTCCTTTCTGCAAAATAGAATATGGTGGTTTTTAATTTTTTTATCATCAATATGCTATAATTTTATCAGATTATATTTACTTAACAAACACTACAATTACCATTGGAGAATTATATGAATAACGAATTACTCCGTCAGTTAACCGTACCTGAGCAAACCTTGGTCGATGTTGAAATTCAACGTCGGACAAAAAGCGAGGCTGCAACTTATATTCTTGCCGTAACTTTCGGTTGCTTTGGCGCACACCGTTATTACCGTGGTAAAACTGGAACTGCTGTCGCCATGACCCTAATTCCATTTTTAACATTTGGACTCGGTATTTTCATTACTTATATCTGGATGATTGTCGACCTATGTTTAATCCCCGGTTGGCAACGCGCTGATGAAGCCGATGTTGAACGGACAACCGCACAACATCTGTTAGATCGCCGTCAAACAGAGGCAACCACCCTCCATACAGATAACACCACTTATGGCGCTGCGGCGTACCCAATTGTCTCAGCAACTACATTAATCCAACCAAATTCAGTTATTGAGTCTGAGGTTATCGCAGAAACCCACGCAACTAGTATGAGCCTCGCTTCAACGAGCACCTCAATTTCAGCTTCAATCAGTACATCACTGGCCGATAACCACGATGAATTATAAAAAAAAAACTAACTCTATGTGAGTTAGCTTTTTTATGTTATTGTTCTTTCAAGCTATCCAAAATATCATCCGTACGTGAGGCGATATTTTGCGCCAACATGTGCATATTCTCTTCTTCATCTTGATCATATGGCGTCGTTTTCGTTTCAAACAGCAATTTTTCTTTCTTCAAATACGCAATCGCCATTGCCGTATTTTGAATCTTATTATTAAGACCAAATGTTGATTTAAAAGTTTGAACTAATGTAATTAATGCAGAAAAAATCGATACCATCAAAAGTAAGTTCACATTTTTTTCTGCCATTGAAATTAAGATTGGAATACTTGATGAAAGTAAAATATTAGCCATACTTAGAATATTTGAAGTCCAAATATACCCTTTATTCTTCTTTGTAATATGTTTAATTTGTGTATCTAAAGATGCCACAACATTGTCAAAATCCATTTGCCTACTCTCCCATGTCTTTTAAGTTAACTAAATTAGTTTAGCAATAAATATGGCTAGCAACAAGCTTTTATATCAATACATTAAGACGTCATTTAATCAACGAACTCACGGAAAGGAAATACACCTTATGAATATTTGGAACGATATGTATGAACAAGCAAAAACACTCTATAATCCCCGAAACATTTCGCCATTCATTTATGGCGGTCAAGTTGTTTGTGCGATTGAAAGCACAGACAATCAAATTTATACCGGGGTCTGTATTGAAGCCAGTAGTGGCGTATTAAATATCTGTGCTGAACGTGCCGCTCTAATGAATATGTTCATTAGTTCAGGTGAGACACAGGTTAAAAGAGTTATTACTTTTCGTGAAGAAGCCCCTACAAAAAATATAAATTGTTTGCCGTGTGGTGCTTGTTCTGAATGCTTCATGCAATTCAACATCGCCAATCGTGACGCAGAATTTTTGATAGACTTAAAAAATCACACAACCGTAACGCTTGCAGACATTTATCCACATTGGTGGGGTAATACGCGTTAGATTAACCCAGAAAAAGTGTTAAATAAAATGTGACTTCTATCCCCTTATATTTGTACAAATAAAAAACCGTCAACGCAAGGCTGGCGGTTTTTTATTATGGACCCGGTGGGGTTCGAACCCACAATCGCTCGGGTAGAAACCGAGTGCATTATCCAGTTATGCTACGGGTCCAGAAAGATAGCTTGCATAAAGCAACTATCTAACTATTGTAAGGCTAAAATTAGCTTGGCGCAAGCTAATTCTCTGGTGTTACAATTTTGCGCACAGCTGCATCAATGGCAACTGGCTCTAAGGCTAACTCATTTAGCCCTAACTTTAGGAAAGAGCGCCAGGCATGTGAAAAATCATCTTGGCGTTTTTGATGATAACTATTCGATAACATTGTTTTAATACCCGCAAATTGATGTAAAAGATAACGTTGTGGGAAGCGTTTAAAGGCATCCAAATCTTCATCTTCCAAAACGATCAAATGCGTCCAGTCTTGCTTCAAACTCACACACAAGAACTGAACTAGGGCTTGCGCATACAAATCAACAGCTTCCGTATCTAGTACGCCAGGCACTGGATCAGGAACATTTGCGTTCGTTGTATGGGTCGCCGTCATCAAGTTACTCAATGAAATATCCAAATTAAGATAATCATTTAATAACATGTCATCCCGTTTTATAGGTCGCTCCCAATTACCACTCACTTCACCAAACATTGATTTAGTATCGTGTAAGTAACTCGCAAAATCTAGTAGCATCGTGTTTTATCCTTCCGGTGTGTTATTTGAAGAATTAAGGGCTTCGCCAATCTCCTCTTCAAATGTCTTCCCACTTGTCGAAGTCGCTGACGTTACATCAGCCGACGTACTCTCAGAACCATCTACCGCTGTCTCAGTATCATCAGTCTCTGAAGTAACTTCAGTTGGCTCTACCGTTGCATCGTCATCGGCAGGCTCTACTGTTTCAGTTTCGGTTTCTGCTTGAGCAGATTGAGCTTTTGCCTTAGCTTCAGCTGCTTGGGCTTCTTTTTCTGCCTTTTCGGTAGCTAATTGAGCTTCACGTTCTGCCTTTTCCGCTGCCTCTTTGGCCTGTGCCTCAGCTGCTTGTTTAGCAGCAAGCACTTCTTCATCTAGCATTGGTGTTGTCCCTTGCTCAGCAGTAAAGATTGATTGAATATCAAGCGGCTGCGTTGTTTGGACAGCAAAAACTAACTGATCATAACTCACTTCAAGCGTATCCGTTTCTGAAAGGTACCACTTAGCAATGAAGTCATACTTCAAAAGAATATCTAACCATGAGTACTGATCACGACCATCAATAACTTGAAAATGCCAACGTTGTGCTCCTAGTGCATTCGCATCATTTACAAAGAAAATACGGACTTCGGTATTATCATCTAGCATGACACCGGCACCATTTGGAATACTTTGTAAGAAATAATCAGTGTCAGCTGACAAAACAAAGAGCTTATCCAACATTCCCTGTGGTTCAGCATGTTGAATTAATTGGTAAACGTAGTCATCACGGGTTTCTAACAAGTTGAAATCAACCGTGTAGTTGAACACCCGTTCCATATAACGTCCGAATTCCGTTAGCATCGTGGCGATAAATTGGTTTTGTTCAACTGTCACATGTTGCTTAGCGAAATTACCAACTAGTAAATCAATAATGCCACGGGCATTAAATTGAATTTGCTTACGTTCAAGTGACCAATAGAATAAGCGTTCACCCGTAGACAATTCAACGAAGTAAGCACCCCCATTTTGATCCTTATGTTCTTCAAAAGCAAAGGCTGCTGGCGCATTCAAGTTGGTCATCACTAAAGTAACAGTTTCTTTTTCAACAGGCAATAAAATACTATAACCCAACACCCCAGCTAATTGCATAAACCGATCCATTGCAATTAAGAAGTAATCAGCGTGACTATATTGACGGGGCACTTGCACCCATTGCGTTTCTAAGTGCGCTTGGGTCAACTGTTCTGCCATCAAGTGTACAGTACCAGGTTCGGTGCTCTCAACAAGTTGTTGCGTTTGGTTTAGCTCGTCTTGAATCGCCTGAATGTTTTGATTTAACAAACCAACATAGTTTTCAACACGGTTTTGTAATTGATTAGGCATCGGCTTGACCTCCCTCCGCAACAGCAACTAGCTGCTTAACGTAATCAACGTAAAGAGACTTAGCTGCTGCCTCAAATTGATCAAAAGATCCAAATTTTTCATTAATTGCACGCTGCTCATAAATCAAAATAGTATCTTCTTTTGAATATGCTAAAATCGTCGCATTATTCTTTTCGATTTGGTCTGGTACCGTTTCAGCTTGCTCATCTTCTTCATCTAAAGTTGCCAATTGCGCCTTTAAATTATCACGTTCATCAGTTGAAGGACGGTTGAAGAATCCACCCTTCTCATCTAGTTGGGCTAATTGATTTTCCAGATTTTGGCGTTGCGTATTACGTTCCCCTTGCTTTTCAACAAGTTGTTGCAACTCTTCGTTTGTTTTTGTTAATTCATCAATGGCTGCTGAATGGTAACGTTGTCCCTTAGCTGCCAAACGAACTGACTCGACTAACTTCTGGTACTCTTCTTGCTTGAACTTAAATTGCACATTAATTGGATCTAGGCGTCCAAAATAAGCACGATCCCACCAATTACCAAAATAAACTTCAAAAACACCCAAAGCACTTTCTTGATAATAAAAGAAAGGAAATGTTTCAGCGAGGTATTGAATCAAATTATCAGCTAAATGGTGACTCAAATCTGGTTGCAAATCTGCAACTAAGCTAGCCAAAGAACGATTATCATCTGCATGCTCAACCCCTCGAATCAATTCATTGTACTTCTTGCTATTAATTAATTCATAAACCCGACGATCATCATGTTCATTTAGGGCATTGGTAACATCATTAACGTACTTCACCTTCGCCTTTAATTTATTATTTAATACGTTTTCATTATCCGGAATTTCCGTCTGAATGTAGGGCATATTTTCCATCTTTTTGTCCCTCCAAATTTCTTAGTGTGTGTTTAGGATACTACTACTTCTTTACTATACCGCGTTACACAAAAAAAGCCCGTATCTGTAAGCAGATAAAGGGCTTTTTTTAAAACATTTAGAAAACTTTTATGTTTAGTATTGTTCGAGGTAGTTATCCAACTCCCATTGTGAAACTTCTTGACGGTATGAACCATATTCAAGGCGCTTAGCATCAATAAATGTACGTGCCATGTAAGATCCCAATGCCTTCTTCACAACATCATCACCTTCAAGATCATTTACGGCTGCCAAAAGTGTATCAGGTAAGTCACGAATTCCGGCCTTACGACGTTCTGTCTCATCCATAAGGTAAATGTTTTGATCCACTGAATCATTAGGTGTCATCTTGTGTTCTATTCCGTCTAATCCAGATTCAAGAATGGCCGCAAACGCAAGGTATGGATTTGCAGTTGGGTCAACTGAACGCAATTCAAGACGCGTGCTTTGTCCACGTGAAGCTGGGACGCGGACCATTGGTGAACGATTTGAACCAGACCAAGCAATGTAAACAGGCGCTTCAAATCCAGGAGTCAAACGCTTATATGAGTTAACAGTTGGGTTTGTCACAGCTGTAAAGTTTTGAGCGTGTTCCAAGATTCCACCCAAGAAATTATAAGCTGTTTCTGAAAGTTGTTCTTCACCCTTTTCATCAAAGAAGACGTTTTGTCCATCCTTGAATAATGACATATTCACGTGCATTCCATTTCCGTTAATTCCAGAAACTGGCTTTGGCATGAATGTGGCATAAAGATTGTGCTTACGCGCAATCGTCTTAACAATTAACTTAAATGTTTGAATGTTATCCGCCGCTTCAAGGGCATCAGCATACTTAAAGTCAACTTCGTGTTGTCCTGGTGCAACTTCGTGGTGGGCTGCTTCAACTTCAAAGCCCATCTTTTCCATTTCCAAAACAATTTCACGACGTGTATTTTCCCCTAAGTCGAGTGGGGCCAAGTCAAAGTAACCACCCTTATCGTTCAACTTAGTTGTTGGGTTACCAAATTCATCCATCTTAAACAAGAAGAATTCAGGTTCTGTTCCAAGATTGAAATTTGAATACCCCATGTTTTCCATGTCTTTAAGAACACGCTTCAAATTGCTACGTGGATCACCAATAAATGGCTCACGGTCCACATTATAAATATCACAAATCAAACGTGCTACTTTTCCACCATGTGAATCAGTCGCCCATGGGAAAATCATAAATGTATCAAGATCAGGGTATAGATACATATCTGATTCTTCAATACGCACAAAGCCTTCAATTGATGATCCATCAAACATCACCTTGTTGTCGAGCACCTTCTCTAGTTGAGAGATAGGCACTTCAACATTCTTGATGCTTCCAAATACGTCAGAAAATTGTAGACGTAAAAACTCTACATTTTCATCTTGAATTAGTTGTCGGATGGTTTCTTTTGTATACTGCTTACGCATGAATAGATTCTCCTCTATGAAATTCTAAAAGTGACGACTGTTATCAAAACGACCAATTCGCACAAGTTCATCAGCGAAGGCTTTTCGCATCTCAACATCAGAGTCAGGTTCAGCTTTACGATGCTTTTTGGCATCCATCTCATGGATATCGGCTACCGTGTACCCCATATCCATGTAATCGGCTATTTCAATCAAACGATCAATATCATTTAAAGAATACCGACGTTGCTTTCCCGCTCCACGTTGTGGTGCAATCAATTCTTGCTGATCATAGTAACGAATTTGGCGGTCCGACAGACCTGTTAACTCACGAACTACACTGATTGGCAGGATTGCCAAATCACGTTTTAATTCTCGCTCAGACATCTATCAAACCTCCTATGCCATTACTATACCACTTTGGCTCGAAGATTTAAAATGAAATGTCAGCTAACCTGACACGAAGCTTTGTGTTTCTGTAATAACTGCGTCAATTTCATCTGGATTTTGAACCAAATCATGCCATTCAATGTCCGGCATTTGATTGTTAAACCAGGTTAGTTGACGCTTCGCATACCTTCGAGATGCCTGTTTTAAGGCCTCCGTTGCCGTGTTTAAGTCAACTTGACCGTCTAGGTATGGAAATAGTTCTTTATAACCAATCGCTTTTTTAGCCGTGGCTGTATCTGGTAGTTGTGCAACCAGTTCTGCCTCCTCTAATAACCCTGTTTTAACCATGTCATCAACCCGTTGATTGATTCTGTCATATAAAACCGTACGGTCAGTATTTAGACCAATCAGTTTTGCATCGTAAAGTCGTTCAGGTTCAGGTTGTAGACTTGAAAAAGGTTGTCCTGACTGTAAGCTAATTAGCAAGGCCCGTTTCAACCGTCTAATTTGGCCTGGTAAAATACGCGCAGCACTGATTGGATCAACTGCCTGCAAAGCCTCTCGTAATTTTCCTTCGCCGTTTTGAACGACTTCCGCATCCCATTTCGCTTCAAATGCCGGATCTGGTTCTTCATCAATCATTGCTAACGGACGGTCTCCTAATAGCGCTTGTACATAGAAGCCAGTTCCACCAACTAAGATTGGCACATGCCCCCGTTGTGTAATCGCGTCAATTTCGCGTCGGGCTTGTTCAACGAATTGTGCCACTGAGTAAGATTCAGTTGGCGCGACTAAATCAAGCATATGATGTGGTACTGCCGCTTGCTCAGCCGGTGTCGCCTTAGCCGTTCCAATATCAAGTTGTTGGTATACCTGCATCGAATCACCTGATACAATTTCTCCACCAATTGCTTGAGCAAGTGCAATTGATAAGGCTGTTTTCCCCACCGCAGTCGGTCCCACTATGACAATTAATTTTCGCATAATCTCTTCCTATCATCCTTGAACAATTCTTTTTTAGCGTAAGTATGGTAAAATAATAATAACAATAAATAGGAGGATTAACCATTATGAAGAAGTTCGGATTTGGTTTACTTACTGGAATCGCCGGAACAATTGCTGCGGCTGCCGCTGCTGGTTTTACTTACCACAAGATTGAAATTGAACCTTTGGAAGAAGAACAAGCAAAGTTCGACAATACAGAATTGAAGTCAGCGCGTAAGGCTGCTCACTCACACGGTTCACGTTATTAATCATTAAAAATAAAGAGATGCGATGAAATTAATCATCGCATCTCTTTTTTAGTTCACATTGCTTGATTTCGTACGACCATGATAAGTAGCAAATCCATTCTTAAGGATATAAATATTGTGATATCCTTCTTTCTTTAAGATTCGCGCCAATCGTGATGAGTATTGCATATTTGTATCGTATAAGAAAACCGGTTGATCCTTACGAATCGCAGCATGATTATCTTTTAACATCGCATACGGCACGTTACGTGCACCAAGTACATGTTTTGCTTTAAATGAGTCAGCATCGCGCAAGTCAAAAATTTGATGTCCTCGACTTTGCTCATCAAAATCCTTAGAATCCAATACCTTCGCACTAGATTTTGCACCATAACGCGTCCAAAGCCACATTCCAGCAGTCCAAGCGACCCAGATAATCAGAATGGTTAATAATACTGTCCAAAGTAAATTCATTTTTGGCTCCCCCTTTCCTTTTTTTCAGTCCTATTTAATAAATAATTTTACCATTCTTTTCACATAAGAATGACCTGTTACGTTATTTTTTAAAAAAATTTAGTTTTCAACATAAAAAAAAGCCGTTTCCGGCTTTTTTATTTAGGCAATTGTCCGGTTGCTTTGCAAAGCAATTGAAGCTGCTCCGTATGCACCAGCATCGTTACCTAATTCAGCTAAGCGCAATTCAGTAACATCACGCGTTGGCTTGAATGCAAACTTTTGGAAGTTAGCATCGATACGGTCTAACAAGAATGAACCAGCGGCTGAAACACCACCACCAATGATAATCTTAGTTGGGTTCAAAGTATTAGCTAGGTTAGCACATGCCAAACCAAGATAGTGTCCAACCTTATCAACAACTTCGTTGGCAAGGAAATCACCTTCCTTAGCAAGATCGAAGACAATCTTTGAAGTCACTTCATCACCGTTATCAATCATTTCCTTCAAACGAGCGCTTCCAACGTAAGCTTCGGCCAAATCTTGTGCCAAGTGCACAACACCAGTTGCTGAAGCGTATTGTTCCAAACATCCCTTGTTTCCACAAGTACATTGGTAACCATCAGGTTCAACAATCACGTGACCGATTTCACCGGCTGAACCAGCAGCACCGTGAACAAGCTTACCATCAAGAACTAATCCACCACCAACACCTGTTCCAAGTGTAATGAAATCAACATTAGGTTCGTTGTCTCCGGCACCACGCCATTGTTCTCCAAGGGCGGCACAGTTAGCATCATTGTCCAAAGTTACAGGGAAACCTGTTCCAGCTTCAAGTTGGGCACGAACAGCTTGTTCACCGCTCCAGTTCAAGTTGTATGCTGAACGAACTGTTCCATTTTCAAAGTCAATTGTTCCTGGAGTTCCCATCCCAATTCCAATCACACGTTCACGTGAAAGTTGGAAAAGATCCAAGTGGTGGTTAATTGAATCAATAATGTCAGGCACGATGTGTGACCCTTCATCTAAGATATTTGTACGAATTGACCATTTTTGTTGAATTTCACCTTCGCTGGTCAAAATTGCAAACTTAATTGTTGTTCCACCTAAATCAACACCGATTAACTTATCTTTAGCCATTATTGTCGTCTCCAATATATTTTTTGTTTAAGTTATCTTGCCAAGAAAACATTTTGTAAACGTTTTCTTGTTCTTTCAAATATTATTATATCGTATTCGTCCTGCAAAAAAAACACCTATTTTTATTTTTTTTAGTTATTTTCTTGTTCCTGCTCGCGACGCGCTTCATCTTCATGTTCACGATTCAGAACTAACTTAATTTGTGCATATTCTTTGGGCGTAATCAGCTTGGCTCGATATAGATTATCGATTTCAATTGCAGCCAATTCAATGTCCCACAGCCGCTTACCAACATGAATATATATATCGTACTTCTTGAGCAAATTTAACACATCTAGAAAATTATGCATGTTACCCTCCCCATCGCTGTAAACTCAAAAACACTACTGCACTGTAAACACTCAATGTTATTAACCAGCTCAAAAGTATGCCAGTTATCTTAATTCTAAAGGTGGCTTGTAGCGGACGCCGCCACATGACACCTGCAGTTAAGAGTAATCCGCCGATAAACCCTCCGACATGACCCGAAACACTCACAGAGGGGGTCATTAAGCTAAGGACAATCATTAAAACAAACAGGGCCCCCATACTTTTGGCTTGTTCACGCCATTGATCTGGTTGTCTAGCCAAAAGCCAAAAAACAATAAATGTTGCAAAAAAGCCAAAAATGCCACCTGAGGCACCCACACTTAACGTCTGCCATGGATCAATCCATAGTGATAAAAGGTTACCGGCCACAATACTATTAAGGAATAAGACGAGCATAGCCAGCCGCCCCAACATCCCTTCAATCAATTCACCTAGCCATACAAACACAACCAAGTTACCAATCAAATGGATTGGCGATCCATGTAAAAATCCAGCACTGATTAAGCGCCACCATTGTCCATCAATAATACTTGGTGTATAAGCGGCACCCATTTGGTAGAGAATTGGTGCTTTAATTTGGAAACTTTGCGAGAACAATAGTTCAATTAAAAAAATCACAATCATTAAGAACGTTAGCAACCATGTTACTGGCCGTGCCTGTATGCGCTGCCACATGTCTTTATTATTCATGATAACCATCCAATACAATAATTTTGTCTAAAGCGTAATCCGTCTGTTCAACCGGCCATTGCGCTCGTTTAAAATAATTGGCAGCCATTGTTACGCCAACCTTTGGGGCATTAACTTTGGGTAACCAACGGTCGTAGTACCCGCCTCCAAAGCCCAATCGTTGACCGTCTTCAGCAAATGCTAACCCTGGTACAAGTACAAAATCAATCTCATCTAAATTCACAAAGGGTTCGCCAATTGGCTCTAACATCCCAAATTTATGTCGGGCATAATCCGTTTTTTCGTCAACTTGAATGAAATCCATTTTATGATTTGGTCGCACTTTTGGTAGAAGCACTTTTTTTCCTTGTAATAATGCCGTTTGAATTAATAATCCCGTGGGTAATTCTTCGTCTTGGGCCATTGTTAAAGCAACAACTTTTGCATTTTGCCACTCAGTGAGTGCCGTTACTTGTTGGACCAATTTCTGTAAATACCAAACTCGCTGTTGGTCTGATAATTCTACCAAATGTGATAATGCTTGTGCTCTGCTTTTTGACTTATCTATCATGTTAAATTTCCTTCATAAAAAAACTGAGTCATGTCTATGACTCAGTTTAACACAAATTAATTTGTATTTTGACCTGGCACATTCTTAGGACTTTCAACATCCTTCCAATATGCCTTGTAAATCTCTTTAGCGATTGGAATATTAACGAGTTCCGCGCTTTGTGAAACACCAGGTACCACGATTGCCATGGCAACATCGGCATTTGGTGCAAATGCAATCAATGAAGAAGTAATCGTTGACTGACCATTAGTGAACGTTTCAGCAGTACCAGTCTTCGCGTATACACCTGGCTTCAAATCTTGCAATTTCTTTCCAGTCACGAATCGACTTGAACCGTTAACAACCTTGTCCATTCCATCCCAAATAACTTGTCGTTGAGCTGGGGTCCAGCCAACAGAACCAAGTGATTTGGGTGCAATCGTGGTTTCAGTCTGTAACACCTTTGATTTATCACTACGCTCATTAATTGATTGGACAACATGTGGTTTCATTCGATATCCACCATTAGCAATCGTCGACACATATTGTGCTAATTGCATTGTTGTGTACGTATCGTACTGTCCAAAAGTTTCGTCCAAAGCATTACCAATGTGACTACGATCAGTGTCTCCACGCAAACCAGCGGTTTCGCCTGGCAAATCAATTCCAGTTTTAACACCCAAGCCAAAGCGATTGAAACCTTCACGCATCGTTTGGAAGATGTTAGTATCAAGTCCATTCAACGTCATACCGGCATGATAGGGTTGGCCAGCCATCTGTAACATCAACTGCATCACGTACGAGTTAGAAGACACTTCAAGTGCATCCGATGCGGTCAATGGAATTGACTGTGCGCCTGTCGGGTTGAAGTATGATGCCTTGACTGACGTTCCAGCGACACGAATTGGTTGATCGACAATCGTATTATTTTCCGGCGTAATCGTCCCATGCAATAGCCCATTTGTAATCATAGCTGGTTTTACGACAGATCCAACAACTTCAGCACGATTAATCGTTGAAAGAGCATCATCTTGCAACTTTCCATCATTCAAACGATTAACCCCGCCCATGGCATAAACACCACCAGTTTTAGGATTCATCACCACAGCATAAGCCCCTTGCGTTAACCCACCAGGAATTTGACTCTTGAGGATTTCTTGGACATCCTTTTGAAACTTAGCGTTGATTGTCAAGCGTAAGTCTGAACCTGCTTTACCACCATACAACACCTTTTGCGTGGTATACCCTTGTTGGTTAACATTAATTTCAACACGCCGCTTCGTTCCCTTAAGTGCATCTTCATACTGCTTCTCTAAACCTGAAATACCAACTGTATCATCACGTGAATAACCTTCTTGCAATAATGAGTTTACTTGTTCTTCTGGCAATCCAGACTTTGAAACGCCACCAACTAAACTAGCTAATGACTCATCGGAATTCTTTGATCCTTCACGTTGATAATATAGACCGACTGCCACACCCGGCATCTTTGATTGACGTTCACCAATATCGGCAATTTCACCTTGTGTAACGCCTTTATCCTTCAGATAAACTGTTGAAAGTGCATAAGCATTTTCCATCTTTTGAAAAATCATGGCCGCATTCTTTTGTTCAGAAGTTAACTGCACTTGATTTTGATTTTTCTTCGCATAGTCTGTTAATTCAGATACATATTCGTCCGTACCTGGTGCGCGCGTGATGCCAGCTTGCTTTGCCAAATCAGCAGCGCGCTTCTCATCTTGAATATAATATTTATTGACATTAGCGTCAGATAATTGTTTTGTATCCACACGCACATACTTACTAACCTCATTAGCAACCTTATACATATCACCTTCTGTGACGTTCTTAGGTTTAGTGTAAGTAATAGCCTGCGATCCAGAATTTGTGACCAACGCTTTTCCAGTACTATCGTAGATAATTCCACGCTGCACATTGACTTGCTCAATGCTTGAGTCAGAACTATTTACTTCTGCCTTAAATTGTTTTCCTTGCGCGATTTGTAGTGTACCTAAGCGCCAACCTAAGGCCCCTAGCATTAGAATGACAATACCGAGCAATACATTTAGACGGGCAGGAATGCGTGACATTGATGATGACTTACCACGTCCACCACGTCGTTTTGGTGCTTGCATAATTTGACCCCTTTTTTACTTGAATAACTTTTACCATTGTAGCATACCTCGTGCTAAAAATAAGTTTAGGTACGATAATTATAAATGTGTTTTAATAGAAGTAACTTAATTAAATTGGAGTTTACGCATGTCTAACATTTTCAATCCTTTAAAATGGCAAAAAAACACCCGCGCCCTTTGGGGTGCCTTTTTGTTGCCAGCCTTAATCATGACAGTCTATTTTGCCAGTCGCCATATGGCGCCTTTTGGTAGTAGCACACTGCTAACCGTTGATTTAGGCCAACAATATATTGATTTTTTCGCCGCTTTTAAAACCATCCTCACTCAAGATCCGAGTCAACTATTCTATAGTTTCTCAAAGGGACTCGGGGGTGAAACATTCGGTGATTGGGCCTACTATCTATTTAGTCCCTTGAATTTCATCCTACTGTTTTTTGACAATGTCCACTTACCAGCCGGAATCTTTTTATTAACCGTTTTAAAATATGGCTTAGCAAGTTGGTCATTTGCTTTTGCCATTCACAAATTGAATTGGCAAAAAGGTTATACGCTGCCTGTCTTTGGAACAAGCTATGCCTTTATGGGCTGGTTAGTCGCGAATCAACTTAATCTACTCTGGCTTGATGCCGCAATTCTCCTACCCTTAATTATTTTAGGTCTAGAGAAGGTATTAGACGGTCGTAGTATCTGGTTATTCATTCTACCGCTTACCGCCATTATGATCATTAATTACTATATGGCTTATATGATTGGTGTCTTTCTAGTGCTGTATATCCTTTGGCGCCTTTTTTGGGAACCTTACCAGTGGCATGTGCGTTTCAATATGCTTGGGAAATTTTCATTTGGTGTCATCATCAGTATTGGCCTATCTTGTGTGACGTGGCTTCCAACTGCCTACACACTCATGAATAGTAAAAGCCAATACATGTTAGAAAATCTAAAATGGCGCTTCGACTATTTCCCACCAGATATGTTAGGAAAATTTTTTGTCGGCACTTTCAACTTTGACCAAATGCCAACTGGCTTACCAAACCTCTTTGTTGGTAGCTTACCTTTAATTTTGTTTTGGTTCTTCATTACATCACGCACTGTTCGCTGGCAAGTCAGGTTAATGACCGCCCTCATTACTGCTTTCCTGCTCGTTTCGATGATGTATGGACCACTTAACCTGTTCTGGCATGGTTTTCAATTCCCGGTCTGGTATCCATACCGGTTCTCATTTGTCTTTTGTTTTTGGCTGTTGTGGTTGGCTGCGTCAATCTGGCAACCCAAGTTACATTTGAGTTTGTTGCAGGCTGCGAGTCTCCTAATTGTGTTCGCCGGTATCGTTGGTTACCTATACTTCCGCCTACCAAAGCTAAATTTCTTAAACAAAGAACAACTGTTAATTGGCGTTTCTTTCTTCCTCTTACTCTTGTTATTAATGACTTTGCGTAGACATGACGATTACTGGTTAAGCTTTGTTGGCCTCTTAGTGCTAGCCGAGGTGACTTGCGGTGCCCTACTCACTTTGAATAACTTTAGCTATCTTTCAAATACCGAGTATCAAACCTACATCAAAAATCTCAATGACATGTCTAAACCGCTTGAACGAGAAAAACAGCAGAATTTCTTCCGCGTCACCCAGTCGTTCCAGCGCACCAAAGGAGATCCGTTCCAAGGAAATTATAATGGTGGTTCAACCTTTAGTTCCGCGTTAGAATACCAACAAAGTCGTTTTATGGCCTTAATCGGCCAGCCTGAGGGAGACAATTACGTCAGTTATACTGGCGGCACTCTCGTTTCTGATAGTCTTTTGGGGATGAAGTATCTATTGCAAAGCAATAATCAACAACCCGATCGACCTGGAACGCCTGCTAATACCACTGAATTTAAACGGGGTGATACAAATGGCATTTACCCAATTAAACGGACGAACGATTTAACTATGCTGTCCCAAAACCCCTATGCTTTACCAGTTGCCTTTGCAGCTAGCACCAACGCTCTGAATGCAAATTTCAAAGACGATGACCCTGTTCAGAATCAAAATGTGATGTGGCAGAGCATGAACGGCTACCAATCAAAGCCGGTCTTTAATGTGTC